>JAISED010000075.1 GCA_031264295.1 Eubacteriales Family XIII. Incertae Sedis bacterium | reverse complement strand
TGGTGACTATAGCGATGAGGTTACACCTGTTCCCATCCCGAACACAGAAGTTAAGCTCATTTGCGCCGATGATACTTGGTGGGAAGCTGCCTGGGAAAGTAGGACGTCGCCGGTTTTTTAGCGGGGAACAGTCATGAACTCCGCTAAATAAGGCCCTATGGTCAAGTGGTTAAGACACTGCCCTTTCACGGCAGTAACTCGGGTTCGAGTCCCGATAGGGTCACCAATTAGCATCAAATCCGAACACGTCATACTTCGTATTTATACATGGAGTGCTTGGAATCGTAATCTTATATGGTCACAAATGTTTTTAAAAGGTTTCCCCCGATGATTAGATAATTATCGGGGGAAACCTTTTAATGCTAATCCGCAATTAATACTGGAACTCTGTTGAAATAATCCTCACTTCACAGTATAATATAATATAACGCAGCAGATGGATGAGCGGGGTTTTGCTCGCGGCGCCGGTGCATTGGGTGCAGGTGTTACATGCCGAGGCCGAGTAATACGATGAGCACGGGCAGCGCGGCGCCGGTGCATTGGGCGCAGGTGTTACATGGTGCGGAAGATGTTTTGCACAACGCATATTATACAAGGAGCTGTATGTATGAATATTTTTGTTCGTGTCAAGGCCGCCGGTAAACGGCGCGATATCCTTGAAAAACAAGCCTGGACGGTTCCCGGCGATACAGATGCGCCGGAGAAGCTGATCGAATATCTGGTTAGGGAAAACGTCCGAACCTATAACGCTAAAACAGTGGACGCACCGCTCTTTCATTACCTGTCGCAGCAGGAGATGGAGGACGGAGAACACACAGGAAAGATCGGGTTCGGCGATCGCAGGAATGAGAATGAGCAGGACGAGGAAAATGCCGTTCAAAACGCTATACAGTGTTTTAACGACGGCATTTATCGGGTCTTGGTAAATGAAGACGAGGCTCTGCCCGGCGCGCCGTTTTCCTTGAATGACGGTGATATTGTCACGTTTATACGTTTAGTGATGCTGGCCGGTCGGCATTTCTAAGCACAAGGAGAATATGCCGCAGCGTGTATAACAATATGAGGAGCGTGTCATGGCGCTTTTAAGCCAAAGGAGATAAGATGGCTTCGATTATTGAAAAATTAAAGCAACAAGGGGAGCGTGTCGCAGCGCTTCTAAGTCAAAAGGAGGAAAAAAAGGAAAAGATGGATAAAGATACAATTATCGGGAAATTAAAACAACAAAAGGGGCGCGCCGGCGAATTGGCCAAAGCTCTGATCGCATATAATGAAGGGGGTTGGTATGAGCGGCAAGAGTTTTATGATGAGATTGTTGAACTCTTGATGAAGGACTCGCCTCAAAGCACTACCGAAATCTTCGATAAGGCTCCGCGAGAGCTTTTTACGGCCATTCATGGCAAGCCCACAGCGGACTGGGTGGGCGAGGCAGCGCGGCGTCTGAATCTCTATGTTCATTCGCATTCCACATATCGCCGATCTTTCCGAACCAAAGAAGTGAAACCCTATCTTGAACGCTTTATTTCTATCTTAGATTGTATATTTTTCTCATGGGAAGATTTCGATATAGTGAAGGACTTGACCACACCTCCAAGCGAGAGAAATGTGGATGGCAAGGAGCGGCTCGGGGGCATGGTTTATGCCGACTTCATCGCTGTGCGCATTGACGAGGGCGACGCGAAGGTCATCAATGCTGTGAAAGAGGTAATATTAGGCGATAACAACACCCAACTGCTTTCATATTCCATCATAAACGGCATTCTCAAAAGCGCCAATGAGGAACTATACCAACTGTTGGAAGGGACGCTCCTTGCGGCAAAGCTGCAGGAGGGGCTGCGCCAGTCCATTTTGGAGAATGCCGACAATGGCCGGGTCGAAGCCTTTACACGTCTGATGAAGCTCGTCATGGATAATGACCTGCTGAGATATTCATCGGCTGTCAGAGCTCTGGATGTTTGGATGGGTCTGGGTGAAAACTATGACGACAAACGCGTGGCGGCCAAACTCCTGTCGCTGGGCTACACGTATCTGACCGACGAGAACGCGCTGATGGCAGGGGCGGAAAGCGATGATGTAATAGAAATATACGCGGCGCTCTGGGCTGCTTCAGTACGGGAGATGAACACCGCCATCAGTTTAATCGACAGACTGTTAGACGGCGAAAAATACAAAAAACTGGTAGCTCTGTACTTCTTGCAGCAGACAGAGAATAGAAGCTTGCAGGCTTTTACGGCAGTGAAGCTTATTAACGAGGCGGATTTGGATATACTTTCCCTTGTTTTCGACAATTACCTTTCATCAAGCGTCGGCAGGTATCAAACCGATGAGAATTTCAGCAAGGAATGCCATAGACATGAGATATTGGAGGACAAGGCGGCGAGGGAACAGCAGTTCGAGGCGCTGATCAATATAGTCCCCTTGGTTCCGGAGAAGGGTTATCTGGCGGAGGCTAAACCATTCCCATGGAATACGCTTTCACTTACGCCGAGCGATCTGTTTTCGAGACTGCTCATCATCGCCGGATATGATTTTGATCCTAAAAAAATCGATAAGCTCATAGAACTTATGGGCAAAGCAGATTCGGACAGCCGCATTTTGTTTATCCGTGTTTTCTTGGCAAATCCGGCGGAAGGAAAGAACCGCGCCTTTGTCTTTGAATCACTGCGAGATAAAAGCATGAGTGTTCGCGCTCAGGCATTAAATATTATTATGGAATTCTCTAAAAACTCCGGATTGACGGGAGAGGAAGAAAAAGCCATAGCGGATCTTTTGAATTTAAAAACCGGAGACATAAGGCAGAATGCCGTCAAGATTCTTCTGAATCAGGATGGCGGCAGGCCGCTTGAGGCGGCTAAAGCCCTACTGGCGGACAAGAAGGAGAACATGCGGCTCGGCGGCCTGGACATGCTGACCCAGTTGATCAAGGCGGAGAAGCTGGACAATGCCGCCGCTGCGGAGCTTTGCACTCTCATGCCAAAGGTGAGCGACAAGGAGCGCGTACTTGTCGACGCCCTGTGCGCAACGGAAGAGAAGTACAGTAAAGCCAACGGCTTTGGCCTTTACGATCCATCCTATTTCCCGAATCTTCCCTTCCCTGCCGTGGATAATGAGCATAGGCTTGATCACATCTTCGGTTTTTCACCGAAACGGATGACGAAAATTTTCGACGCCCTCTGTGAACTCATCAAGGAGAACCGCGATTATACCTACAAAATTTACACATACGAAGGGGATCAAGAAGTGGCTCTGGGCGGCCTTGTCTGGACTCGCGCCCGCGCTGAAGCGGCGGACGATAAGGAGCTTTCTGAGTTTGAGAAATTCGTTTTACAAGAAGTGTGGCGCGGTTGGATAAAAGATAACGCGGTTAGCTTTTGCGAGGTGCTTATTTTTATGTTCATGGGAAGGGTGGAGAGCTATGGAAACCGCTATGAGCTGAAATATGAGGATTGGACGAACGCCGCCGTAGAAAGACTCTTCAACGCGAAGGAAGTAGACAAACTCCTCGTCTATTGTAAAGGGCGGGAATACGGCAAGCTGGCAAGGCAAATTATCAATATGATCGGGAGCGAATATTCCAAAGACGAGCGCTTCGCTGTGATCGCGGGCGCCTTGGCGGATCTGATGAATAATATCGCTGAAGCGGACTGGAAACGAAGCATTTACCCGGATACCGCCAGCAGCTATATTTATTATTATGACCGGGAACCGAGAGAACTCAAATTTGTTGATACAAAGGAGCTGGGCTTCCTCCTCAATGAACTGGAAAAAGTCGCGGATTCGGATGAACATTTTAAAAGCTATACTGCATTCGGGTTTGCCTTGGGGCGTTTGTCGGATATGTTTTATGAAGGACTGGATGAGGTGGATGTAGCGCGGGCGGTGGGACTCGGTATTGTCAAGATCGACGCATTGTACAGAACCCTGTTTCTTGGAAATGTCAATTCTATCAGGAATTATGCGGGGAAGATTCGCTGGGAGGGACCGAAAAAGACCGTAGAGAAGTATCCCGTTTTGAAAACGGTCGCCGATGAAGTGTCCGCCAGAGTTATTGAGATCGAGCTGCAGCGCGGAGACAGCGCGACCGAGGTCAGCGCATTAGCTGGGGCAATAGGCTGGCATGAGGGCGCTGAGACATTTGTTAAGATCCTCGTGGCGCTGGGGAAAGAAACCTTTGTTCGTGGATATATTTACTACGGCAGCGGCGAATCGACGAAAAAGGCTGTGCTTTCCAGTCTGCTCAAGGCCTCGCATCCGGGAGCAGACGACGATGCGGCCAGCCTGCGCGCTGCTCTGGCAGGGCGGATTTCCGACAAGAGGCTGATCGAAGCGGCCATGTATGCTCCCGCTTGGATTGGCGTCGTAGGCGACTATCTGGGCTGGCCGGGTTTGAAAAGCGCGGTTTGGTATTTTCACGCTCATGTCAATGATAGTTTCTCCGCAGAGAAGGAAACAGAGGTGGCGCGTTACAGTCCCATTACGCCGGCGGAGTTTAACGACGGCGCGTTTGATGTGGCCTGGTTTCAGGATGCGTACGCCGCTCTTGGAGAAGAGCGCTTTGCATTGGTGTACGACTGCGCTAAATATTTGACCGATGGGGCGAATCATCGGCGCGCCCAGCTTTTCGCTGACGCGGTGCTGGGGAAGCTCGACGCCGGCGCGTTGTGGAAGGAGATTCATGAAAAACGCAATAAGGACAAGCTCCTGAGCTATGCCTTGATTCCGCTGAAAAAGGGCAAGGAGCAGGAAGCGGCTATGGAGCGCTATGAAAATATTCAGCTTTTCTTGAAGGAGAGTAAAACGTTCGGTGCACAGCGCCGAGCCAGTGAGGGAAAGGCTTGCGCCATAGCATTGGAAAATCTGGGGCGCAACGCAGGTTTTGCCGATACCCTGCGCTTTACCTGGCGCATGGAAATCATGAAGGTCGAAAGCCTAAAGGGATATTTCGAAGATAAAATCATCGGCGAATACACGGTGCGCATAAACATGCGCGACGACGGCAGCGCGGCGCTGATCTGTGAAAAGAGCGGAAAGGCTCTGGCTTCTGTCCCCGCAGCATTGAAAAAAGACCCGTATATTCTGGAATGCAAGGAAAGTGTCTCAGCTCTCAAGGCTCAGTATAAACGCGCCAGGGAAAATCTGGAGTTGGTTATGGTGAATCGCGACGTCTTCCCGTTTGGCGAAATCAAGGCGCTGATGGGGCATCCGGTAGTCGCCCCGCTGCTTACCAAACTGGTTTTCGTCAGTATCAGCGGGGATGAAATAGGCGGCGGCAAAACCGGCAACGGCAGCGGGGGCAGCGCCGAGGCGGCCGGTATGTTCAGCGAATTTGCGGAACGCTTGAGCGACGACAGCCCGGTGCGTATTGCGCATCCATTTGACCTGTATACATTGGGAACCTGGCGGGACTGGCAGCGTTACGCCTTTGAGCAAAAACTGGTACAGCCTTTCAAACAGATCTTCCGTGAACTCTATATTCTCAATGAGGATGAACGTGAGGCGAGGACTGTTTCGCGCCGGTACGCGGGACATCAGGTGCAGCCGAAAAAGACTGTGGCTCTGCTGAAGAGCCGTCTTTGGACGGTAGATTATGAAGAGGGACTACAGAGGGTTTACTATAAAGAAAACATCTATGTCAAGCTCTATGCCGCAGCGGATTGGTTCTCCCCGGCGGACATCGAAGCGCCCACGCTGGAAACCGTAGAGTTCTTTGATCGCAAAACCCACAAGGCTATACAGCTGGAGGACATTCCTCCTGTAATCTTCTCCGAGGTTATGCGCGACATCGACTTGGTGGTGTCCGTGGCTCATGTAGGCGGCGTAGATCCGGAGGCCAGTCTCTCTACCGTGGAGATGAGGGCTGTCATAGTGGCGGAGCTTTTGAGACTATTACATATAGAAAACGTCAGCATAGACGGCCGCCACGCGAAGATCATAGGCAAGCTGGGCGAGTATACCGTGCATCTGGGGAGCGCCCAGGTTCACAAAATGGGTCGCGGCGCGGTGAACATCCTGGCCGTGCCAAGTCAGCACCGCGGCCGGGTCTTCCTGCCCTTTGCCGACGACGACCCGCGCACAGCGGAGGTCATGTCCAAGATCATTTTGCTGGCTGAGGATACGACGATCAAGGATCCTGCTATACTTGGGCAGATCGGGTAGATAGAAGGCATGAAGGACGGCAGAATCTGAATAGAAAGTAAAGAGTAAACAAAAGTGGATTGGAAAGCAAACTTTTCAATCCACTTTTTTGTGTTGTGTAATAAGCACAAAAATGATAGAATACACATGAGTTTTGGAACCAATTTTGGTTAGCTTTGGGAACGCAGTCTCACGAGATGACTAATAACTCAAAGGCAATAGTTTCATAATGAACAATGGGCAACCTTTGCGGGCAAATAGGCTAACGGTAATTAAGTAATGAAGAGGGAGGCATTGAAAATTGAACTATTTTTTGTGTGCTATATCAATAGAGAAGGTGCAATCTTTTTTGTTCGATGCGATTCAATCGCACGAGCAGCAAAAACAAAATGATGAACATACCTTAAGAAAAATTCGTGCCGCCTCGAAAACGATATCTGTGGATTTCCATGATGCTGTTGTGGATAAGTTTGGCGACAGTATGAAATGTATTACTTGGAGTAAATGTATAAAAGTAAGAACGCTTCCATCAGGTTCAGGCATGGTGCTGTTTGTTTTAGAATCTAAGGAGAAATCATTAGACTGTTATTCGTCAAATTAAATGGAGCTACAATCGTCAAATTGTTTTCTGCTAAAATATTATAAAAGTTTCACCCCAGTCACATTCTTTTCTCCTGATTTCGCACATTGTCTTCCTCC
>JAISED010000074.1 GCA_031264295.1 Eubacteriales Family XIII. Incertae Sedis bacterium | reverse complement strand
TGGTGACTATAGCGATGAGGTTACACCTGTTCCCATCCCGAACACAGAAGTTAAGCTCATTTGCGCCGATGATACTTGGTGGGAAGCTGCCTGGGAAAGTAGGACGTCGCCGGTTTTTTTATATTTAACGCCGGATGACATAACGCAGGTTTCCGGAGCTTGCCTGAACTCAATCTAAACATAGCCGCATGGACGGTTTTTTCGCGTTACCGGGCTTTGTTGCAAAGCCTCGCCGTATAGAAGGAGGCGATAAGATGCCTTCAATTGATGTTCTCACACAAAACCGAATCAACAAGCTGGTAAGGGGAGGCAGACTTTCCCATGCCTATATATTTTCAGGAAACGATTACGAGATAAGCAAAAATGCCGTCATTGAATTTGTCAAGGCGCTTTACTGCAGGGAGGATGGAAAGAGACCCTGCGGGCATTGTCTCTCGTGTAGAAAAGTAGAACACGGGAATCATGAGGATGTATTCTTATTGCTTCGCGAAAAAAATAGTATAGGTGTCAAACAGATCCTGGAACTACTCGAAAAACTTAAAAATAAGCCATTTGCATCTGATAGAATAGTGGCTATTGTTGAGGATGCAGACAGAATGACGGTTCAAAGCCAGAATAAACTTCTGAAAACCCTTGAAGAACCTAATCCGGGACATATGATAATCATGATTTCTGAGAATCAGGAAATGTTGCTTCCGACTATACGATCAAGATGCGCCGTGTTTCGCGTAGGAGGTCAAAAGGCGTCTGATGCCGACATTTTTCCGGACTGGGCGAATGCATTGGCGGAGAAGCTGATAAATGGCGCGCCTTACTACGAATCGGCAAAACTGCTGGATGAAGCGATTACCGATAAGGATAAGGCATACATTATGCTTGATACTTTAGAGACGCTATGCAGGGCGCGTTTTGTCGCACGTGCAAAAGAAGCGGCGTATAATCGGGCGCTTGAATCGGAGCAAGAGAAAGAGGCTTTTATATGCCTTGTTGACCTCGTAGAACGCGCAAGACGGGATTTAAACAGCGATGTCAGCTATAAGTATACCCTGAGAAGTATGGCGGCTGAAATCGGCTCTGAGAAAAGCTCACGCGGCGTTTGAATAGTGGGAACTTCTGCGCAGTTTTTTAATAAAACTTTAATGCATTATGTATGTATTATGGTATAATAGCTGTACGGCGCAATTCTCATATATCGGAAAGTTGACGTGATGATAAAATGTTCTATTTGAAACTAGGATTTGTCATATTACTTTGTGTCCCATTTGTATGTCTTTCGATTATCTTTGGCATAAGGTTATATGGCAGTTATACGGCAAATAAAAAGAAAGCACGGATGTAACTGCTTATGAAGAACGGTTTGTTTATTACTTTTGAAGGTTTGGACGCTTCCGGCAAGTCTACACAGATCAAATGTTTGTCGGAATTTCTGGTAAGCGTAGGGTATCGTCCCGTCGTTACCAGAGAGCCGGGGGGGACGCTGATAGGTGAGCAGATACGCGCGGTGATCTTGGATACAAGTAACAAAGGAATGGACTATGTAGCGGAGGCAATGCTGTACGCCGCCGCCAGGGCGCAGTTGGTTGCGGAGATAATCAGACCGGCTCTGGAGGATGGCAGGATAGTTATATGCGACAGGTTTGTTGACTCAAGCCTGGCATATCAGGGATACGCCAGGAAACTCGGCGGAATGGTGGATGTGATAAACAGCTTCGGCGTGGGCGAGTGTACGCCGGATATTACCTTTCTGCTCAAGGTGAGTCCTGAGACGGGAGAAGACCGCAGGAACGGTAAGGCGCCGGATCGGATAGAGAGTGAAGACGCTCTCTATCACGCGGCGGTTTCCAGGGCATATGAAGAAATCGAGAGAAAGAACCCTCAGAGGCTTATAGGGATTGACGGCGGAAGCGGGATCAGGGAGATCAGCATTCAGATAATAGAGCGTGTCAATAAGGAACTGGCGGCGCGAGGTTTGTAATGCGGCGCCTGTCTGCGGAGTAAAACACTGTAGATGGGCTTCGGCAGTGCGAGGCTTGTAACACGGAGCTTGACGGCGCGCGGGTTGTAGTGCGGCAGGGGTTTAGACGAAGTTCGGTATTAGAAGTCACCTGCGGCGGACGAGGAAGAAAATGACGATGGTAAAAGTGGTCGGCGTATGCTTCAAGCGAGCCGGCAAAGTATATTATTTCGAGCCGGGCGATCTGGAGTTTAAATGCGGCGACAAGGTGATAGTCGAGACGGCGCGGGGCATGGAGTTCGGTACCGTAAAGGGTTGCGTGCGTGAAGTGCCATTTTCCGAGGTTGTGGCGCCTCTGAAAAAGGTTGTGAGGGCGGCGACGGAGAAGGACGAGAGACAGCATTCGGACAATCTGAAAAAGAAGGAAAAGGCTCTCTCCATGTGCCAGGAAAAGATCGACAAGCATCAGCTTGAAATGAAGCTTATAGATGTCGAATACACCTTCGATAACGCTAAGGTTATATTTTACTTTACCGCTGATGGCCGGATTGACTTTAGAGAATTGGTGAAAGATCTGGCGGGCGTATTCAAAACGCGCATAGAGTTGCGCCAGATAGGCGTAAGGGACGAAGCGAAAATGCTCGGAGGTATAGGCGCTTGCGGACGAAGCTTGTGCTGTCATTCATGGCTGCCGGATTTCGAACCGGTATCTATAAAAATGGCCAAAGTGCAGAACCTTTCATTAAATCCCACCAAAATTTCGGGAACCTGCGGCAGGCTTATGTGTTGTCTGAAATACGAAAATGAGACATACCAGGGACTCCGCAAAGGGATGCCGGATGTAGGCGACAAGGTGACTACGCAAGATGGCTTAGCGTTGGTGATCGACTCAAACATACTTATGAGCCAAATTAAAACCAGACTGGTCTTGGAAGAAAGAACACCGGATTCACCGGAAAAACTCAGTACGGAGTTCTATTTTTATAAAAAAGACGAAATAAAACGGATAATAGGCAAAAAACGCAAACGCGCCAAAGAAGACGACTTTGATGTGCAGATGGATGTGTTGCCGGATGAGATAAAAAATCTCCTTAAAGAGTAGGGCGGTCAGGGATAGGGCTGCGCACGGTAAACTCCAACCGGCTGAAGCCGGGGAGTTCTCGCGTGAGACCTTCCGCTGACCATAGGGCGGTCAGGGATAGGTCTTCAACGAAAAAACGCGGAGAGGTTCCTCCGCGTTTGTCAAGTGTGCCGTTACCTGTGTGTTCAGCCAAAACCGATGGCTAAAGTGATTTCATCTCCTCGAGACAGTCCTCACATACGATTTTATCGTGTATTCTCTTGACATTTTTCGCGTTTCCGCAAAAGATGCAAGCGGGCTCATACTTTTTCAGGACGATGCTATCTCCATCAACGTAAATCTCCAACGGATCTTCTTTTTTGATGTCGAAAGTCTTCCTTAATTCAACAGGCAGCACGACCCTCCCAAGTTCGTCTACTTTTCTTACTATACCGGTTGCTTTCATGTTCCTATCCCCTTTCCTAACTGCGATTTTCACGACGCCAACCCCTTATTGGCCTCGCAAACCTTTTGTTGCCAATCATTGAAAAAACTGGCGCAAAGATAGCTTACCACTAATTATATAATATGTCAATATAATTTAGTCAAAAAACAATAATTTTTTCTTAAATGCCGTATCGCCCGCAGGTATCGGTAAAAACCGTATAAACCCCACGTCGATTTTGCATAAGCCCAAAACCGTTGAATTAGTCCGAAATACCGGCTTTTTTCTCGCGTTTTTTGGACTCGGCGGACTTATTATTAACGGTTTTATCGTCCGTTTTGCCGCCTGAAAAAATATTTTTCAAGGAGCCGAGGGCATTTATCAGGGTCGCGAAAGCGCCCACTGTGCTCTGTTGTCCTTTGATTATATCTGAAACGGAACTGATCGCCTCAGATACGTCGCTGATGATCTCATCGGTCTCCCTTGCGCGCCGCGCTGCGACTTCTGAAATCGTTTCGGCGTCGGCAAGAATACGGTTAACAGATTTAGCTGTTAAGATCAGAGTTCTCAAAAGATGAATTACATAGTAGACCAATAATATCAACCCAACTCCAAGAATGATCATTCCGATGTCTTTTAAAGTAATAGCTGTATCCATACCTCGCATCCTCCCTTACTTAAATATTATCACCTAAGTTTTGCAAAAACTCAACAAGTTTTTGCTAGGAAACCTGAAAAAACCTTCAAATTCTTTGATTACAGCCGAAAATATTGCAAATTGACGCCAGGAAGAACTAAAAAAGCTAATTATTGACATTGTAATTGGGCGCTGGAAAATGTATAATGGTTATCTGAGATATGTCAGTGAAAACATACCGCATAGGTACGGCTTGATAATATCTTTGGAAAATTTTGGTTACTGTCGGGTGACTGCCCGGCAGAAGTTTATGGAGGACTTAGTGGCGAAATTTTATATAAACAATAAATGCGCGCTCTCCGGTCAGGTTGAGATCAGCGGTTCAAAGAACGCTGTGCTGCCGATCTTGACCGCAGCCTTGCTTACTGAGGAAAAATGCGAGATCCTGGATGTGCCCGCTCTGCGCGACGTTGAGGTTATGTGCAGCTTGCTAAGGAGTATGGGCGCGAAGATTAACGAGCATTATATAATTAACTCGGTTGAACTGGATGCATCGAATATCACATCGTCCGAGGCGCCTTACGGCTTGGTAAAGAAGATGCGGGCGTCAATATTGGCCATGGGTCCCTTGTTGGCGAGAACCGGCAAGGCGAGGATTGCCCTGCCCGGGGGCTGTGCTATAGGGGCGAGGCCGATAGATTTGCACCTGAAGGGATTCAGGGCTTTAGGAGCGAAGATCAAGGAGACGGACGGTTTCATAGAGGCCAAGGCTTCGGAGCTGACGGGCGCGAACATATATCTCGACTTCCCCAGTGTGGGGGCTACGGAAAATATAATAATGGCGGCGGTGACGGCCAAGGGCGTAACTATTTTAGAGAACGTAGCGGAAGAACCGGAAATAGTGGATTTGGCTAATTTCTTAAATAAGATGGGCGCCAGGATAAAGGGCGCCGGTACGGATACGATAAAGATCGAAGGGGTGGAGCGGCTGAGGGGCACAAAACACACAGTGATACCCGACAGGATAGAAACAGGGACGTATATGCTTGCCGCCGCTATTACAAGGGGCAAGGTTGAGATAAAGAACGTAGTGCCGGGGCATGTGAAGCCGCTCATAGCCAAACTGAAGGAGTGCGGCGTTGATATCGAAGAAATCGACGACTGTGTGATCGTTGACGCATCTAAGGGTACGCTCATCCCGGCCGACATAAAGACCTTTCCTTACCCGGGATTTCCCACAGATCTGCAGCCGCAGTTCATGGCTTTCTTGACTACCGTCAAGGGTCACAGCACTGTGATAGAGACGGTGTTTGAAAAGCGTTATAGGCACGTAGGCGAGCTTAACCGCATGGGAGCGAGCATAAAGACCGAAGGGAATCTTGCATCCATAGACGGAGGGAAGCGCCTTCGCGGGGCGCAGGTGCTGGCTACGGATCTGAGAGCGGGCGCAGCGCTGACGCTCGCGGCGCTTGCGGCGAAGGGCAGAACCGAAATATCGGAAATATACCACATCGAACGCGGATACTCGGATTTCATCAAAAAACTGAGACGCCTGGGGGTTGACATAGTAAAAGTCGAAGACATCCCTCTTTGAGAAAATATTCGCATTCGGTATAGGCAAGCTACGGAGCTTGCCTATAGTAAGCGCACAACCGGACTACGGGCTTGTCATGCCGAAACCGAAAAACAGAAACGAATACCGGAAGTCCGGTATTCGTTATAGGTTCATACCCACAGCAAGCACCGGAACCCCGGTGTTTAACGACAAGGTCAATAGCCTATCCTAATTATTGTGAGCTTGCCATTGCGATGAGATTCTCATCGTCTCTTTCGTCCATAACTTTCTCGTATTCAGCGAATATAGCGTCCTTAATCCGGTTTCTGGTTTCGGAAATCAACGGATGCGCGATATCCCTGAAATCTCCTTCGCCCATTTTCCTGCTGGGCATCGCAATAAACAACCCGTTCTGGCCTTCGATGATCTTAATGTCGTGAACAACGAATTCGTCGTCAAATGTCACTGAAACGACGGCCTTCATCTTCCCATCTTCGCTTACCTTACGCACTCTGACATCAGTAATTTTCATTTTGGAACCACCCTTTCTGATTTTAGGGAACTTCCCAAAACCCTGCCGCACCTCTTCGACGCGCCTTTTGCCGCGCTTCTTCGCCAAAAAGCCTCAACATACTACCAGTATGTCTGCGTTTTTCGACTGTGAATCGCGACAAAATTCACGCCGAATCTGCACCCCGGGTTTTTAGAAGTTCCCTTTAGTGACGCTCCGGAATCCAAAACATTCCATTTAAGTATACATATGTGCAAAAGTATTATACAATGATAGCAAGACGTTTACAAGGGTTTTTTAAAATTAAATACACGATTAGTGCAAAAATTGTGCAAAAGTTATGACAATTTTACGATAAGACCCCATAGGACGTCATTATGTCACGAACAGTTGACTTATATTGAAGATCGTGTCATGAATAGTTGACTCGACTTGGATGACGGGCGCCGGGAAATAAATTTCGGAAATTTGGAAATAATATACCAAGCCAATTCATTTTTGTGGTATATTAAGATGTGGATGGAGAGATTGTCAGCTGGCGGAGGAAAGCATGTTGGATTTTTCGGCGAAGAAACACATTCATTGTATTGGCGTAGGCGGTATAGGCTTGTCCGCCATTGCGGAAATATTGCTTGCAAGGGGTTTTAAGGTATCCGGCTCGGATATGAAGGAGAGCGATATTACCGATAAACTCATAAAGAACGGTGCTCGGATATATCTGGGGCATAGATCGAAGAACATAGCGGGAGCTGATCTTGTGATCTTCTCTGCGGCTGTTTCAGCGGAGAATCCGGAGCTTGCTCTTGCGAGGGAGCTTGGGATAGAGGTGGTTTCACGCGCGGAAGCATTGGGAGCGCTTATGAGGGAATGTGAGTGCAGCATTGCTATTGCGGGAACCCATGGCAAGACTACTACTACATCTATGATATCACTTATACTCAAAGAGAGCGGCAGCGATCCGACAATTCTGGTCGGAGGCAACTTGTCCGAAATAAACGGCAATGTTCGCGTAGGCGGCGGCGATTTTTTTGTTACCGAAGCTTGCGAGTACATGGACAGCTTCTTGAAGCTTGCACCCAAATATGCTGTAATTCTAAATATTGATTCAGATCATCTGGACTATTTCAGCGATATCGAACATATAGTAAGATCATTCAATACATTTGCAAACCTCACCCCGAAGTGGGGGGCGGTGATCGCCTATGACGCAAATCCCTTTGTAAACAGCATACTCAAGGATCTGGACAGGAGGGTGATAACTTTTGGCTTCCATGACAAGTGCGATTACCGCGCCGCCGACATACAATTCAGTCAGGACGGTATGCCGGCTTTTTCTCTGGTCTGCGGGGGCGAGGAACTCTGTCACATACAGCTGGCTGTGCCGGGCGAACACAATATCGCTAATGCGCTTGCGGCATTTGCCTGCTGTCATGACGCCGGTGTTGCTCCGGATGTGATCAAGAGGACGCTTGAAGTCTTCGCGGGTACGCAGCGGCGTTTTGATGTTCTGGGCGAAACCGAAGGCAATGTGCGTGTTGTGGATGATTACGCGCACCATCCGGCGGAGATACAAGCCACGCTCAAAGCGGCTGAGAAGATTCCGCACAGACAGCTTTGGTGCCTGTTCCAGCCGCATACATATACGCGGACACTGGCCTTGTTCAGCGAGTTTGCCGACTCCTTCGAGCTTGCCGATAAGCTGGTTATGGCGGAGATCTACGCCGCGCGCGAGAAAAATATACACAAGATAAGCTCAAAGGCGCTGGTGGATGAGATACTCAGGAAGCATCCCGAGAAGGAAGCGTGGTTTTTACCGGGGTTTGATGAGATCGCGCTCTTTGTGAGGGAGAGAGCCGAGCCCGGGGATCTGGTGATAACAATGGGCGCAGGCGATATCTACCAGGTAGGTGAGAAGATACTTGAGATGGATCACGCGGCGGAAACAGATGTGATTCGAGGAAAGCCCATCGGGTGAGATTCGGCGTGCCGGGCGGGAATAACCTTCAGTGGGGACTCAGAGATGCTTGAGGAAAGCCCATCGGGTGAGATTCGTCGTGCCGGGTGTGAATAGAAAGGACATAAATTTGTTTAAGGATAAAGAAGCATACTATAATGAGAGGGCGGCGGCGCGGCGGCGCATTAATCTGGCTTTTGCGGCGGCGGGCGTTGAGTTTGCCGATATTGACGCGGCGTATATTGACGAGGGGGTTGTGATCGGCGCGGGCAGCGTGATCGGCGCCTGCGTGACCATAGTAGGGGAAGCCCGGATAGGGAAGAACTGTATTATAGGTCAGAATACTAGGATAGAGGATTCGATCATAGGAGACGGAACGGAGATTCAACAGTCTGTAGTGCTGGGAAGCACCATAGGGGATCAATCCGCCATAGGACCGTTCGCTTATCTGCGGCCGGGCAGCCGCGTAGGTGATGATGCTAAGGTCGGCGATTTCGTCGAAGTTAAGAATTCCAGCATCGGGGATCATTCGAAGGCGTCTCATCTTACATATATCGGAGATTCAGATATAGGGGACAACGTAAACCTCGGGTGCGGAGTTGTATTCGTGAATTATGACGGAAGGGATAAACATCGTTCTACTGTAGAGGACGGCGCATTTGTGGGCTGCAACGCCAATATCATTTCGCCTGTAAAGATCGGCGAGGGCGCTTATGTGGCGGCGGGAACTACAGTGACAAGCGATGTGCCGGACGGCGCTTTGTCCGTAGGAAGGGCAAAGCAGCGGTCTGTAGAGGGATGGGTTGCGAGGCGCGGTCTGCTGAAAGGCAGACTCAGTAAAAGCGACCGCTAAAACGGAGGATTTGAATAAAGATGAAAAACGGTGTATTCTCGGATTTTAAAATTTTCACTGGGAATTCCCACTTGGCATTGGCGGAGGAAATAAGCTCGATTCTGGGCAAGCCTTTGGGGAAATCCACGGTCACAAAGTTCAGCGACGGTGAAATATCTGTGAGTCTTTGGGAAACGGTCAGAGGCATAGACGCGTATATCGTGCAGCCCACCGTGAGTCCGGTTAATGACAGCTTGATGGAGCTTTTAATCATGATAGACGCGATGAAACGCGCCTCTGCGGGCAGGATTAACGCGGTGGTGCCTTATTACGGTTATGCGCGTCAGGATAGAAAGGCGAAGGCGAGGGATCCTATAACGGCTAAACTTATAGCGGATCTGCTTAGCGCGGCAGGCGCTGATCGCGTGGTGACGATGGATCTGCATGCCCCGCAGATTCAGGGCTATTTCGATATTCCGGTGGATCATCTGCTTGGAATGCCCATTTTAGTGAAATATTTCCGCACGAAGCGCCTTCAGGACATAGTCGTCGTATCTCCGGATCACGGCAGCGTGTCGAGAGCGAGAAGTATGTCGCATCTCCTGGACGCCCCTATTGCCATTGTAGACAAAAGGCGGCCGAAGGCGAATGTCAGTGAGGTTATGAACGTCATAGGCGATATAGAGGGCAAGACCGCGATTCTGGTGGACGACATGATCGATACCGCCGGGACTATAACCAACGCCGCAAATGTGATCAGGGACATGGGCGCCGGAGAGGTTTACGCCTGTGCGACTCACGGCATACTGTCCGGTCCCGCTATTGAGCGGATCGAAGCTTCGGCGCTGAAGGAACTGGTGCTATTGAACACCGTGCCCTTGTCAGAGGAGAAGCTGATCAAAAAAATACGCGTGCTTTCAGTGGCGCCGCTGTTTGCGGAAGCTATTTCAAGGATATTTACGAATGATTCGATAAGCCGGTTGTTCGATTAATCCTTTTGAATGCTTTCGATTTTAAAGATCGTTTAGCATTATGTTTAGCATTAGAGGAAGGCAATGGATCAAATCATAGTTGGCCTTGGCAATCCCGGAAGGCGTTATGAGAACTCGAAGCATAATATCGGGTTTATTACGCTTGACCGTATTGCGGAGCGAAATGGTGCAGTTATAAACAAATTGAAATTTAAGGCGCTGATCGGTGAAGCGCGTATCGCGGGGGTGAAGACGCTACTGGTGAAGCCCCAGACATACATGAATCTCAGCGGCGAGAGTGTTCTCGCCGTGATGGAATATTACAAAACGCCGATAGAAAAGCTCATCGTGATATATGACGACATAGATATTCCCACAGGGCAGATAAGGATAAGGAAAAAGGGCAGTGCGGGCACTCATAACGGAATGAAGTCTGTGATTTACAATCTGCAGAGTGAAGATTTTCCGAGGATAAGGATAGGCATAGGCGGGACGCGCGACGGCGATCTGATCAATTATGTGCTTGGCGGATTCAGGAAACAAGAAGCCGGGCAGGTAAGAGAGGCGGTGCTGCGCGCAGCGGACGCTGTAGAATGCATACTCACGGAGAATATTGACATTGCCATGAGCAAATACAATGTAAGGCGCGGTAATGAGCTTGAAAAGACTGCAGAAACAGGCGGCGATGAGTAAGAATTTAAGGAAAGTGATACATGTTTCGGGGCTGGCGGACGCTCAAATCGCGCCTTATGCGGCACGTGAGTTGATGGAGAGCGGGCAGCAGTGTTTGATAGTGACGGCGTCGGCTTCCAAGGCGAATGAACTGGCGAAGACGCTGTCATTCTTTCTGCCGTGGAAGATCTACGTGATCCAGGAAGAAGAATCCTTTTTTATGCAGTATGAGGCTAAGAGCCACGGACAGATGGAAGCGCGGCTTGAAGCGCTTGCGGGCATGAGAAAGGGCGAACAATGCGTGGTGATAGCGCCCGTGTCCGGGGTTTTAAAAAAACTCCCCCCGCCGGAAACCTGTGACAGGTACAGGCTTGTCATGAAGGAAGGCGACAGCATAGATCTCGATCATGTGAAGAGGATGCTCACCGCCATGGGCTTTGAACGGACACCGTTTGTAGAGGCGAAGGGGCAGTTCAGTCAGCGCGGCGGCGTGCTGGACATATTCGCTGTGGATAGTCCGGCGCCTTATCGTTTGGATCTCTTTGACTCGGAAATAGACTCCATCAAGATCTTCCATCTTGAAAGTCAGCGCTCGGATTCCAGGCTTGAATCCATAGAGATATGGCCCGCTGAGCAGATGATAATAGACAGGGAGGTCTTCAAGGAGGCTTCGATCAAGATCGGGGATCTCTTCGATCGGCATATAAATAGCGCCCGCGGCGACAGGGCGGCGGAACTCAAGGCGAGGAAGCGCCAGTTACTGGACTACATAGAGTCGGCGGTCAACCTGCAGCTTCTTGAGAATTATGTCTCGTATTTCTACGACGGGATTTTCCATATATGGGATTATATGAGAGATGGCGTGGTGATGCTCGACGATCCCACGCGTTTGCTTGAGAATATAGAACTGCTGGAGAGAGAGGCGGAGGCGGACTTCGGGGCAATGCTTGAAAAGGGTCATTGCTTGCCGGAGGATTATGAAAATTTCTCGGGCAGGCGGGATTTCGAAGGGTTGTTTGAGCAGGAAAGTCTCTACATATTCACGCCATTTTCCACAAGACCGGAAGGCGTGAGCATCATTTCCGAAAGCCGAAATATTGCCGCTAGGCGGCCGCCCGTGATAAACGGGCGTATGGACATGCTTGAGGAAGAACTCAGGCGTTATATAAAAAATAAGTACAGGGTGACTATCGTATGTTCTGTTGAGGATAGGGCAGACAGTCTGAGGGATTTCCTGGGCAGGGCGGATCTGATCGGCCTGGTCGAACTCAAGCTGGGCAAACTGTCATGCGGCATGGAGTTCCCGGAGGAAAAACGCGTATACCTTTGGGAAGGGGATATCTTTAGTTCGCCTAAGTTTCGGAGTTCGAGAAAAAGGGACAGTAAGAACGCCGCGCCTATCAAATCGTTCACTGATATAACGAAGGGCGATTATGTGGTGCATGAGAATCACGGTATCGGGAAGTTTCTGGGCATAGAGCAGTTGGATATACAGAATGTGCGCCGGGATTATCTGAAGATAAAATACGCGGGCGAGGACGTTCTTTATATTCCGGTGGAACAGATGTCTCTGGTTCAGAAATATATAGGCGGGGGTGATGCGGAACCGCGGATCAGCAAGCTTTCGAGCAGCGACTGGAAAAAGGCCAAAGCCAAGGCGAAGAAGGATATCGCCAATATGGCTAAAGAACTTCTTGATGTTACAGCGGCGCGTAAAACCCGCAAGGGTTATGCTTTCGCAGGGGATACAATCTGGCAGAAGGAGTTTGAGGATAAATTTCCGTATACGGAGACGAACGATCAGCTCAGGAGCGTGGAGTCAATAAAGAAGGATATGGAAAAACCTGTGCCTATGGACAGGCTCCTTTGCGGCGATGTGGGCTACGGGAAGACAGAGGTGGCGGCTAGAGCGGTATTCAAGTGCGTAGCAGACGGGAAACAGGCGGCCGTGCTTGTGCCTACCACAATATTGGCGAATCAGCATTATCATACATTCAAGGATAGGTTTGAGGAGTTCCCCTTCGAGGTTGAAATGCTCTCGCGTTTCCGCACTGAAAAACAGCAGGCGGCAATCATCGAAAAACTCGGCAGGGGCGGCGTGGATATCATTATCGGCACCCATCGCATGCTTTCTAAAGATATTAAGTTCAAAGACCTGGGGCTTTTGGTCGTTGACGAGGAGCAGCGGTTCGGCGTAAAGCACAAGGAGATCATCAAGGCTCTGAAAAAGGATGTGGATGTGCTCACATTGTCGGCGACGCCCATACCCAGGACGCTTCACATGTCGATGGTGGGCATAAGGGATATGGATATCATCGAAGAGCCGCCTGAGGACAGATATCCGGTGCAGACATATGTAATGGAGCATACCGACGAGGTGGTGAAGGAGACCGTGCGCCGCGAGCTTGACAGGGGCGGACAGGTGTATGTGGTTTACAACAGGGTGAACGGCATTCAGCGCGTCGCGGCGGAAATAAAGGCGCTTGCGCCCGAGGCGGAGATAGCCGTAGGTCACGGGCAGATGAATGAGCAAGAGCTTGAAAATGTGATGATGGATTTCATCGACGGCAGGTATAACGTACTTGTTTCAACTACGATCATCGAGTCGGGAATAGATATCCCGAATGTAAATACGATTCTCATTATGGACGCCGGGAACTTCGGACTGTCGCAGCTGTATCAGCTTAGGGGCAGGGTGGGGCGTTCAAATAGGATGGCGTATGCGTATCTGCTCTATAGGAAGGATAAGATGCTCACCGAGGCCGCCGAGAAGAGAATGCGCGCGATCAGAGAGTTCACCGAGTTCGGAGCGGGCTTTCGCATAGCAATGCGTGATCTGGAGATTCGCGGCGCGGGGAATCTTTTGGGAACGGAGCAGCACGGCAATATGATGAGCATAGGGTATGAACTCTACTGTAAGCTTGTTGACGATGCTGTGAGGGCGCTTGAAGGGGCGGTGGTGAATCCGGATTCGGAGGATGTGTCATTTGAGATTCCGGTCACGGCCTTCATCCCGCAGGCTTACATTGAGGATGAGATCCTGAAGCTCCAGATGTATAAGAAGATCGCATTTGTCGAGACGGAAGAGGATGAGCGTGATGTGGTGGATGAACTCATAGATCGCTTTGGGGATGTGCCGGAGGCGACGCTCAATCTGATAAAGATCGCGAAGATACGGGCTGCGGCGAAGCGCGCGGGGATTATCCGCGTCAGGGAAGCGCAGCGGAAGTATATGTTCGAGCTGAGAACGGACGCGCCTATAGGCGCAGAGGACATAAAAAGGTTGAAATCTAAGTATAACGCGGACGTGCTGATACACGGCGGGGCGAAGCCTTTTATGTCCCTGAGACAGCGGGATTCGGAAAGCTCAGAAAAGCTTAAAGAAATTATGGCGTTTGTCGCCGCAGTTGTGATATAATAGCCGCAAGAAGCGCGGCTATTATATCGTTTTAAATGCCGTGCGATTTTTTCGCCCGGCGGGCGAAAACGCACATGGCGGATATCATAAATGTCTTCGCATCGCTTCGCATTTATGATATAATAGCTCCATTGGTATTAACAAGTTAATTTTTATGTTCCCGAAGGCTTTCGGGATGTCGGTAATCTTGGAGAAGACGAAATGAGAAGTAATTTCATATGCAGGAAGAACGCTCTAAAAAAGGCCGTTTCATTGGTTTTGATCATGATGCTTCTGCTGGCTTTCACAGGCTGCGGAAAGAGTGAGGACGGCGGCGGGCCAAACAGCGGAACAGGTGAATCAGGCGGCGACGGAGACTCGGTTGCAAGAGTTGGGGATGTGTACATATCTGAAGACGCGCTTGACGTTTACGCCGAACTGCTGATAATATCTCAAGGCTACGACTTGGACCAGGTTACGGACGATGAGGAGCGCACGCTTATCAAGGAAAGCGTTCTGGATTATATGGTGCAGATCGAGGTAATGCGCGAATATTTCGCGGGTCAGGATGTGTTGCCTGAGGATTTTGAGGAACAGCTCGAAGGCTTTATAAGCGAATTGAGCGCAAACGCGGATATAATGAGCGGTTTCGAGCAGAAGGGGATCAACAATGACACCCTGCGCTACTATATGGAATCCCAGTATTATCAGACGGCCTTGTCCGACGAGGCGACAGAGTTGAACACGCTGCCGACGCAGGAAGAGATCGAAAAGTTCTACTATGAGCACCAACTGGAATTCGTATCCCAGGAAGAGAGGCGGGTAAGCCATATACTGGTTGGAACCGCTGAACTCTTAGACGCGGACAGGCAGTTGATCAACGAAATCCGCGAGAGGATCGCCTCGGGCACGGCGACCTTTGAGGAGATGGCGGCTGAGTACGGGACTGACGGCACGAAGGATACGGGCGGTGATTTGGACTACGCTCAAAAGGGCGCCTATGTAGAGCCGTTTAATACCGTAGCTTTCAGCCTGGCAGTGGGTGAACTGAGCGATGTGATCGAGACGCAGTTCGGTTTTCATATCCTGAAGGTTACCGATATCAGGCCGGCAAATCAGCAGACATTGGAAGAGGCGACTGAGGTAATAAGGCAGGAGATCCAGTTGCAGCTTGTCGACGCCAGGATCACTGAGCTTGTCAATGCGGCTGACGTGGAATATCTTACAGATAAGTATACCTCGCCCGAATCAAGGGGAACGGATAGTTTCGGGGTTCCGGAGTTGGATATTATTGATGAGCCATAAGAAATTCGGATGGAAAAAAATAATTGGAGAGATAATTTAATCAAGATAGAAGCTTACGTGGCCGGGGAGCAGCCGACGGGCAAGGATGTGATAAAGCTCAACGCTAATGAGAATCCTTATCCGCCGGCGCCCGGTGTGGAAACAGCGATCAAGGGGGTTTCGCCGGAAGCCTTGAGGAAGTATCCGCAGATAGACAGCGGGGACTTAAGGCAGGCGCTGGCGGATTATCATAGTTTGGCAAGGGAATCCGTCTTTGCCGGTAATGGAAGCGATGAGGTGCTTGCATTCGCCTTCCGGGGCTTTTTCAACTCGGATAGGCCTATACTGTTTCCTGAAATAAGCTATTCGTTTTATCCTGTATGGTGTAATATGTTCAATATCCCTTGCAAGAGACCGCCGCTTGCGGAAGGTCTGAGGATAGATCCGCAGGACTACAAGAAGGACAACGGCGGCGTGGTTATCGCAAATCCCAACGCGCCGACAGGCCTGAGTCTCGAACAGAGGGAGATTGAAGACATTCTCAAGGCAAACAAGGCTTCGATCGTGATAATAGATGAAGCCTATGTAGATTTCGGCGCTTTTTCTTCGGTTGGACTGACAGAAAAATATGACAATCTTTTGGTGGTTCAGACATTTTCGAAGGGGCGCTCCTTGGCCGGCGCGCGCATCGGCGCGGCTTTCGGGAATCCGGAACTTATTCGCGTGCTCGACGCAGTAAAAGATTCGTTTAATTCCTATCCGCTTGACAGTATTGCCTCGGCGATAGGCATTGCGTCATTGGCGGACGAGGCGTATTTCAAAAAGCGTATCCGGCAGATTGTAGCCGCCAGGGAAAGAACGAGGGAAACCTTGGAGAAAATGGGGTTTTATGCGACTGACAGCAAGTCCAATTTTCTTTTTGTCAAGCATCCTACCGCGGACGCTGCACGGCTTCAGGCGTATTTAAAAGAAAACGGCGTTTTGGTGAGGCGTTTTGATCAGAGGGGTATTGAGCAGTTCTTGCGCATAACGGTGGGAACCGAAGCGCAGATGGACAGACTGCTGGGGCTTGTGGAGGAGTACATGAGATCATGATTTTCAGCAATATTGCGATCCTCAAAGAGGACGGAAGCATAGATGAAGGTAAATTTTTATATGTGAAGGACGGCAGGATCGCCTTTATCGGCGACGCGCCGCCTCCGGGCGCGTCAGGCAGGTCTTACGACGGAAAAGGTAAGCTTCTCATGCCTGGATTTTATAACGCGCATGCGCATTCTCCCATGACATTGCTGCGGGGTTACGGCGAAAATCTTGCGCTTCAGGACTGGCTCAACACGAGGATATTTCCGTTTGAAGCCCTGCTGGACAGCAATGCCGTGTATTGGGGAACGATGCTGGCAATGGCGGAATCTATGCGTTTCGGCATAGTTTCATCTACTGATATGTACAATTTCGGCGACGATATGGTGATGGCGGCGCTCGACAGCGGTATGAAGACCAATATAGGAAGAGCGGTGTTATGTTTCACGGATGAGGATATTTACGGACTTGAGAGTTATAAAGAGTGCGTGAATCTCTTTTCTGAATACCACGAAGCGGGGGAGGGCAGAGTAAAGATCGATATGTCCATCCACGCGGAATACACGTCAACACCGAAAGTCGTCAAGCAGCTTGCGGATTACACCAATGAGATCGGGGCGGCAATGCATGTGCACGTTTCTGAAACCTCGGAAGAGCACACAGCGTGCAAGCAAAGGCATGGAGGTATGACCCCGGTCGAATACTTCTCTTCGCTGGGTTTGTTCGATACGAGAACGACAGCGGCTCATTGCGTGTGGGTGGAAGAGAGTGATATGGAGATCTTGGCGGAAAAGGGCGTGACGGTTGCAAGCTGTCCTGTCAGTAATATGAAGCTCTCAAGCGGTGCTTGCAATGTTCCTCTGCTGCTTGAAAAAGGTGTGAATGTGGCTATGGGAACTGACGGAACCGCCAGCAATAACAATCTGAACTTCATCGAGGAGATGAAATTTTTCGCTCTTGTAAATAAACTTTCGCGCGGAAATCCTACATTGGTGAGTCCTTACGACGCGATTCACGCGGCGACGGCGGCGGGCGCTAAAAGTCAGGGGCGCGACGACTGCGGGCTTATTCGTGAAGGATATAAGGCGGATTTAATAGTGCTGGACATTTCGCATCCCAACATGCATCCGGTGCATGATCTGTTGAATAATATTGTTTATGCGGCGTCAGGCAGCGACATAGCTCTTACTATGGTTGACGGCAGGATTTTATACGAAGAAGGTGAATATAAGACCTTAGATATTGAGAAAGTTGTGTTTGAATGTGAAAAAGCCACTAAGAAGATACTCGGAGCGTTGAGTTAGAATGGCTAAAAAGACATTTTTTCAGGGAGCGGTCATCCTTGCCGCCGCGGGCGTGATCATAAAGGCGCTGGGGGCGGTGTTTCGTATTCCCTTGGGGAATATGATCAGCGATTTGGGAATGGGTTATTATCAGACCGCCTATACGATCTATGTAATGTTTTTGGTTCTGTCAAATTCGGGTCTGCCCGTGGCGATATCGCGTATGGTGTCAGAACGGGTAGCGATAGGTAACTACGACGGCGCACACCGGGTTTTCCGTTTATCGTTCATACTCCTGTTCATCATAGGGTTTACGTCATTCTATATGTGCTTTTTCCAAACAGAATTTTTGCTAGGCTTTTTTTCCAATATGGGCGCATCGGTATTCGCGGTAAGGGCGATCGCGCCGGCATTGCTTATTGTGCCGCTGATGGCCGCATTCAGAGGATATTTTCAGGGTATGCAGAATATGCGCCCGACTGCGAATTCGCAGGTCTCAGAGCAGTTTTTTCGCGTAGCGGCGGGTTTGGCGCTGGCGTATATTCTGCTTCCCAGAGGCGAACAATACGCGGCGGCGGGCGCCGCTTTCGGCGCTACATCGGGCGCCTTTTTCGGTCTGATTACTGTGATATTGATCTACTTTATGTATAAGCGTCAGCGTAGGGAGCGCGGCGGGTCGGCGAGGGCGAGAACAGGCGATGGCGGATCGGCGGCCGGGGCGAGAGCGGGCGATGGCGGACCGGCGGCCGGGGCGAGAGCAGGCGATGGCGGATCGGCGGCTGGGGCGAGAGCGGGCGATGGCGGATCGGCGGCCGGGGCGAGAGCTGGCGATGGCGGATCGGCGACGAGGGCGAGAGCGGGCGATGGCGGATCGGCGACGTGGGCGAGAGCGGGCGATGGCGGATCGGCGACGAGGGCGAGAACAGGCGATGGCGAACCGGCGGCCGGGGCTAGAGCGGGCGATGCCCGGAGAAAGCGGCGGAGTGAGAAGCAGGAAGCTGCGGGCAGGATATTGTTGCGGATATTCGCGATCGCGGTGCCTATAACTATAGGCGCGGCGATCATGCCGATCATGAATATGATAGATCTTAAAATAATCTCCACCAGACTCGGATATTTGGGTTGGGTGGATAGTGAAGTGCTGAAGGCCTACGGGCAGCTTGCAGGCTTTGCTAATCCGCTTATAAATCTGCCGCAGATTCTGACTCAAGCAGTGGCGATGAGTCTTGTCCCCGCAGTGGCGGCGGCTTTCAAACGTAAGGATACGGAGTTTCTGCGGCATAATATAAGTCTTGGATTGAGAACGGCGATCATTATCGGACTCCCGTGTGCGTTCGGCATGATGACGATACCGGGCAATATCCTGCTGCTGCTTTATCCGGCGGAACCCGAAGCAGCTTTGTCCGCCGCTCCATTCCTGTTTATACTTGCCTTTGGTATAATATTCCTTTCTACTGTGCAGACACTTACAGGCGTTCTTCAGGGCATAGGCAAGCAGATGATTCCGGTCGTCAACCTTTCCGTCGGAGTAGTGGTGAAGGTTATAGTCAGTCTGAGCCTGATCTCCGTACCGTCGATCAATATCAAAGGTGTGGCTGTGGGCACTGTATGCGCCTATATCATAGCAGCTACGCTGAATCTGCTGGCGGTGAGGCGCTATACAGGAACGAAGTTCGATATTTATCTGACCTTTGTAAAGCCCGGGATTGCAGCGGCGGTGATGAGCCTGACAGTGATGCTGAGCCGCAGACTTTGCATATTGATATTGGGGGGCGGCGGCTTTGCTGGCGCCGCGATCTCCACGATCCTTGCAGTAGGGGCGGGTGCGGCAGCTTATGTATTGATGATATTTATAACAGGAGCGATTACCGAAGAGGAACTGAGAATGCTTCCTCGAGGCGCAAAAATCGCCGCATTGTTCGCGAAGTTTGGCTCGAAGAAGCGATCCAAGAAGCAATAAAATAAGCAGGAGGCTTCAAAAACTTTCGCCCTTAGACGCAAGGCGGGTTTTTATAAACTCACGTAATTAGGCGATTGCTAAATAGGTATTAGCAATCACGCACAAGGCAGCCAGATAGGAGGACATCATGTCTGCAGAGACGGGTGACAATAGTTTTTTGCGCGGCGGCGGGATCGGAAGCGGCGCCATGTCTGCGAAGATGGGAAATAACAGCGGCGTTAATGAACTCAATCCCGAGTTCGCGCGGCTTTATGAGGCACGCCAGGAGGCTGGAGACGCCGTGGAACGCTTAGCTGAAATAATGCGGATTCTACGCGGTGAGGGCGGCTGTCCTTGGGATATGGTACAGACGCATGAGAGCATCAAACAATGTTTGATAGAGGAGGCGTACGAGGCTAAGGAGGCCATTGAACGCGGCGATATGGACAACCTTGAGGAAGAGATGGGAGATGTACTGCTTCAGGTCGTTTTTCATGGTGAAATGGCTAGTGAAAATAGCATATTTAATCTCACAAGTATCGTAAATAGGGTGTCTGATAAGCTGATCAGGCGTCATCCGCACATTTTTTCAAAAGAAAGCGCTAAAACTATTGACAAAGTAATTGAAAAATGGGAAAATGTGAAAAGGCAAGAGAAGGGTGTTCTCATGTACTCCGAGCTTTTGAACAGTATACCTATCGCATTGCCGTCATTAACCAGAAGTTTCAAGGTTCAGGCGAAGGCGGCGGAGGCAGGGTTTGACTGGGAGAGTGTAGACGGCGCGTTTAAGAAGGTCGAAGAGGAAACTGCGGAGCTTCTTGACGCTTGTCGTGATGGGGAGAAAGCAAGGCTGAAAGACGAGTTAGGCGATCTGCTGTTCTCTGTTGTCAATGTAGCGAGATTCATCGGAGTCGATCCTGAAGACGCCTTGTCCGGCGCGTCGCGGAAGTTTATTGAACGATTCACTTTCGTAGAGAATACAGCGCTGGGTATTGGCAAAGAACTCAAGGATATGACGTTTGATGAGTTGGATGAGCTGTGGGAGAAGGCAAAACAGAGTCTGGCGGGAACTTGACGGATGCGGTTTACCGATCAATGGCGTCAGCCCTTCGCATTTATGGGCGTAAGCGGTGTTCGACGATTGCGAACCCGATGTACCCATCCAGTCTCCCGCATTTGCGGGCGGCAGCGGCGTCCGGCGATGGGAACCCGAAGTCCCCAGCCAGTTTCCCGTATTTACGGGCGACGGCGTTCGGCGAATGGGAACCCGAAGTCCATGGTCAGTCCCTCGCGTTTGCGAGCGACCGGCTTAGACAGATACCAGCAGTGAGTTGTGAACCACTGTCGGCGTTTGTGGATTCGGAATCGGTGGCTGTAATTCCACGGGATTCTGAGTATTTTTGTTCGACGGGTGGGCATGCGTCTGTGTGTCCATCTTGAATGGATCAACATTGACTGTTGTATTTTCTGAACTTATTTTATTAAAGGAGGTTTTTCGTGAATAAAGCAGAATTGATTACAAGTGTTGCGGATAAGACCGGCTTCACTAAAAAAGACGCGGAAGTTGCGGTTAACGCTACTATAGCGAGTATTGAGGATGCGTTGGTAAAAGGTGACAAGGTGCAGCTGATAGGTTTCGGTACATTCGAAACACGTCAAAGAAAGGCCAGACAAGGGAGAAACCCCAGAAAACCCGAAGAAGTTATTCAGATCGACGCGGCGAAGGCGCCTGTATTCAAAGCAGGTAAGGCGCTTAAGGATGCCGTCAACAAATAAAAAAACAAGCTTTTTAGGTTTTGATCGTGGGTCGGATACACATACTGCAAGTAGATTAGACGTTCACGCCGCGGCGGGCGGTGTTCCCGGTATGGTTGAGCGACGGCAGCGGGAGGCGCTGTTGCTTTGATTCCTAAGCGTGATCTGACATTTAAGCAAGCAGCGGCGTTCGTACTATATAAATCTATTAACGAATGAATGGACTGTTCCGGCGCGTTTGCCGTGCGACAGTCCTTTTGTGTGGGGAGGTTCTATAATACTGAGCCTAGTATTAGGTCTAATAGGTGGGTTTCGTGAGGATAGACAAGTACTTGAAAAATTCAAGATTGATAAAGCGCAGAACTATCGCAAAGGAAGCTTGTGAGAAAGAGCGCGTACTCATAAATGATAAACCGGCAAAGCCGGGCGCTGAGGTTAGGCAGGGAGACGTCGTGCTTATACGTTTCGGAAATTCGGAAATAAAGGTAAAGGTGCTCGCGCTGACGGAATCCTCACGCAAGGAGGACGCCGCGTCTATGTATGAGATCATCAGTTAATACAGCTAATACAGCCCAAAAGTCACTGCTCAAAAGTTCAAGCAAAGATATATAGAATATGCGTAAAACGCGTGTGGGAAATTTTGTAAAAATAAAAAAATCCCCTAAAGCGGAAAAAAGTTGTTGACAGGGACTGGACAGGGTATTATAATAAAAACGTTCCGCCAAAAAAGCGGACGGCCGGCGGGAAGCGAAAAGAAACGCGAAGAAGCCGGTATGAACCTTGAAAACTTCATAGTGTAGAGATTTAGCCGAAGGATTCTAA
>JAISED010000076.1 GCA_031264295.1 Eubacteriales Family XIII. Incertae Sedis bacterium | reverse complement strand
GGGCATATGGTGGAAAAGGCGCCGTCAGACGAGCTGTTCCAAAATCCGCTGCATCCGTACACAAAGGCGTTGCTGTCAGCGATCCCCGTTCCTGATATCCACAGCAGAAAGAAGCGCATTATCATGCAGGGCGAGATCACCTCGCCCATCAACCCGAAACCCGGCTGCCGGTTTATGGCGCGCTGCCAATACGCGTCGGAAGAATGCTCAAAGTCTCAGATTTTGGCGGAACACTCGCTTAATCATTTTGTCGCTTGTTGCAAATTTGACACATTATAATATAGATAACAAAACAGATGCTTTATGAAGGGCAGGGAGGTATAAATGGATTTACGTGAAAAACGCGTTGCTGGCGGCGATGTATATGGGTACTGTCCGCCGATGAGTTATGCCTTTTCAGGCAAAAATATCAATTTATCCTTTATCGGTGGTGAAAGCGCTGTCTTGGAATTTTCGGAGGCGCCTGAACGTGAGCTTAGCGCCGGGGGGAATAAGTACACTTATTACTGCACAAAAGCGGAAGATGATGTATATCTCATCTCTTTCGCCGATGGTAACACTGGCACCGCAATTGCGCTTGACTTTACAAAAGGGCTGGCTGTGCGGGCAACAGTTTCCCGAACCGATCCGCCGGCTGTTAGCTTTGGCGGCATTGGCGGAGCGCCCGCCGACGCGCCGGGCTTTTCAAATGATCTGGACGGCAGCGTGGTTGAGTGGGTGTTCGGCGGAAACAAAAAGGATACCGTACACGTTGAATACACCGTCAAAAGCGCCTTGGTCAAACTTTTGGATCAGGAAGACGGCGTGGATATTGTAAGCTTTAATGCCGTAAGAGTAACAGATCAATCTTTTCTGCAAATAGCCGAATTTCAGTCGGGCGGCGCTGTAAACACCACTGTCTTATTGTCGAATTTCGCACCAATCAGCAGTGTTGGCGTTGTGTTCGCTAGCAGAAATGAAGTTGGTATTACTGCAAAATGGATTGGCGCATATGGGCGCATTAAAAATAGTACCGGCACATTTGATCTGAACTCTATTGGCGAAGGATATACCCGCTCAATTGATCAATACTGCCAACCGCGTTGTTTTGAGCTTGCCGGGGAAACCTTTGAGCTTGTGATGGATGATGGGTACGACATGACGCTGCACTTTATCAGCGGCACCGAACTGGAGTGGCAGTTTGTCAACGGGGAAGTAAACAAAGATTCTTATGAATGCCGCAAGAGTGATGATACGACATATTTGGTCAGTTTCAACGCGGGGGGCGTAGAGCCGAGAGTCAATTATGTCTATGTTATTGACAAAGAAAATTGGCTTGTCACAAAGCTGACGGCAGCTATCGGAAAAAATCCGCGTTACCCATATCTTATTAAGCCCGAATTTGTGTTCGGAGCAATCAGGCGGGACGGCGCGGAGGTGAAGTTATATCCGAGACATGGGTTTACCTCAGATGTGATGGGAAATGTGGTGCAATGGGTGTATGCCTGCGAATTGTCAACCATTCATGTGTACTATTGTACTGATTTCTACCGTATTACCTATCCGCGCGATCCGACATTTTCTAAGGAAGCGGAACAAACAAACGATGTATTTATGGCTATGCTGGCATCACTGCCCTCCTCTGATGAACCCACCCACTATGTAAAAATTAAAGATGGTATGTATCTGATAAGTCTCACAGAATCAAATTGCGAAAGATTGATCGGACCTCAAATGGGCGCCCGCAGCGATACACTGTGTTTCCTTGACAACTTCAAACGCGGTTACAATGTCGGACGCGGTTTCGGCACGATGACACCGCCCGCAGGAGGTGATGTTCCCATCCATTGCATGATCGGGGCATATGGCACTATCATCGAGCCTATGGATGAGGCACTGAAGAAAATGGTAACCGATCCAAATCCTTATATCATTTAATACAAAACTATACGGGGAGAGGTCGAATGAAAACATTGAAACACCATAGCAGAGAACCTCCAAAGCTGTCAAAAGCCAATAGATCAATACAACAAAAAATTAGGAGGCAATAATAATGAAGAAGACCATCAAAAGCGGACTCGCACTGTTGCTCTGCTGTGTATTGTTGACAGTCATTACAGCTTGCGGATCCAGTGGCGATCAACCGACGACAAGCAGTAACGAACCTGAAACAAGTTCACCGGAGGCAATTGAGACGGGCTTTAGCGGATCTGATACCGATGACTCGGCAGTTTCAGCGCAAGACACGCTGACTATTGCCGTGTCACAGGACAGCGCATCCCTAGATCCTCTATATCTGAGCGGCGGCGCCTCTTTTAGAAATGTTTCCACTATGTATGCGGAACCTCTGTATGATTTCGACGCTAACGGCGAGAAGATCTGGATACTAGCAACCGGCATAGATATAGACTCGCCAACACAATGGACCGTTCATCTAAGAGAAGGTGTGAGTTTTACAAATGGCAATCCTTTTACCGCGGACGATGTATTATTTACTTTCAATAAAGACAACTTTGATTCCGCCCGTTCCGATCGAATCGTAACATTAGATTTCCCAAATTGCAGAAAAATAAACGACTATACAGTCGAACTTAATTTCACGGCTTACGATCTTACAGCAGAGCCGAATATTGCTCTAATTCAAATTTATGACGCCGAGTCGTTCGATGCCGAGGTCTACTCCCAAAATCCGGTTGGTACCGGCCCTTATTATGTGACCGAGTATGTTATTAACAGCCATTGCTATCTGACAATGAACGAGAATTATTGGGGATCAAAAGCAAAAATTAAAAACCTCAGATTTAGAGTTATAGATGAGCCGGCGCAGATTGTCAATGCCGTCGAGATGGGTACGGTTGATGTGGCTACGATCCCGCTTCAGGACGTGGATTTTGTCAAATCACTTCCGGAATACAAAATTGACCTGATATCAAACGGCAGCGTAAGTGTGCTTCAATTCAATACAACTGCCTTGTCAGTCCTAAACAACCGTGATGCACGCAGAGCCGTATGCCATGCGGTCGACAAGGAAGCAATTATAAATCTCACGTATTACGGGTATGCCTCAATTCCGAGTTGGTCGCTGTCAACGAATTTAGTTGACTACAACGAGAATTTTTCGAATATGGATGAGACATATTCAATCGGTTATGATATTGAACTCGCCAAACAATATGCGGAACAAGCGGGTCTTGTGGGCAAAGAAATCCGAATTGTAACTAATGGTTCCACGACGGCTGTGACAACGGCTGAGATCATGCAGCAGAACCTCGCTGATATAGGCGTTAACGCTGTCATCATCAATTATGACCCAGCTTCTTTCTTTTCTATTTCTCTGGATACTTCCGCGTATGATATTTACCTTTTCTCGTATTGGGTACCGTCCTTTACTGCCGCGCAGAATTATAACGGTTGGGTTTATCGCCTGCCAAACTACAATGAGGGCACCTGGGAAGGGATTGACCGGGTCATGGAATTAGCGTCGGATCTCACGAGTGTCTTCGATAATGCAGAACGCCAGACGGCAATTGACGAAATAACTGAAATAGTACAAAGAGAGGCAATATGGTATGCGATCAACGAGCCCCAGACTGTTATTGCATATAACACTAATTTAAGCGGAGTAAAGTTTATGCAAAATCTCAACACCTATTACGGCGATTGGTATTGGATCGCTTAACCGTGGCATTCAGTTTGAACAGACATTAGGAGGAACACCTTAATATGAGTAAATATCAGTATCTCTATGACCTCAACGATAAGGCCAACTGGTTGTCACCGATCACTGTAAAATCCCCGGACGGACATGTGGTGGAAGAACAGCGCACGATTTTACTGCCGGAGGGCGCGCGCAGACATTTCACCATGACGGATTCCGTAATGCACGCGACGCGTCCGGACGGCGGGCCGCACCTCTTTCATGAGCACGCGTTCGGATACGAGATTTTCTTTGTAGACAGCGGTGGCATGGACGTGTACATAAACCGCCAAAAGGCGTACATCAAACCGGGCAGCATATTGTTTCTGCAACCGTACCAGACGCACGGTATGTTTTTCCGCGCCGACACAAAATACAGAGGGTTTTTCCACGATATGCCGTACAATGAGGAGGGGGAAGCGGCGTCTCTCTTGCGCGAATACTTCCCGAATTTCATGGAAGACCCCGCTTTCCCGAAGGAGATACAGCCAAAGGGTGACTTCTTTATACGCGAACCTCTCGCAAAGTTTACCGAAGTGCCTCCGGAGCAATGCCAGCCTATCCGTCACCGGGAACGACCGATGGCGATATACGATCTGCCGGAAATCACCATGAAGATGCTCACGGGGCGTTGGGAGAACGGCGGGCTGTGCGAACTGTGGTGCTTCGAGATGAAGAGCGGCTTTCACGCGCAGTCGTATCCTTACCCCGTGAACACCGATCTATACTATGTAACGGAAGGCGAGGTCAAGTTCAAGGTGTACGATGAGGAATTTACGGCAAGGGCGGAGCAACTCGTAAAAATACCGATGTATGCGCCGCGCAGCTTCGAAGCCGTCGCGGACAGCGTCATGTACGATGTCGGAGGACTGCCCCGCTGGGACGCATACCTGTCCGACCTCGAATCCATCCTCACCGAAGACCCCGTGCGAGCTAAAGACCCCGCAGTCCTTGACAGTCTTCGCAAAAAGTATGGGATACACTACAGCGAGTTTGGAAAACTTGGAGGCTGGTAAGGCAATCGCATAGAAATTCCAGTGGCACACTGTACCCCAAAACCCGCAGGTACCTTGATAACCGAGGGTATCTGCGGGTTTTTGCAATACGGCGCCAAAGGCGGTAAGCAGGCCGGAAGCGGTGTCACCGGCCTTGTACTTTCGCTTGGCGAGCCGGAGAGTATCCTCAGACGTCACATCCGCGTCGCCCAGTCTTGTGATGATGTCGCCGATTTTCAGCCCGGCCTTTTCTGCGCACGAGCCGGG
>JAISED010000025.1 GCA_031264295.1 Eubacteriales Family XIII. Incertae Sedis bacterium | reverse complement strand
AAAGATGACCAGCAATAAGATAATTTGAAGTATTTTACCTCAAATTACTTGGTTCTCGACCTTCTTTTAATTTGCTAAGAATGTAGGCGTTTAGGAGATTTAAGTTTAACGAATTACACCTATACGAGCGTTGCGGCTACCGGATAATCGGAGAGCGGGACGGAGATTTCATCATGGTATGTCGGCTCGACGGGCAAGAGACTGTGGCGTTCGGGCTGACGCTTACGGAGCTTTGGCAACTGTTTCCCATACAGCTTGTGGAGCATGATCCGTCGTGGCGCGACTGGTACGACGATGAGGTGGTATCCCTAAAAGCTCTTTTAGGTAGCACGATACAGCGCATAAACCACATCGGCAGTACGGCAATTGAGGGACTGCTCGCAAAACCCATCGTGGACATTCTGCTCCAGGTTGTCGACGGTTGCGAGATCGACGGTCTTAAAGACAGGCTCGCCGCAAACGGTTGGCTGCTGATGGCCGAGCGGTCAAAGCCGCATTTGCAACTGGACTTCAATAAGGGCTACACCCCGGACGGCTTCGCTGAACGGGTCTATCACTTGCATATCCGTTACGTCGGCGACTGGGATGAGCTGCACTTTCGCGACTATCTTATCGCGCACCCGGAGGAAGCGGCAGAGTACGCCGCGCTTAAACAGCGGCTGTTTGCACAGTACGAGCATGATCGCGACGCCTACACAGAAGCCAAAGGCGACTTCATCCGCGATTGCACAGCAAAAGCAAGGGATAGCGCATTATGAGACTTCGCGTGCCATCGATATTGCACGCCGACAGAGACCGGGTGTTTGCTTAGGTGTAACCCACTACACCTACTTCGTAGGCAGTGGGCCCTGCCGGGGGCTTTTGCGCCGCCTTGCGCCGCAGGGAAAAACGTAGCGCCGCGCAAACAAACCGGGGGTTTGCGCGGTGTCCGTCTTTCCCCTTTCTGTCCATTCTGACAGCCCGCTATCGTGCCACCATCCATCGACCCGTATGTTTATGCAATATGTATTTTTTGATAGATACATATTACGCATCTACAACGCTATCTGTTTCATGTACGCTATTCACGGTTATCACATAGCAGAAACGGAGGAACGCGAATATGAAAACCATCGCGGAGCGGCTGAAACTTTTACGGAATGGCGTGGGCTACTCACAGAAAGAAGTAGGTCAGATCATCGGTGTGTCACAGGCGACCATCAACAGGTACGAACTCGACATCGCCATGCCGATGCACGAGAAGCTGTTGCACTATGCTGAACACTTTGATGTGTCGCTCGACTATCTCTACGGCAGGACGGACAACCCGCAGGGTATGCTTTTTGACTACGAACCGGGTTCTCTCAAAGACCAGTTTTCCGACAGGGAGCAGTTTGAACGCTTTATCGAGTTTTGTTTCGAGCCGGGTTCGCCGGGAAATGAGAAATTGAAAACCGTACTTGTCGATATGCTCGGCGGCGACCGACTGGGAAAGAAAAAGTGATGCCAATCATCGAGGAATTGCCCCAAACACATTGAACATTTGTTCTGAATATGTTATTGTAAATGGAAGTCAAAACATCTCGAAAGAGTAGAGAATGAGGGCAATTACGGACAGTTTGAAACTATTACGCAACGACGTAGGGTATTTTCAACGGGAAGCCAATGAAATTATCGGCGTGACGAAGGCAATCGTCAATAGATACGAACTTGATCTTGCCATGTCTTCCCATGGCAAGATACTTGGCGGTGGCAAAACTCACAAAAGAAAGGCAAGCGGCAATGAATAAGTATCCTGCTATCTTTATGGACGAAACCGGTAACATAAAATCCGACCCGTATTTTATATGCGGTTTTCTCGAAGTGCCGGATGTAAACCAATTCCATTTGAAACTCCTACGAGTGCGCGACCAAATACGCGGTCTTGCCTTGCGTGACCGACAGAAACGCGTTCTCGAATTGAAAAACATCGGCGACATGGAACAGCTTTTTCAATTCGCTTACAGACCGAGTTCTTTTGAATTGAAGTTCAGCAAAGTCACGCCAAAGAATTTGACTCTATATCGAGACCTGTTAAAAATACTCGCGCGTAAAACCGATATGAGTTTTACAGCGGTGATGGTTGACAAAGCAGATGAAGAATCGCTAAAGCCGTCATTTCTCGACCTCTATAAAGCGATTATCGCGGAATATTATTCAAGAGACCGTTCTACGGAAACGATATTTATTCCCGATGAATTTGATACCAAATTATCGTGGGACGATGTCATTATTTCTGACCGTATCATCGCGACCATACCAATCGAATCGCACTCCTGTCTCGCATTACAATGCTGTGACGTACTCGGAGGTATCATTGGATTAGGCTTGAAAGACAGAATGACATATACGAATAGCGACCACGACAGGATGCCGCTTGTGGAAACTTTTGAAGATGAGTTTGACTGCAAAATCAGTCGGGAGTTTTCGGTATCTTCACCGAGACAGATTTCAACGAGGACAATAACGATGGCGTGAATGATAAAAAATAAAGGCCCAATCATGGACAAGAAACCCAAGTCGAACCTTTCGGCAACATCATCATAACAAATCCTTGCATTTGTCGCAAGGGGTTTTTGAAAAATAATTTGGCTGGACAGCAATGGTAATTTTATGGAAAATAAAAACAATAATAACAATGCAGATCAGACACGGTTGATTATACAGATATGCATAATCGCGACAGCGGTTGCCGTATATGCTTTAGACATTCCTGATGAATATAAATTTGTGAAAATTTATTTGGCAATTCCTACGGTCTTCTCATTGTTATACGTAATCACTCTGGGATTGAACTTACGATATGATATGGCAGATACTCCTTGGAAAAAAACTTTTTCCAAGAAATCTATTCATCGGTTTTTATATAATTTTTCGATGGATTTTTTTATAGTGATTCTTATTATATCTGTGATTGCTTCAATATTCACAAAAGTAATTCCTATACCCGCCAAATATTCATTCATAATAATCCCTCTTATATTCGTTTTCTTTCGTGACTTCGAAGAATGGATTGAGAGATTCAAGCATTTAATAAATACACGCATCAGGAAAAAAAGCTCTGACAAATGACAAATGGAGAATTAGACGAATGAAGAATTATATGAAAGCGGTAATCTACGCACGTTATTCATCAGACAGTCAGCGCGAGGAATCCATCGAGGGGCAACTCCGCGAGTGCAAGGTGTTTGCAGAGAAGAACGGCTTTACCGTCTTCAGCACGTACATTGACCGCGCCCTGTCCGCAAAGAGCGACAACAGACCGGAATTTCAGCGTATGATAAAAGACAGCGAGAAATCTTTGTTTGACGTTATCATCGTTTGGAAGCTCGACCGCTTTGCCCGTAACCGCTACGACTCCGCGCACTATAAAGCGGTATTGCGGAAGCATGGCGTACAGGTCATGTCCGCCACGGAAGTCATTGCGAGCGATTCGACAGGCATACTGCTTGAATCCATGCTTGAAGGAATGGCCGAATACTATTCCGCCGAACTCGCGGAGAAAGTCAATCGCGGTATGACGGAAAACGCAATCAAGGGAAAATACAACGGCGGCAACCTTACGCCCGGATACCTGATTGATAAAGAACAGCATTTTCAAATCGACCCGATGACAGCGCCGCTTATCCTTGAAGCCTTCAATCTCTATGCGTCAGGCAAGACGATGAAGCAGCTTGTGGATATCCTCAACGACAAAGGGGTGCGGACATCGCGCGGCAGCAAAGTAACGCTGAATTTCGTGAACAATCTCCTGAAAAATCGTCGATACATAGGCGAGTACAAATACCGAGAGATCGTCAATACCGAGATGATCCCGCCTATCGTCCCGAATGAACTGTTTGACCGGGTTCAGGAGCGTATTGCAAAGAACAAAAAAGCCCCTGCGCGGCACAAAGCAAAAGAAGAATATTATCTGTTATCGACAAAACTGTTCTGCGGTTCATGCGGGGCGCTCATGGTCGGGGAAAGCGGCACAAGCCGCACCATGAAAATCCACCGCTACTATAAATGTGCGTCGGTCAAACAGAAAAAGGGCTGTACGCACAAGCCCATCAAAAAAGATTTTATTGAAACTCTCGTGGTTGATAATATCAAAAGGATTGTCTTTGACGATTCGCTGATTGAGCGGATTGCCGATATGCTTCTGAATGTCGAGCGGGAAGAAAGCGCCGCGCTGCCCTTGCTAGAAAAGCAAATGAAAGAAACCGAAAGAGCCATCAGCAATATGCTCAATGCAATACAGCAAGGCATATTCAACGAATCTACGAAGCAGCGGCTTGACGAACTCGAAGCGCAGAAGCATGAAATTGAAATCAAAATTTTGCAGGAACAGATACAGCACAACCGCCTGTCGCGGAAACAGATCATTCATTGGCTACATCATTTCAGGAAACTTGATACGGACATTTATGAACATAGGGAACGGCTCGTAAATACTTTCCTCAATGCCGTTTACGTCTACGATGACCGGATATTGCTGATGTTAAACTACAAAGACGGCGCAAAGACCGTAAGCCTTGGCGATATTGAACAATCAGGCTTTGGCTCCGGCGCTGTGAGTCCAAATGACGCCGCCTGTTCCCGTGTTGGTTCGGATTTAGAATGGTTTGGCGCACCAAAACGCTCTTACTTAAACTCCCATCAAAAAATTTACCCGATGGGAGTTTTTCATTCGATTATAGCTCATAAATTACTTCACCAAGCCCAACAGCTGCCGCACCCGCTTCTGTGTATGCTTCTCAATGGCCTCCAACCGTTCCTCTGACCAGTTAATGGAAGCGTGGCGCTCAAACCTAAAGCCAATCAGCCGTCTGAGCTGCTGCGCCTGGGTCTTGCCCATAACCTCAGAACAGATACGTTCAAAGGAAACATCCCCATAGGCTGGAAACCGAGTCTTGGCATACTCGTCCAGATTGGCAATATCCTCCGGCATAGCGTAGTTAAACAACGACAGCCCATGGTCGAATAAAGGGGCAGGCGCAATCAACGCGCCTGAGTGGTTATCCCGCAGAATGCCGAAGTTCCCAAAGTGTCGATCCTCATTGTATATCACGGCGTCGAATACCAGCATGCTGTGTACGGTTTCCGCAAAATCCTCGCCCAGCTCAGTATAGTAATCCAAACACGCCTGTAAGCCGCCGGAGCGAACCAGCCGTCCTACGGGCACAAAGGCGGTGTCCATATCGGTAAACAGCTTGCATTTGGAGGCAAGAATGCCTTTCCACCGCTCCAGGTCATAGGAGATGGCATTGAGCCTCATGGCCTGGGCAATCTGGCAGGCGTAGAACTCACTGTACGGTTCGTTTCCGGTGTTAGCCGCGCCGGTTGTCCCTCCCTTATACAAATAGATCCTACCATCCTCCAGCCGATGCCACGCCTTGGGCAGCATTCCGCCCGTGGTCAGCTCGGGAGAGGTGGTAAATGCCTGATTGCTTTGTCCAATGCCCGTGTAAGCCACCAATGAGAGAATTTCTGAAAACTCGTTCTCGTAGAGGTTGTATTCCGCAAAGGTTCCCGCAAAGTCCTTGGGCGCCACCCAAAAGCTGTCGTTTAGAGACAAGCCTTTGCACACATCAATAATGCCCTTGGTGTTGCCCACAGACAGACCCAGAGTCTTTAATATTTCTTCCACAAAGGTGCGGTTCTTGGGAATTACCCTGTGCCTCAGCCATGCTAATACGCCATCGTCGGTACGCTGCAAATCCAAAGGAAGAAGGCACTCGTTCTTTTCATCAACAGAAATAATGCGAGCCGCCAAGCTGACGCCGCGTTCTTCTAATGTGAACTCCAATAACGGCTTATCATACAGCCGAAGCTCATAAAGGTTTTCCATGGGGGCGGTTTCCTCCCTTTATACCGAGTTTTCTTCATGGTATCATATTTGTGTCATTTAATCAAGAAAACTCTTTTTTGCAACAGGATGGTTCTGAATATTCAAGCCCCTCTGCAGTGATGATGCAGACGGGCGGGCAGGGCGCGGGCGGGCGCTGATTTCATATTGTAAGCTTCACATATCCGTGGTATAATACCGTTGCCATATTTGTTTATTCTATGTCAGAAATTAGGGGAGCACTTATGCCCGAAAAGGTATTTTCGCAATCACTACGCCGTGGTTTGGGTAGTGCAATTTCTGTAATAAACGTCAAAAAGTGCTTATGATGGGAGTTAAAAGCCTATGATGCTAACCATAACCTATACAGGGCAGAAAACGACCGACCTCGGTTATCTGCTCTATAAAAATCCATATCGTCCACAGCTGTTTGAATTGAGCTATGGTAAGGCATATGTCTTTTACCCGGAAGTGTCAAGCGCGTGTACTACGGCAGCGCTTCTGCTGGATATAGACCCCATCGACTTGGCGCGGGGCAAGGTAGGCGGGACTGGCGGCGGGCTGTTTGATTATGTCAATGACCGCCCTTATGTATCATCGTCATTTTTGAGTACTGCGATTTCGAAGGTGTTCGGCACCGCCATGACCGGAAGAGCGGACGCGCATCAGGCGCTGTCCGATTCTCCGCTGGATTTATCGGCGGCTGTCACAATGCTTCCATGTCGCGGAGAGCAGGAAAAACTGAACAGCGTATTTGAGCCGCTGGGATATAAAGTAAGTTATGAAACCTTCATGTCGGATGAAAACTTCCCCGACTGGGGCGAAAGCAAATATGTGAATCTAACTATCCGCGGAAGGGTTCGTCTGCGCGACCTTTTGAAGCATCTCTATGTGCTGATACCTGTATTTGACAGGCAAAAACATTATTGGGTAGGTGCGGACGAGGTGGAAAAGCTGCTGAGAATCGGTGAGGATTGGCTGCCAAACCATCCGGAAAAGGCGTATATCACCGGGCGATATCTAAATCGCCGCAGATCCCTTGTCAACATGGCGTTTGAGCGATTGGCTGCAGCCAATGCCGTTGACGGTGAGGTGCTGCCCACCGAACCGGAAGAAGCAGAAGAAAAACCTGATAAAACGCTGAATCTAAACACACAGCGTCTCGGCAGCGTGATTGCCGCACTCAAAAACTGCAGAGCGAAGCGGGTTATCGACATAGGCTGTGGCGAAGGGCATCTTTTGAATCTACTTGTTAAAGAGCGTCAATTCACTCAAATAACGGGCGTCGATGTATCCCATGTGGCTCTTGAGCGGGCAAGTGCAAAACTAAATCTGGAATACATCGGGGATTCTATGCGTGAACGCATCCAATTGTTCCACGGCTCGCTCACCTATAAAGATGCGCGGTTTTCGGGTTATGACGCGGCTTGTGTTGTCGAAGTTATTGAGCACTTGGATATCCCACGCCTTGCCGCTTTTGAGAGAGTGTTGTTTGAATTTGCCAAGCCGCCTGTTGTAGTGCTGACCACCCCGAATAAAGAATACAATGCGAATTACGGATTTTTGTATGAGGACGATCTGCGTCACTGCGACCACCGATTCGAATGGACGCGGGCAGAGTTCCGGGCTTGGGCTAATAAAATTGCGGAAAGGTTTGGCTACACCGTGCAATTCTCGGAAATCGGCGAGGTTGATGAAAAACACGGCGCACCGACTCAGATGGGGGTATTTGTGACATGCGAATAGAGATTCCTGAAATCGCCGTAGTCGCGTTGATGGGCGTATCCGGCAGCGGTAAATCTACTTTTGCCAAGCGATTTTTCAAGCCGACGGAAGTTTTGTCTTCCGACTATTTTCGCGCCCTTATTTCGGACGACGAGAACAATCAGCAAGTGACCGCCCAAGCCTTTGATACGCTATACTATGTTGCAAACAAACGGCTGGAGCTTGGCTTGCTTACCGTCATTGACGCAACCAATGTACAAAAGGAAGACCGTGCGTCTGTATTGCATCTTGCTAAGGGACAAAACTGCCACGCGGTTGCGATTGTGCTTGATATGCCGGAAAAATTGTGCAGGGAACGCAACGAAAGACGCCCCGACCGCAACTTCGGTGGTCATGTCATTACACGGCAGGGAGAGCAATTACGCCGTTCTATCCGATTTCTGCAAAAAGAAGGGTTTCGTTATGTTTATGTGCTTAAAAACGAGGACGAGCTTAACGATGTTGAGCTTATTCGTACTCCGTTGTGGAATAATAAGAAGCTTGAAACCGGCCCGTTTGACATCATAGGCGATATTCACGGCTGTTACGATGAACTTTGCTCCTTGCTGGATAGGCTCGGATATGCGCTTGATAAGGAGAATTGTACTGCCGTGCCGCCGGAAGAACGAAGAGCCATTTTTCTCGGCGACTTATGCGACAGAGGGCCGAATAACATTGATGTATTACGTCTTGTGATGGGGATGGTGCAGTCAGGCTATGCGTATTGTATTGCCGGAAACCATGATGTGAAACTGCTGAAAAAATTGCGCGGTTCCAATGTGCAACTTACACACGGTCTTGATAAAACCGTTGAGCAACTGAGTTCTCAAAATGAAGAATTTATTGCGGAAGTTAAAAACTTTTTGGATGGACTTATTAGTCATTATGTATTCGATGGCGGAAAATTGGTCGTAGCCCATGCGGGATTGAAAGAAAGTTATCAAGGGCGCGGCAGTGGCCGTGTCCGCGATTTCTGCCTGTATGGTGACACCACGGGAGAAACCGATGAATACGGCTTGCCTGTGCGCTTGCCATGGGCGAATGAGTATCGCGGCAAGGCGGCAGTTGTTTACGGACACACACCCACGCCTGATGTCGAAATAATCAATAATACGTTTTGCATTGATACCGGCTGTGTGTTCGGCGGCAAGCTGACAGCGTACCGGTATCCTGAAAAGGAAATCGTACAAGTTGACGCAGCGCGGGAATATTATGCTCCGGCGAAACCGTTTCTTGATAAGCCTGTCACAAATGACGATATGCTTAACATCGACGATGTACTGGGACAGAAATATCTCTCCACCCGTTTACGCCGCAGCATCAAAATAAACGCGGAAAATTCCGCCGCCGCACTGGAAGTGATGAGTCGCTTTGCCGCCGACCCGCACTGGTTGATTTACCTTCCGCCCACCATGTCCCCCTGCGAAACAAGTAAGCTGCCGGAATATTTGGAATATCCTACTGAAGCCTTTGATTACTATAAAACGCGCGGTATCGGGAAAGTTGTATGTGAGCAGAAACATATGGGTTCACGCGCGGTTATTGTTCTATGCAAGGACGCGGAAACAGCATCGAAACGCTTTAAGGTGAACGATGGTAGTTTTGGTATCATTTATACCAGAACCGGGCGGCATTTTTTTGATGACGGGGAAATTCAAAACACCATTTTGATACGGCTTCAAACAGTACTTACGATCTCCGGCTTCTGGAAAGATTTCAACACCGACTGGGTCTGCGTTGACACTGAATTGATGCCTTGGTCGGCAAAAGCGCAGAAGCTGTTGGAGGAACAATACGCGCCTGTAGGACGAGCCGGGCGAAGCGGACTGGCTGCGGTAGTGGACGTAATCGGCAAAGCGTCTGCTGTCTTGGATGGCAGGGATGTCAATGTCGAAGCACAGTCCAGCCAGAAAGCTGATTTGTCCGCGTTGTTGGAGCGATATCAATCCCGCGCCGACGCTTTGAACCTGTATACGGATGCGTATCGCCGCTATTGTTGGGACGTAAAAGGGCTTGACGATTACCGTGTCGCACCGTTCCATGTCCTCGCCACGGAGGGTAAAACATGGTGCAACGAAAACCATGTTTGGCACATGGAAACCATCGCTAAATATATGACCGGGAAAGACCCGATTTTTATGGCGACCAAGCATCTGCTTGTGGATGTTCTCGACGAAAACAGCGTGACCAATGGCGTGAAATGGTGGGAGAACTTGACCGCTTCCGGCGGTGAAGGCATGGTGGTCAAACCCTACGACTTTATTTCCACAAAAGGTACAACGTTATTACAGCCTGCCGTCAAATGTCGTGGGCGAGAGTACCTGCGAATCATTTATGGTCCCGAGTATATGCTTGAGGATAATTTGGCGCGGTTGAAGAAGCGTTCTCTTGCAAAAAAGCGTAATCTTGCGCTGAATGAATTTGCGCTCGGGATGGAAGCGTTGGAACGATTCGCGCGTAGAGAGCCGCTGTACCGTGTGCATGAGTGTGTATTTGGAGTGCTGGCTATGGAAAGCGAACCTGTTGACCCGAGGTTGTAACTAAGCTTGCCGGACTTTCCAACGGCAACACCAGGACGTCTCATTGGTTACTGGTGAAATGATTGGTAGAATAATCGGTTTATCAAAACGTTTCTACCAATCAAGCGATAATGCAAATACGCAAAAGCCCATAGAATCGGGGCTTTGCACGGAATAGATACGCCGGAACGACTGGTGAAAAAAGAACAATGCTCGAAGTTTTCACCAATCATCAACCAGTCACGGAAATACACCATTTCCCAGAAAGGACATATGTTATGGAGATATCGATCCATGAGCTTAAAAATACCGTTAAGGCAATCGCCCCGTCCGATCGTGACGCGGGTGTCTACGCACTGTACGCTGGGAACATGCTCTATTTAGCGAACGCAGAGACAACAATCGCACGTGAGATACAGATGCTACCTAACATCAAAGCCACGGCGCAAGATATTGGCGATGGGCGGCTCAACGGAATGCCCCATGAGATTGTCTTGTATTTTCACCACCCTTATATCTGTGCAGTCGAACGTTTCGGTCTAAATGCCGCTATGGTAAACATAGAAACGGGGGGTTTGCGCGAACTGTCCCGCGAAGATTATCACTGTGATGTGTCCAGCTATTCTTTCGGCTTTATGGAACGTGGTGATAAGCTTCTATATATTTGCCAGACCCAATGGAACAGGCTGGATATTTTCGATGCAGAGTCCGGTGAAAATCTGACCGAACGGGAGGTTTGGACGCGCAAGACTGAGCTGCGCAGGGTGACGATAGAACGCCGTTAAATTTTTTATCAATATGCACATATCATCCGACTACCGCAGGTAATTTTCAATATTGAACAGTGCGAACAGAGGGATATTGAGCAGACCATCCTCAAGGCTTAAGTTGGACAGCGCCGTGCGGATCGCCAGCTTAGGTTCGTACCTTTCCCGGTACACTTGAAGGCTTTTAGACTGCAAATTCTTACCCGCTTTTACCTCAAGCGGGTAAATATTGCGGTCGTCCGCAAATACAAAATCCACCTCTGCCTTCCCGTCTGACGTCCAGTAGTAGAGATTGCGTATAAAATCCTTGCCTATAAGTTCCGATAAAACGAACTGCTCTGTAAGCGCGCCTTTGAACTCTTCAAATATTCTGATACCGTCCAATATCACGCTCGGCGACAGCTCACTCATAACCCTAAGCAATCCCACGTCGAGATGGTACAGCTTAAACGCTTTCAAATCCTCATAGGCTTTGAGCGGCGCCGCAGCTTTCGTTATCCTCCCCACCTTACGCAACAAGCCGCTGTCGAGTAACCACAGCATCGCTTCTTCATACTCCCGCGCCCTAGCCCCCTCCCGCACAAGACCATAGATGAATTTTTTATTTTCTTTGGCCATCTGGGATGGGATGCTGTTCCACAAATGCCGTAACTTCGGAACGACGCTTCGCGGCGCGTGTTTAGAAAAGTCATTTTCATAGGTTGTGAGTATATTCCGCTGCCGTTCCTCTACAAGCGAGTAATCTCTTGTTTCGAGCCACGAAGCTACTGCCGACGGCATACCTCCAACGACAAAATACAGTTTCAAATAGTCGGTAAGCTTATCGGCTGCCGCTTTCGGTATCTTCTGCATGTCGCTGCCGCGTACGCCTCGAATAAACTCAATCATCGCGTCCTCGTTGTTTGCCATCAAAAACTCTTCGAAATTGAGCGGCTTTAGAGTGAGGAAATCCACCTTGCCGACCGGAAACGACGTGCCGCTATGGAGAGCGACGCCCAGCAGCGACCCGGCGCAGCATACCGCATAATCCGGCGCCGATTCCGCAAAGTATTTCAGCGCGGTCAGTGCCCGGGGAATCTCCTGTACTTCGTCGAATATTAGTAGTGTCTCATTTGGTTTAATGCGCCTGCCGTGCAGCGCTCCTAGCAGTTCTGTGATCCTCTGCGGTGAGATATCACCGTCAAAGACCTCTTTTAACTCCGGTGAGCTTTCAAAGTTGATGTAGAACACATCATCAAAAGCCACAGCTCCGAACTCGTTTAATAGCCATGACTTACCGACCTGATGCGCCCCTCTCAAGATCAAGGGCAAACGGTTCTTCTTATGCTTCCACTTGATCAATTCTTTCATTAAAAGCCGTTGCACGGATATCGCCCTCCACATTTCACGACGCTTATTTCATCAGCGTCTCTATCTCGATCGCGAAATTCTTGCCTTGACCTGAGGCCGTGACATGCTGTATATCTCGCCCCTCGTTACGCAGGGCTAACTCGACGTGTCTCGCAACGATCCCCAGGTCTATCTTGCCATATTTAGGGAACAGGGCGTCCACGACCTCCCGCCTAAAATACCTGATCGTCACTTTGCCGTCTGTAAAGTCCAGTTTCCACGGCTGTGAATTTACTCCTGACGGGGCGAGACGCGCGGCCTCGGCTATCCTAAGATCCACGTCGCTTACCGCGTTGCTTATTTCAGCGGCGGACAGGCGCTTGAAATCTTCCGCTCCGTTTCTGCGCGGCGCGTCTGTATTGCCGAATTCCAAAACGATGCAGAATGCGGCTTTTTTCTTCTTCGGTTTTGTCGTTCCGTACCACCTGCTGCCAAGCCCTATGCTCTGGATATACAGATCCGCTTGTTGAAGGACATATCCTACATTCGCGTAAGCGGCATCGTCATCATCGCAGAAGGCGAGTATATAATGCGGCGCTGAGTTTGCCTTCATCTCGCTCCCCGGCGCGAATTCGAACCTTGCCCCCTCCCCTTCTATGCTATCCGCGTTCTCAATAATCGCTTTGATCCCCTCTATGATCCCATCCTCTACAGGCTTCATATCATATTTTCTGACAGTACGCCTGATGAATATCGCTTCGTAAAGTGTCATCGCGCTCCTCCTTATACCGAACTCAGTTTGAAAACGTCCGGCCGACTATGGTTTAGACTGAGTTCAGGATTATATAAGATTTTCAGGATTAAGACAAAACAACTCCGGCAAAACGAAGATCCCGTCTTTGCGTATCAGCACATCGTCAAACCAGATCTCCCCGCCGCCGTAGTCCGGTCTTTGTATGAGCACAAGATCCCAATGAATAGCGGATTTATTGCCATTAAACGCGTCCTCGTATGCCGCGCCCGGCGTGAGATGTATGCTCCCTGAGATCTTTTCATCAAACAAGGTGTCCTTCATCGGATGCAGCACGAATGGGTTGACGCCTATAGCGAACTCACCGAAATACCTTGCGTTCTCATCAGTGTCAAGCAGCTCATTTATCCTCTCATTGTTATTTGACGAGGCTTTGATGATCTTGCCGTCTTTGATTTCAAATACAATGTTTTCGAATGTGAAGCCCTGCTCTTCCGACATGGTGTTATATGAGATTATGCCGTTCAGCGAATCGCGCACCGGCGCGGTATACACCTCCCCATCGGGTATGTTCCTTTCTCCGTCACACTTGATGGCGGGTATGTCTTTTATGGAAAATGAAATGTCCGTCCCCTTTCCCGTCACCCTGACGCGATCTGTACGATTCATCAATGCCACAAGGGGATCCATGGCGGCGGACATTTTCGCATAGTCCAATGTGCAAACCTTGAAGTAGAAGTCTTCAAAGGCTTCAAGGCTGGTGTTAGCCAACTGCGCCATAGAATAGTTGGGATATCTGAGCACAACCCATTTTGTGTGATTGACGCGATAATCAAGCACGGGGCGTAATCCTTTGTTGTAGAGATTGAGCTTCGCGGGTGGAACGTCGGCGAGTTCCGACACATTGAGACCGCCCCTGACGGCGATATAGGCGTCCATACCCTTCATCTGCTCTAATTGGCAGTCCTTCATGAATTCAATCTGCTCTTCCCCGCATCCGAGTAAGATCTCCCTGCTTATCGTCGAGTCGCGCGCCTCGAAATACGGCCAAGCGCCCGCACTATATACATCCTTGATTATCTCCTTTATAAGCGGTTTACATGACTCGCCCTCATATGAGATCAAAACCTTTTCTCCGGGTTTTATATCACATGAATAGCTCACGAGAACCTGTGAAAGCCTTTTAATTCTGTCATCCATTTCCGAGAAACCCTCCTTTTTTTAAAAACAGTAAAAACAACTTGAAAAATTTACTATTCAATCCATGGCAAACTTATGTTAGAATAATTATACCGTTCTTTTATCAATTCCACTCAAGGTATTTAGTGAACGGCAGTAAATTCCAATCTGATGAAGGTTCTGCGGGGGTTTTTATAAGTCCCCTATAGCTGGGATTCCGGCTTAAAATCAGAGTTTGGTAGTATATATTATAGTAAATTGCGGAGGCAAAGCGTGAAAATGAAACATTATTTTGTAATAAATCCTGTTGCGGGAAAGGGGGAAGCGAAAAAGATAGTTCTGCCTGAAATTCTCAAGGTCATAAAATCTATCGATATTGATTATGAAATACACCGTACTACAGGTCCTACTGAAGCGGAAGCTTATACGAAGAAGCGCTGTGAAGAAAGCAACGGGCGTCCTATCCGGTTTTACGCCTGCGGCGGCGACGGAACATTGAATGAGGTACTCAACGGTTTATATAACTATCCGGGAGCGGAACTTACGGTAATCCCGTCGGGAAGCGGCAATGATTTTGTCCGCAATTTCCCCGACTATGATTTTCGCAACATACGCAAACTGATATCAGGGGAAGCGCGGTCGCTGGATCTGATCGAATACAGCGATATAGGTGAAACGGATACAGATACGCCCAATCCCCCAAGGTACGCCATCAATATGTGTAATATAGGTTTTGACTCAGAGGCGGTGGCTATTGCCGGACGTCTGAAGACCAAATCATTTATCGGCGGAACCGCAGCTTATATCGGCGGCGTATGTCTGGTTCTCATACAGAAAAAGACTGTAAAGCTGACTTTCCTATTCGAAGACGGCTCAAAATACACAGAAAGAACATTGCTTACCGCCATCGCGAACGGCGCTTACTGCGGCGGCGGCTTCAAAGGCGCGCCTATGGCGGACACCAACGACGGACTTCTCGACGTATCTATTGTGAATGAACTCTCGCGAAGGCTCTTTCTGACGCTTCTGCGTAAGTATCACCGTGGTTCTCATCTTCAAGACCCACGAGCCAAGGATCTTATGCAGTATAAGCAGGTTAAAAGCGTAACCATTACACCTAAGGATAAGATGACGATGGCGGTAGACGGTGAGGTCGGCATGTACGGCAAACTGTCGTTTAAAATAATCCCGAACGCTGTTATGTTTTCCTTTCCCTGTCTCTGACCTTATGCTTGGGCGACAGTAACGAAGACACTGTAACCATCAATATCATCACTCCCAGCAGGAAAGCGCCGACTGCCATTCCTCTCGGCGTATAAATGTTCATCAGTATATATCCAGCGAATGGAATACTCAGCGCCGCCTTCCCCACAAGATTGGGGAACGGAACGGGCGCTGTGTCCGGCGTGTTGTTTGCGTCCCCTTGTGTGATGAAATGCCTGCTTGTCTTGTCTACGCCTATGACCCGGTGTGTTACAGTGGTATCGTTTCCCAAAGAAAATGCGATGGCGTCGCCTGTCGCAATATCATCGGCGCTTACACGCGTATCTATTAAAACGATGGATCCGACATGATATGTTGGCTCCATACTGCCGCTCAAAACCCCCAGCGGAAAGAATCCGATCACGCGCAGCGTGATCAAAAGGGCACACGCTGTTATCAGCAAGACGAGCATCGCGCTGCCTAACACGCCGCATATATTTAAAATCCATCTGCCGATCTTTCCTACTGTTCTGTGTTCCGCCGCCGCATCACTCTGAGAGGTTTTAGCATTATCCATGAAGCAGTCACGCCCTTCCTGATTATTGATTATGCTCAATATTATACACTAAATAGCCGGTTTTACAATAATTTATTAAATTTTTCCAACTCTGTAGACGTAGAGGCAAGCTCCGAAAACCCTCGCCGGGCGGCATAATGCAGGTTTCCGGAGCTTGCTTAAAGTATATTTCCGAATCTATTGACAAGGCGGTTTGTTTTGGAATAGACTATAGGGACTTCTAAATTATGTTTGAAAGGTTTTGATTGGAGTCTCTTAATGACATCGTAACTGTTTATGAGATTTATGAGAATGGGAGGAATTTTATGTACTTCAACGGTTTGTTAATCGGAATAATCGCATTATTATCTATCGGTGTATTTCACCCTGTCGTCATTAAGTGTGAATATTATTTTACAGAAAAAATATGGCCTCTATTTTTGGTAGTCGGTCTAATATTCCTCGCCATCTCATGTTTTTTCGAGAACGTCACCGTTTCCGCAATGATTTCCATTGTTGGATTTTCATGTCTTTGGTCTATTCTCGAACTCAAGCATCAAACAAGACGCGTCGAAAAAGGATGGTTCCCCAGAAATCCCAATCGCCCTCCACAGTCTGAAAAGGAAAAATAGCCGATTACTTTGCGAATTTACTCGAATTTACTTTTTGAAATTTTTGAAAAAAAAGCGCCCTGTCATGTTGAAACGATCAATAACTTGTGCTAAAATAGATTGGACAGGTTCACTTTTGTTTATATGGTATTATTAGCAATTTTTACAGATGGTCTTAACAGGACTGTATCCGAGCTTTCGGACGAAAAGGAGGGAGGCTAACGTAATGGAAATGATTCTGGCACGAATCCAATTTGCGGCCACATCAACGTTTCACTTTTTCTTTGTACCATTGACGTTGGGGTTGGTTATTTTGGTTGCGATTATGGAAACCAAATACGTGCAGACAAATGATGAAAAGTACAAGAAGATGACTAAATTCTGGGGCAAGCTGTTTCTCATTAACTTCGCCATGGGCGTTGTTACGGGCATTGTTCAGGAATTCCAGTTTGGCATGAACTGGGCGGGTTATTCACGGTTCGTAGGTGATATTTTCGGCGCTCCGCTGGCAGTAGAAGCACTGCTCGCGTTCTTTCTGGAATCCACATTCCTCGGCATTTGGATCTTCGGATGGGAGCGTTTGGGAAAGAAAGCCCACGTTGTTTGCATCTGGTTGGTAGCTGTAGCGTCAAACCTATCCGCGCTGTGGATATTGATTGCCAACTCTTTCATGCAGAACCCCGTTGGATACGAGCTTATTAACGGGCGTGCCCAGATGGTGGACTTCCCTGCTCTGCTCACGAACTCGCATGTTTTATTCCAGTTCCCGCATGTTCTCGCGGGCGGTCTGACTACCGGCGCATTCTTCCTGATGGGGATCAGCGCCATTCACCTCATCAAGAACAAGGATAATCCGATTTTCAGGTCTTCATTTAAACTCGGAGGCATAGTTGGTCTTATCGCTGTCATTCTCACACTCGGCATCGGTCACCTTCAGGGGCAGGCTCTCGTTCAGGATCAGCCTATGAAAATGGCGGCTGCCGAAGCGCATTGGGAAACTGCGGATCCCGCGGATCTGGCTCTTGTGGCCATAGTTGACAGGGAGAATCAGACGAACAGCTTCGAGATCAAGATCCCGCGTATGCTGAGCTTACTGAGCTACAACAGCCTGTCGGGCGAAGTAAAAGGTCTTAGACAACTGCAGGCGGAAATGGAGGCGCAATACGGTCCGGGTGATTATATACCGCCTGTGACTATCACATTCTGGAGTTTCCGCATCATGTTCGGAGTCGGACTCCTTATGGCGCTTCTCGCGCTAATCGCGGCGCTTTTGCGCACATCGGTATTCGAAAAGAAGGCTTATCTCAAGATAATGACCTTCGCTCTTTTCCTGCCGTATATTGCGAACACATTCGGCTGGTGGCTTGCGGAATTCGGCCGTCAACCGTGGCTCGTTTACGGTTTACAAACATTGGATGAAGGCATATCGTCCAGCGTACCAACTGCGTATATAGCGATAACCCTTGTGGGCTTCATATTGGTGTATGGTATATTGATGATTCTGGATATATTCCTTCTCTCAAAATACGCTAAGAAAACACCTGAAGAGATTGCCCTTATGGATGGAAAGGAGGTCTCACTGTGGACTTAAACATATTGTGGTTTTTGCTGGTAACAGTATTATTCATAGGATTCTTCTTCTTGGAAGGGTTTGACTATGGCGTCGGGATGCTTGTGCCTATAGCGGCTAAAAGCGATCTCGAACGCAGGGTGATCATAAACAGTATAGGTCCTTTCTGGGACGGTAATGAGGTCTGGATGATCACTGCGGGCGGCGCGATGTTCGCGGCTTTCCCCCACTGGTACGCAACACTGTTCAGCGGATTTTACCTCGCTCTATTCGCCATATTATTAGCGCTCATCATCCGCGGGGTGTCCTTCGAGTTCCGCAGCAAGGTTGAGAGTGTAAAATGGCGCAAGTTTTGGGATGGAGCGATCGGAGTCAGCAGTTTTCTGCCTGCTCTGCTCTGGGGTGTCGCTGTAGCTAATCTGATAGCCGGAACGCCCATCGGCGCCGATATGGAGTACACAGGTAATTTCTTCACCCTGTTGACTCCCTTTACCCTGCTCGGCGGAGTTGTGACATTCCTGCTCTTCCTCTATCACGGCGCTGCATTCCTGCTGATTAAGGTCGGTGAAGAATCAATACTCAAACGGCTTAAGGGTCTCACCGTGAAGCTCGGCATCGTTCTCGTCGTCGTAACGGTGGCTTGGGTTGCCTATGCCTGCTTCGTTACACAATTGCTGGCGAAGCCTGTAGCCATAATTGCAGTGCTCATCGCAGCTGTCGCCTTGCTTGCTTCCGTCTATGCGCAGTACCAGAAGCGCTATGGCGTATCCTTCATCGCGTCGTCTGTGGCTATTGCATTTGTTACGGTATGCGCATTCGCCATCATGTTCCCGAACGTCATGATTTCCAGCTTGGATCCTAGCTATAGCCTCACGATCTATACAGCTTCATCCAGCCCGTACACACTCAAGATCATGACTATAGTCGCAGTTTGCCTCGTCCCGGTGGTACTGATTTATCAGATCTGGAACTTCTGGGTATTCAAGAAGAGGGTCACACGCGACTCAGTTGAATATTAAAATATTATTATCTTTTGTATAGATAAGCATAATCAGCAAATGAAAAGGAAGCCATCTGGAACGCCCGCCTCCTTATGGCGGCGTCAGGATTGGCTTCCTGTATTTTGCTTTTCGGAGTAACGCAATATGATCGACAAAAATTTGTGGCGCGAAACGCGCCGCAACAAACTGTTTCTTATTGGCACTGCGGCGACAGGTTTTATCTCCGGTTGGCTCATACTATCTCAAGCCTGGCTGCTGTCTGATATGGTTAACGGTGTTTTCTTCGAAGGTCTTGCACTTCATGACGTCAGTACCCTCTTCATAATCCTCTTCGTAGTTGTAACAGTGCGAGGGTTTCTGAACTGGCTTGAAGAATGGTTTGCCTTACGTCTTGCCCACGCGGTTCAGACGAGCATCAGACAGACCTTGCTGGACAAGATAGAACGACTTGGACCTGTGAGGATGCGAGAAGAGCAAACAGGCGAACTGCTTAACCTGCTCACTGAAGGATTGGAAGTGCTCCACGCGTATTTCGGGAAATACCTGCCTCAGCTCTTTAAAACTGCGTTGATCCCGATCTTGTTCTTGGTTTTCATCTTCCCCCGCGACTGGATAACAGGTGTTATTTTGCTGGTGACAGCTCCCCTACTGCCTGTGTTCATGATGCTCATAGGTAAATGGTCTCAGTCGGCTACAAAGAAACAATGGCGTGTTCTCGGGCGCATGACCGGATATTTTCAAGATGTGTTGCAAGGGATATCCACCCTCAAAATGCTGAATCAGAACGAGAACCAGGCCTTGAAAGTGGAGCAAATTAGTGAAGATTTCCGCCGCACAAGTCTAGGCGTACTGCGCATAGCCTTCTTGTCAGCTTTGACTCTGGAGCTGTTCAGCACCATCAGCATAGCCATTGTAGCTGTCGGTCTGGGGCTCCGATTGGTAAGCGGCATGATCGGCTTCCAGGTGGCCTTCTTCATCCTTTTGCTGGCGCCGGAATTCTATCTGCCGATCCGCTCGCTTGGTACGCAATATCACGCGAGTCTGAACGGCGTCGCCGCCGCTACCAGGGTATACGGTTTTCTGGCTACGCCTGAGGATACAGCCGGCGGCGCTCCGGCGGACGTAGCTGTGCCGGATGAGGCGGCGGAAGCTCCTACGGGCGGCGCTACGGCAGCGGGAGGTTCGACGGCGGAAGATGCGGCAGCGGGAGGTTCCACGGGCGGAGTCCCGACCGATACGCCCGCTTTGAACGAGGCCGCGTTTAAGAATATAGCCCTCGCCTTCTCCGATGTGAGTCTGGGCTATGGCGGAGGAAGAGAAGATGCGCTGAAGGGTATAAGCTTTTCTGTAAACTCCGGCGAAAAGATCGGGCTGATAGGTCAAAGCGGTTCTGGAAAAACCACGGTTTTAAGCCTGCTGCTCGGATTCCTGAGTCCTGATCACGGCGATATAATCGTAAACGGACAGAGCCTCAACTCATTCGATATGGATCAGTGGCGTTCCATGACAGCTTGGGTTCCTCAAAATCCGCATCTATTCACCGGCACAATAAGGGATAATCTCATTTTAGGTAATCCCGGCGTTTCGGAGGAAAAAATATTGGAAGCCAGCAAGCTGCTCGGTCTTGACGCCTTTGTCGCCGCTATGCCCGAAGCTTATGAGACGCGCGTCGGTCAGGGCGGGCGTGAGCTTTCAGGAGGTCAACGGCAGCTTGTAGCGATCTGCAGGGCGTGGTTACGTCAGGCGCCATTGCTGTTACTGGATGAGGCCACGGCTAATCTCGACCTGCTGCGTGAAGAGACTGTTCAAGAGGCTTTATGGAAGCTGATGCGCGGTAAAACGGTCATTGCCGCGGCTCATCGTCTAAAGACCGTGGAGCGCATGGATCGCCTAATCGTGCTTGATTCAGGCATTATCCGCGAATCCGGAACACCGGCCGAGCTGCTAAAAGCAGGCGGACTTTATAAGGATATGCTCACTATGCGCGGCTGAATTTCCCACTGCTGAGCGTTAAAACTTACGCATGGGCTGCCAAAATTGTCGCCGCTAAGCGTTAACTTACGCCTGCGCCGATCACCACTGTAGATCAGATATATTGAGGTGCATGATGTCGTCTTATACATGCTCAGAGTCTGCGAAGAACCCGAACACAGACCTGAAAATACAACCGGGAACACTGAAACGCTTGATTTCTTTGATTCGCCCATATATGATTCCAATGCTTCTCGCCGGTCTGTGCGGCGCGGCTACAGTACTTGCCAACGTAGGTCTTCTGGCCGCCGCCGCTGTACTCATTGCCGAGGCCGCTTTGCGCCCCGCCCTCTTTGATCTGATGATATTGATCTCAGGCGTGCGTTTTTTCGGTACTGCCCGAGCTGTGCTGCGCTATCTGGAGCGGTACATGACCCATGACGTAACCTTTCGCATCCTGAAAAAACTGCGCGTTTGGTTCTATCGCGGAGTGGAACCGCTGGCGCCTGCTATATTTGAGAAACGTTCGGAAGCGACCTTGTTTAAGCAGATTACTAAAGATATCGAAATACTTCAGTTTTTCTATCTGCGTGTGCTGGCCGCGCCGTTTATCGCCTTTGCCGTGCTGGCCGCATGCGGGATTTTCCTGGCCTTCTTTAATCCTAACGCCGCAATCATCCTCGTTCTGTTCTATATCATCGGGGGCCTCGCCGTTCCTATTATTGTCCGCCGCGCTACAAGAGGTCTGGCGGAAAAGCAGGCTCACCTTTGGGATATTTTTTACACCCGCGTAATAGACTTTGTACAGGGCTTGGCTGAACTGACGGCATGCGGCGCCTTACGCGAAGCGCGGGAAGAGATACGCGCCTCGCTGACGGAAGTCACAGAATGTAAGAAGAGCTTATATGCCGCTGAGAATCTGACAGGCGCTATGATTCAGTGGTTTTCACATATCGCTATGCTTTGCGCCCTGCTAAGCAGCGTACCCCTCGTGACCTCAGGGCGGCTGTCGGGCGTTCTGCTGGCCATGGTGGGATTGACAGTGCAGGCCTCTTTTGAAGCCTTGCTGCCCATGCCATTAGCTCTGGAACAACTCGACGAAGGTTTGACAGCGGCAAGCAGGTTGTTTTCACTTGCCGGTTCTGAAACATCATCCGAATTTCGTGCGGCTGATATCGAAGACACGAAGTCTGCGGGCGCGGAATCCACAACCGCAGTGCAGACAGTCGCTGCGGACGCGGAATCCACAGCCGCAGTGCAGACAGCCGCTGCGGACGCGGAATCCACAGCCGCAGTGCAGACATCCGCTGCAGGCGCACCATCCGCGCAGTACGACATCATATTCGCCAATGTGGGCTTTCGTTACGGGAAGGATGAAGAATTCTCACTGCAAGATATCTCATTCCGTTTACCCGCGGGCGCGAAGTTCGCCCTTGTGGGTTCCAGCGGCGCGGGCAAGAGCACCATCCTTCAGCTTTTGCTGAAGTTTCGCAGTTATAACGGCAGTATTCAGATAGGCGGAAAGGAACTCCGAGATTTGCCTGATCTGGAAGCGCGCGCTGTATTTGGAGTTCTGAATCAGGATCCATATATATTTTACGCGTCTATTCGGGAAAACATCCTTCTCGCCAGACCGGGCGCAAGCGATGATGAAATGGAGAACTCCTGCAAATTGGCGAAACTTCATGATTTCATCATGTCGCTCCCTGAAGGGTACGAGACTCAGGTCGGTGAAAACGGCTTTCTCTTATCCGGCGGCCAGCGGCAAAGACTCGCATTGGCGAGGGTTTTCCTCAAAAACAGCCCTGTCATATTGCTCGATGAGGCGGATCAAGGACTTGATACGCTGACTGCCCGAGAAATCAGAGACTCGCTGCGCGAATGGGCTGAGAATAGAAGTGTACTATCGATCTCCCACAGCCTTCAAGGACTTGATGAAATGGACAATATTATCTCCATCGAAGAGGGGCGAATCATTGAAATGGGCAGTCATACCGACCTTCTTAAACAAAACGGGTTTTACGCAAAGCTTTACGGACTTACAAACAGCATAGATTGATTATAGGATGAGAATGCTTTGAAATGGAACATGAATACACGCAAAAACTGACGCCGCTTATGGCTTTACGCCTCGCAGCGCCGCATACATGGCCTCCGGCTTCCGTGGCGCCGATGATATTGGGGGTGCTGCTTGCCCTTGATTTCACCGGTGAATTCTCATTGCCGCTGTTTGTAGTTCTGCTGTTGATCGTTGTGCTCATGCAGTCAGCTGTGAATACGCTGAATGATTATTATGATTTCGTAAAGGGCGCCGATCGCCTAGAGAATTCCGACGATCCGACAGACGCAATACTTGTATATAACCATATAAATCCGCGCCACGTGCTCGCCCTTGCCTTTGCCTTCTTGGGTTTCGCGGCAATCCTTGGCATATATGTCGTCTATGCGGGCGGCGTTGTTCCGCTTATAGCAGGGGTGATCGGGGCATTGGTCATCGTCGCCTACTCCGCCGGCAAATCGCCTATATCCTACCTGCCGTTCGGCGAATTGGCGTCGGGCTTAGTCATGGGCGGACTGATACCATTCGCTGTATTCGCCGCTTTTACACGGATAGCTGAACCTGCGGTGATACTTTACAGTCTTCCTTGTATTCTCGGGGTGGGACTTGTGATGATGACAAATAATTTATGCGATATCGAACGGGACATTGAAGCAGGCCGCAAAACCTTGCCTGTGCTGCTTGGCAGGGTCAAGGCGCGCATGCTGTACAGGGCGCTTTTCATCGCCTTGCTGCTGTGTCTGCCTGTTATCGCGTCAATCCGATTCAGCACCGTCGGCGCCGCCATGCTGCCCGCTCTCATACTAGGCGCGAACACATTTCGGAAGCTGCTCAGCAGAAAATTCACCCCCGACGAACGCGGGGCATGTATGCAGGGCATAGTATTATCGGCAGCCCTCGCCGACTTCGCTTATTTCTCCGTACTGGTTGCGGATATATTGCTATAATATTTATTGCAAGTCAATCGCACGTCAAGTTTTACTGACACATGCGGGACAGGAGGCTAAATTGCTTTATTACGGAAACATTGAAGAAATCGAAAACGATATAGAACGGGTTGACGCTTATATGGCGGAATATCTGCATGACACCAGCAGAAATCCCATGCTCAACGCTGTTCTGGAAACGATAATCGCTACGAAGGGCAAAAAAGTCCGCCCCCTGCTCCTGCTGCTGGCAGGCAGATTCGGCCCCCAATGGCCGGGTTCACGGGATAGGCTCTGTAAGATGGGAGCCTGTATTGAGATGATCCATATGGCTTCGTTGATACACGACGACATCGTTGACGACGCACCCATGAGACGCGGGCGCGAGACGGTTCAGTCGAGGTTCGGCAAGGACATGGCTGTATACGCCGGTGATTACGTTATGAGCCGCATCCTCTATTATCTGTTTCGTGAGGCTACCCCCGAAACCGGTATGTTGCTGGCGAAAACCGTCGAGAGCATGTGCTATGGAGAGATGTGCCAGCTTACCTGCAACTTTAACACAGAGACAACGAAGAGCGACTACCTCAACAATATATACGGTAAGACCGCCTCTCTGTTCATAGCCACATGCAGGATAGGCGCCGCCGAAAGCGGCTGCGGCGTCCAGAGCGTTGAGGTTTTCAGCGAGATCGGAAAGCACATCGGCTACCTCTTTCAGCTCCGTGACGACCTGCTGAATTTTGTTTCTAATGTGAAACGCGAAGGCAAGCCCGTGTTTACGGATTTTCTCAACGGGACATATACCCTGCCCATATTGCACACCCTCAGCCATCCCCAGCATGGCTCACGCCTCAAAGAAATGCTCCAGACAGTAGGTCTCGGCGGCTCATCCACCTTTGAGCTGGAGGAAATACGCAAGCTCATCATTCAGTGCCAGGGCATCGAATTCACGCGCAGCATGATGAAAGCACACGCCGCCGACGCCCGCGAGCTACTGGCTACCCTGCCCCGTAAACAGGCCGCCAGAGGCATATACGCCGTGCTTGATTATCTTGAGGGCGAATGATAGTGTGAAAAAACTCCCGCGCCGTCGGCTCTCTTCGCCGTTGGCGCGGGGTTTTAGAAGTTCCCTTTTTTGTTCTTATACTTCCGTATATAAAAGTAATTATTTGCCACGAAACAAAATCCTATCATCAAGCTAAATGCATATACCCATAACATTTTTGAAACATCCAATCTCACCTGCTCTATATTATTAGCCAGGAATCTGATCCGAGCAAGGTAGAACAATATAACTACAACACCAGCACTGTTACAGACTATTAAGAAGTAGCTCTTCGAAAAGGTATGTGTTTTATAACATGCATATACTATCACAAGAACTTCACATAATAAAAATACTATCCATATCAAATTTATGGAATTCCCCAAATACTCCACATCAAATTTCGAAAGATATTCCAATCCCCCATCACTATATGTCCAATTTGAAAGCAGCAAAATAACAATGGCGGAAAACAAACAGAATATATTGAGACCAATATACGTGGCAATGTGTTTGTTAATTCTCATTTTTTGAAATATATGGTAACGCTGATGTGTTTGATAATTTTTCCCATATAAACCCCATAAGAAAAAATCTATCACTACGATAAATGTTAATGACTCCAAAAACTTCGCATCATACGCAGAAAATATGCCATACAAAAACTCGCTTACAAATAAAAAGTAAATAAAAGCGCAAAACATTAAGCCGACTATACACGTCATAATTTGTATGCGATAGCTTGTAATTTTTTTTATGAAAAAATCAATTATATCTTTATATGTTAAATCCATACTATTCACCCCTTACAATGTTACATTACAACTAAAAATTCTCCGAATACACATTATACCACCATTTTAAGTGGTGGTATAATGTGTATTCGATAAGAATTTTCCCGATTTATTCTGTAATATAGCAACTTTTAATCATCCTCTTGTTTGGCGTCGACTTGCAAAAATATTATACAATCGCAACTAATTAGAACTCAATGAAACTGTAACATTCCCTTGATCATCGCAATTGATTTTAAAATCACCATAATATCCATCAAGCGTGCCCATGCCAGTTGTATACAACTTGAAATGGGCGTTTGCATAGGCTTTACCAATTGAAACCCAATCTGAAGACTTGGTTTTTTCATATGAATCCAGTGTTTTCCCACTCGCAGGTGTACACGATCCACTGACACTTGTACAGATCACCCTATCTGGAGTTGGTAGTGTATTGTCCTCATAGGTGAAATTAGCTGATAGGGTCATTGTTGCCCATCCGGTGATTGTTCTGGTGAAATTCCCGCTTGTATAGTGCGTAGTGCCAGTTGCAAATGGCTGAATGAAACTACGGGTAAACTCATCAATGATTTCTGTTCCATCAGATAACAAGTAAGTTGTTACAGTTGTAATGTTACCATCTTCGATAAAACTATACTCTTCGATAGAATCTGCAATCTCATCAAGCGTACTGTCTGATATCTCAACGCCTGAATCCTGTGTATTTACGTCATCCCCATAAACCGTTCCACCAAAACAAAACACTAAACACAAAGTAAAAACAATACTCATGATTTTTTTTAACATATTTATTATCCTCATACTTAATATTAAAACATACTGTTGATTACAATGAATAAAACAACACGACAATCATATACATCCCCCCCTTTTTTTGTTTGCAATTTACAGTATCAAATAGCTTTTAATAATGCCACTACAATATTATTTCTAACGAAATAACGTTCAATCTGCTCATGCAAACATTAAAACACCAAACCGTTCTGTTAGTCAACCTATAATACATTTCATCGGCTTACAAATAAATCATATACCCTCTGCATTTCGTTGTCAATATAATTGTCCTCTATTTTCATGATTTGCGAAAAAAAATATGAAAAACGTCCGTCTATACGTTCCTGTTTATATAAAAAAGATATATTATTATGGGTTCTGTCAATGTTACTATTACGAAACCTCCCCAGGATTGAGTCAAAAGTGGGCATAGCAAACAAACCCATATTGGGTCTCGTAATTATATCATTATAACCGTAATCCATCCCAAACTTGCGCCGACAGC
>JAISED010000065.1 GCA_031264295.1 Eubacteriales Family XIII. Incertae Sedis bacterium | reverse complement strand
ATCTCATATTCTGGAAAACGAGTCCAGCCTTTTGAGAATATTTTCGAAAAAAAAGAAGCCTTTCGGCTTCTTCGTTAATTGCGCTGCTTATTAAGGGGTACCTACCTCTGAATAGACACGTCAATCTATGGAACCCGCAATAAATTCCGCTAAATCGCCCATCGACAGCTTCAATAACTGTCTCACGTTCTTCTTGGAAATCCAAGTCATCAGATCAACTTCCTCGCCGTAAACCTTATTTACCTTCTCGGCGAACGAGACCATGACTATGCTGTCCATCCCTAAATCGGAGACAAATTTGCTATTTTCGGTAATATCTATGAGTCTGGCGACGTCTTCGCCGATGATCTCCGTAACCATCAACTTCAGTTTATTAAAAACAGCGTCCTGCTTAGTTGATTTGTCTTCTATATTGTCCATCCTACAATGAAATCCTCCTTATATATCACCGTCTTCACCGATACGCCGCCGATGATGATCTCATCAGCGTTTACCGCCTCGATTTCGAACTGCTTGGGGTTCCCGCCCAGTCCCGTACCCAGCATTTTAGAATATGCTTCTTTAGCCACCCAAAAACGCGTGCACCATTCATTCGGCTTGTCATTGCCCAGTTCCGCCAGCATTGCCTGTTCCTTATCAGTAAAGGCAAGTTCTTTAAAATTGCCGTCACGTTCTGTTATTTCTTCCAGATCAACTCCGACCGGTTTGTCGGCGGCGATCGCTACAGAACGCATACCTTTATGCGCCAGGGAAACATGCAGCCCCTTGAGTATTTCATCCAGCCCGCCCTCGCCGTGAACATAAGGTCTACCCTTCTCATCATGGCTTACGCTTATGGCTATCGGGAAGGGATAATTTCCCTCATCATCCTTCACATGTGAACGTACAGCGTCCTTGAGCGCGATTCTGCTTATAATAAAGGCGTACTGATTATTTCTGTTCAGCCCGTCATAGTGTCTTCTCTCTTCGCTGTTGAGGAATCTGCTCCGCAACAGCATCCAACTGTGGGTTTTTTCATATGCGTTATGATACATATACACATTGGGAGCAAGTTCATAAGCCGTCATGTTACGCTGAGGCTTGATTATGGTGTTCCACATGTCGCGATCGTTCTCAAAGCGTTGGTTGATCCAACTGTTTGCGCTCAGCCATATCCTGCCGTTGCGGCTCATAATCATGTTGCCTATGACCAATGAGGGTGACTGGCTGGTTATGATCAGTTTGGTATCAAAGCTTCCTTTTTGATCAAATATATCATCGTAGAGATTTATCTCGTTAACCCTGATGGGGAAAGAAATCGTATTTACCGTCTGAGTCACATGTAGATAGAGTCCTATGATCTGCCCCAAAGCATCTAGCAATGAACCTCTGCCTGCCTGCTTCTCCGAAGTCGCATAAATGCCGCGCTCCGAGATATTGTTATACTCCCTCACGCTATGATATTGCGGCCCGTGGAAAGAATACCTGTCATACGCTTCGGCCATTCCTAGAGCGCTGATGAGCGGTTTGCCGATCTCGAAATCCATATCGCTCTCTTTCGGCGGTTCCGGGTACTCGTCGGCAAAATGGAAATCAGCGCCGGCGTGACCGGAAATCGCAAGTGAAAGTGTATCATTGGACTTCCACACACCTATAACTTTAGCGTCAAAGGGCGTTTCAACCGTTATCCACTTCATCGCCGTAGATGAAGTGATACGCACCAGTTTTCTCCCGTTCGCGTGATTAATCGCCCTCTCCGCCAATAATTCCAGCGTAAGAGCAAATGGCACGACAAGGTTTAAGTCATCTTGAACCGGCCAATCCTTTGGCTGTTTGACTATAGAGTGATCGATGAGGTAGGGATGATCCTGGAATGTAAGGTGCATATCTTCTTCGAATCGTTCGCCCTTCTTGCCCTTTGCCTTCACGGGCGCGGTTCTTACTTCTAAAAGCGGCTGTAGGCTCATTTCCGCCATCCTGCCTCGCACCAGAGCGGTTCTTGGAGCTGAATCCTCAGAAGACGGACTGTTTTCTCCGAATAGCCCGATAAGCTCGCGTTGCACTTTCACGGCGGCGGTTATGTTATCACTCACCGCTTGCATCAATGGATTGCCGGACTCCTCGTACTTTAAAAACTCCGCAGCAAGACCGGCGGCGGCGCCGCTTGTATTAGGCTGATAATATTTCTGTATAGCGTCCCTCAGCAGAGGAAGCTCCATAACGAATTTAGGTGTTGTAGATAAAGGAACAACGCTATGCTCTCCAAGATACTGCTGTTTGACGCCTATAAAGCTAAGATCAACATTCTCTTTGCCATTCACAAACAGCATCGCGAGTACGCGTCTTAGCTGCTCCATCCCCGAGCGTAAAGGCGCGTTCGAAGCGATAGCCGCATACTTCCTGCCTTTAAGGGTGTTGTCAACAAAGCCTACAAGCGTACCCAGCCCGACCTGTATGAAAATGCGGGCATCCGCTTCATCGTACATCTTCTCTATCATGCTGCGAAAATGCACCGGTCGTACAAGCTGCTGCGACATGGCGTCGATGAAGGCGTCTCTGCCTTCCTCAAGCGGTCCATCAAGGGTGCTCAACCATATGGGCTTCTTAGGCGGTTTAAGGTCGATCTTATGGGCGATCTTCCGCGATACTTCCACATACTCCTCCCCGAAAGGCGTATGGAATCCACCCAAAAATGGAAGCAAGTAATAATACACATGCTCTTCTTCAAGCACTTTGATGAGCTTGTCCTTTGACTCTTCATCCCCGCACATGACTATCTGTTCGGGGCAGTTGTCGTTCGCCATATAAATACGATCGATCTTGCTGCACCATTCATCGATCTTTTCACGGTTTACATTGCTGACCGCCACATAATACAGCGCCGTCTCATGGATGCTGGCGAAGTATGCCATGCGTTCGATAACGTGGCGCGGAACCTCTTCTCCGACCATGCCCGCCGCGTTGGTGGCGTGCCATTCGCCGATGCTATGACCCGCGTGTATATCCGGCTCTACGCCGAGGCTGTCAAAAGCCTTGGAGCTTAAAGCCTGAGCGAAATATGGACGCAAGCCTCCGTATTGGCTCGGGTCTTCTCCGTCAAACTCAAACTTCTCAAATCCAAAGTAATCACTTATAGAATCGGTTTCGCACTCGGTATCCATCACGAAACCGGGGTACATGAACACTATCTTCCCCCCGTTTGTCAACAGAGGTTCATTGGAGAACCAGATATCCAGTCTCCCGTTCCAAACCGCGTCGTTGTTAATAATATCTATTGCCTGCTTCATTCGATTGGGATCCGGATTGAATACCGCTATACGGTAATCGCCTCCTGTATTTGTGAAATCTCCCGATTCCAGCTTTGCGATCAGAGCCTCTTTACTGCGAGCGGAGGCGATAACGGTTTCTCCGTAGTAGGTAAACGGTTTAACGCGTTTTTCCCCAGCCGGTTCATACGCCGTCAACACCGCGTGCGCGTTCGCTCCGCCGAATCCGAATGAATTTACACCCGCTATAAGCGGGTACTTCTCGCCGTCCCAGTCTATGAGTTCCTGCGGCGCGTTGAAGCGCGACTCAGCCATGACAGGCAGCGGATTCTCACAATGAAGCGTAGGCGGAATTTTACGGTAATACAGAGCTAAGGCCGTCTTGATGAGACCTATCATCCCTGCGGCAGGCATCGTATGTCCGATGTTCGACTTTACAGAACCCACAAAAGCCTCGGGTTTAGAAGCGTCGCCGAAGAACTGCGTCAATGTTGAGATCTCCGTGCGATCGCCAACCACTGTTCCCGTTCCGTGAGCCTCAACATATCCGATCTCAGAAGGATCCATACCGGCGTCTTTCCATGCCTCGTCTAAAACCCTGAGTTGTCCCTGAACAGAGGTTACCAGCACATGGGAACCTTTGCCGTCGCTGCAGATCGCCGTGCCTTTTATAACCGCGTATATCTTGTCATTATCAGAAACAGCGCGTTCAAGCGTTTTTAAAACGACAAATCCGGCGCCCTGACCGACGAGAAGCCCGTCGGCGTCCGCGCTGAATGGGGATATTTCATTCTTATGCGACAAAGCCCCCATCATATTAAAAGCGCCCCAGAACATCGCGCTCTGGATGAGATGCAAACCGCCTGCAACGGCGATTTCGCACTGCCCGCTCTCAAGCAGACTTATCGAATGGTTCACGGCCACGATGCCGCTGGCGCAGGCTGCGTCCACAGTATATGCAGGACCGCGCATGTCAAAGCGGTTAGCGACCTGAGAAGCGATGAGACTAGGCATTATGCCGGTAGCCGTGTCCGCTTGAAAACGACCGCATTTCTCCTGAAATTCCTTTTTGATCATTCTGAGATCATCGTCCGGTATCTCAGGGCACGCGTATTTCACGATCTGCTCTATCTGAGGACCGGCTCGCAGAATCTCCGCCGAGCGCAAGGCTATATTACCGGAAAAACCGCCCTTTCCGATTATGATCGAGCATTTATTGAGTGAAATTCCTTTTTCTAATATCCCGGCGTCGATGAGAGCCCGTTCCACACCGACAAGGGAGTAAACCTGCTCAGGATCGATGCCGTCAAAGGTGATCGGTACAAATCCGTAACGCATAGGATCGACGCTGCAAGTCTTGCAAAACCCTCCGCGGTTGCAGTAAAAGCTGTCTATCGCGCCTTCCTCACGTCCGAAATAATAGCTTTCTATAGCCGATTCCGGCGCCTCTGTGATGGAATCCACGCCACTAGCCAAATTATGCCAAAATTCATCCAAGGTGTCACTGCCCGGGCAATATATCGACATCCCTACTATGGCAATATCTTTTTGTTGCATCTTACATAACCTCCACGTCCCCAGACACTACTAGGCTTTATTACCGGCCGGCTTTATGCGGGAATTCATGGCATTCAATAAGAAAGCTCCAACACCTTCATCGTTTCCGGCAATCGCCAACACCTGTGACACGTCTCCATATTTCAAGTCGTCAATATATATACGGCTGCCCGCATCCATCTGAATCAAAGACATACCTTTTTTCTTCATTTCGGTTTCGAGTCCCTTTGACACCATACCCGCGCCCTTCCAAGGACCCCAGTTGAACGCGATTATCTTTGTTTCCAGTCCCTTCCTGCCGAGCAGATAGGCGGTTTGATCGAGCACACTGTTTCCGGACGCATAATCACACTGGCCTACATTACCGAAGGTTGCCGAAACGCTGGAATACATTACCAGTAGTTTGAGATCGGGGAGCAGTTCTTCCGCGATCACGTACATCGGATTCACCTTGGTCTGATATGTGCGTTCAAATGATTCAAGCGTCTTGTCCTGGAAAAGCTTATCTTCAAGGATCCCCGCCGCGTGGATAACGGCGTCGATCTTACCGTATTTCTCCTTCACACCGCTGATGAGCGTCCTGAACTCGTCTTTATCCTTCACATTGGCCGAGAGATACGCCACCGTTCCGCCGTTTGCTTCGATCAATTTTATCGACTTACTGATCTGAACAGTCTTGAATATCTCTTTGGCTCTCGTCTCGATCGCCTTTAACTCCTTGAGTTCTCCTTCATCTATGAGGCGTTTTCTTATTTCGTCGACGGAATTCAGTTCTCCGTACTTTTCATCATCCTCTTTGTTCTCAGCCGAGCGCCCTACCAGTATATACTTACACGGATATTCCGCCGCCATTTTCGCCGTCAACTCGCGGGTGATGCCTTGCGCGCCGCCGAGCACGAGCACAACCGAGTTATTATCCAGCTCAAGGTTCGGCGAGTCCGCAGTCTTAATGGCCTTAAGCCTCGGGTAATTGCGCCTGCGTTCGCCTTCATCATAGAAGATCTCCGCAAAATAATCCTCCGCAAGCAGTTCATCCAACACCAGCTTTGCAAATGCTTCTTTCTCGAATTTCTGTAAGAGCGATACAGCCCTGGAATTGACGTCGGCATACTCCTGTGCGAGCGTCTTTACCAAACCCGTGAAACCCTGCAGCTTTACGACTTCGCTTACGCCGTCCGTCGCAAGCACAGTACCGGGGGCATCGTCAAACACCTGAATCCACTGGATCTTGCTCAGATCCGCCGCTTTTACTAGATTGAAGAATTCACTCACTGTGATATTAACAGGGGATTCGCAGATGTTTATAACGATCAAGCCGTCGTAAGCCGTCAGATCTCCGGCGTCCTTGGCGATGAATTCAACGATGGCGCCTTCCGCTTCAAGCTGTGTTTTTACAGCCGCCGCAAATCCGCCCTCATCGTCGATGAGCGCAAAGCGCTTGCCTTTGATCTTGTCGGACGCTTGTCTGTTCAGCGGAAATGCTTCAGATTCGAAGACCACCCTTGTGACCTCGTCCGTATCCCCCGCTTCAACCGCCGCTTCTGTCGTTCCCGCCGCCTCAGCCGGTTTCTGGCCGTCTGCATCCGCAGCGCCTTCGGCGTCCAAACTGGCCTTTATCTGCTTGCCTAACTCTACGATCCAGTTCACAAGACCACTCAAAGTCTTTATCTCAACCATCTTGCTATATGAATCTTCCGAATATATAGCGCCTTCCGAGAAACGCACTCTCTCCTGAAGAGCTCCGATGATCTCAAGGCGTTTTATAGAGTCGATACTGAGATCCGCCTCCAGGTCAACGTCCATCCCCAGCATATCTATGGGATATCCCGTATTTGTGCTTACCACATCCAGGATTATATCTTTAAGTTCTTCCGGACTTACATCAAAGACATTAGGGATCGTGTCGCCGGTTCCGGCCTCGCTCTGAACCGCATCCGCCTCCGAGACTTGAACCGCTACTTCAACCCCCTCAGCCGCGCCGGACGTAGGCGCCTGTATAGGTTGCCGGTTCACATATGTCCTTTGGTACGGGGTGCGCGGCGACATTTCCGGTTCTCCCAGATATCCCAGCATGACGTCCCTCTGATCCTGAATCATCGCGTTCATATTATCAAGATATGCCATCATTATAGCTTCAGGACTGAAGGTTACAGACTCATTTACCGAACCCTTCATCAGGTCTTTCAGCGATAAAATAGTCCCTGTCTGCGCTCCTTCGCCTAATGGCGGCTTGCCATTCGACGGAACAGCGCCTTTCCCGTCAATATACCATACGGTGCTGTTTTTTCTGTAATCATCCGGAGTGTCGATGTTCACTGTCTCGACATCCCTTCCATCATAAAGTTTTTCCATATTAACTTTTCTCCCTGTAGAAACGTAACGTGCCAAGGCCTGCAGTAAAAATGTCAGTCCATCCTTGCCCTGCTTTTCCGTTTGAATAGTAATAACATCTTTATCCCGACCAAGTGTACCTGACACCAGACCTATTAAAACATTGCCCGGACCCGCTTCAACGAAGACCCTGGCGCCGTCTTCATACATATTTACAAGCTGTTCACTGAACCGCACCGGATTTACCAAATGATCAGCCAAACGGTTCTTTATGCTCTCAGGCGATGCGGGATAAACTGCGGCGGTGGTATTCGACCAAACCTGAACAGTGGGTTTTTTAAACGCTACATCCCTGAGCGCGTCTGCGAAAAGCACTTTTGAATTTGCGATCAGCGGACTGTGGAAGGCGCAAGCCACGTTCAGCTCTTTACATGATATCTTCTTTTCCGTGGCTTTCGCTATGAACGATTTAATGGATTCCGACGTACCCGCTACTACAGTCTGCTTTTCGGAATTGTAATTTACCGCCCACACCTCAGTCTCGCCTTTTAGCAGATCCGCCAGTTCATCCGGCGCCGCCGTCACTGCCGCCATCTTCCCGGGATCGCCGCCTACGGCGCCCAGGATGGACTCAGCTCTGCGCGAGCTGAGCGACATGAGGTAGTCCGGCGAAAACGCGTCGGCGAAACAAAGCGCCGGAATCTCTCCATAGCTGTGCCCTGCGACCATATCCGGAACGATATCAAGAGAACGCAAGAAATCAGCTATAGCATAATCCACAACGCCGAGCAAGGGCTGCGCATTTCTGGTATCGGTTATCAGGCTTCTCTGCGCCTTCTTTTCATCATTGGTGAACGCGGATGCGGGGAAAAGAATGTCCATATATTCGGGATTCTTTTCTATCAGCTTACGCATAAATGGGAAGATGACGAATAGATCCCGCGCCATATTCACCCGCTGGCTCCCTTGTCCCGAAAACAGGAAGGCCACCTTGCCCTCCACAGGGTTTCTGAAATATACGCCGGAGAGTTCAGCTCTCTTCGCATCATCTGTGCCGATGGCACCGTCTATAATCTTATCGATCCTGTCTGTAAGCTCCTCGTGGTTGCTCGCGACAATAACGATCTGAACATCCTTTTCATTATATTCCAACAGGCTGTATGCCACGTCTCTGATTCTAAGTGTATTATTTACGCTGTAAAGCGTCTTGACCTTGGCCATAAGCTCTTTAGCCTCTTCCGGCGTATCCCCCCGGAATATGAAGAGTTCGGAGGGCCAGGCGTTCATTATTGTAGACTGCGGTATCTCTTCTTCATAGTTCTGCAAAATCGTATGGAAGTTAGTGCCGCCAAACCCGAAGCCGCTGACACCCGCTATGCGCTTGGATTTGTTCCAGATACCGGGCTTCTCCGCATTGAACGTGAATGGATTATTTCCTTTATATGCGGAATTCGGGTTGTTCAGGTGTAATGTGGGCGGCAGCACTCCGTACTTCACCGCCATCGTGGCTTTGATCAGTCCGGCGATACCGGCGGCGCACTTTGTATGACCGATCTGCGTCTTCACAGAACCCAGATTAGTCTGTCCCGGCAATGCCCCCGACTCTACGAAAACATCTGTAAGCGCGCTAAGCTCAATGCGATCGCCTACTACGGTACCCGTCCCATGCGCTTCTATCAGCCCCACGTCTGACGGCGTTATGCCGGCGCTTTTGTAAGCTCTCCGCAGGGCTTTCATCTGCCCGCCTTTGCTGGGCGCGGTAAGTCCGAGGTTGCGGCCGTCGCTGCTTCCTCCTATGCCCTTGATCACCGCATATATCTTGTTACAGTCGCGCTTGGCGTCTTCAAGGCGTTTCAGAATCACCACGCCTATGCCCTCGCCGAGGGTGATGCCGTCGGCGTCTGAATCGAAGGTGGAACAGTAACCCTTCTTTGAAAGCGCAAATGTACTTGAAAACATCAGAAAATCGTTTATGCTATTATGCAGATCGGCGCCGCCCAGAACCACCATGTTGGAGCGCTTCGAATGAAGCTCATGGAACGCTACATCCAAGGCCGCCAATGACGATGCGCAGGCTGCGTCTACAGTGTAGTTGCGCCCGCCCATATTGAGTCTGTTGGTAATTCTGCCTGATATAACGTTTGACAGCATGCCGGGGAATGAATCTTCCGTGAGCTTCGGCAATGACGCGTCGATAGACTCAGGTATCTCACCGAGCATCCCCTTGAGTCCGGTGCGTGAGCCGTAGACCCCCGTCAGTTCCCCCGCGCCCTGAGCGCCGAATATAACAGACGTATCTTCGAAATCCGCTTTGGCTATATCTCCGTATCCCGCGTCCGCTAAAGCGCGTTTGGCGATAAGGAGGCTCAAGAGCTGAACAGGCTCTATAGACGGCAATGACTGGGGAGTGATTCCGAACTCCAATGCGTCAAAATCCGTCTGTTGAAGGAAAGCGCCCCATTTCGAAACAGAGTAGTCGGTATCCCGTCCTTCCTGCTTGAAAAAGAGCTCCCTGCTCCACCTGTAATCCGACACTTCTGTGACGCAGTCTTTATTGAAAAGAATATTTTTCCAATATTCGTCAAGATCTTCTGCAAATGGGAATACGCCGGCCATACCGATAATGGCTATATCACAAGGTTGATACTCTCTCAGCGTCTCATAATCCGGCCTTGGCATATCATTCAGCTTCGCGAGGAATTCATTACCGCCGGTGGTTACGGCACTATGAAGTCTGCGCACGGATGTGGTCTTATCTACAAGCGTCGTTACCTCGCCGGTCATGAAAAGACCGCTTTCCAGTTGCTCGTCGTCTGATACCTTTATAAGTTCATCGCCCTGACGTTTGACACCCTTCGAGGCAATCCTGAGACGTCCCATATTTATCTCTTCGAGTTTGACCCATACCTCTTTCGGATCAATACCCTCAGCCAGCATTCTTGTCTTTTCATTATTAAAGAACTGCGTATAAGGGGTTCTAAGCGCTCTTGTTTCCTGTCCGTACGCGGTCTTGAGCAGCATAGTCTCGTTCTGTTTGATGACGCTTTGTTGATATTCCTTTGTAATAGCGCCTGTTTCTACGATCTCCTTTGTATAAAGATACGCCGTTCCCACCAGGACGCCCACTTTCATAGCGCCGGCGGCTAAGGGCGCCGACATAATAGAGACGAAGGCCGAAGAGAGAGCGTCATGTATACCGCCTGCGAAAAATACATTTATAGAAGATTTATCCTCCTCCTGGAGCAGGCGCACGATCTGCTTCTCCCAAAGGACGGTGCTTGGAAGCGGCCCAACATGACCGCCGCTCTCACGCCCCTCGAATATGAAATTCCTAGCCCCTTCTTTCAGGAACATGTCGAGAAGTCCCGTAGCCGGTGTATGCAGAAAAACCTTTATGCCTTCCTTTTCAAAGGGTTTTGCTTGTGACGGCCTGCCGCCTGCTATGAGAACCACATCGGGTTTTGCCTGCAATATCAGCTTAGTTTGCTCGTCGACAAGCTGCGGATAGGCGAAACCCAATATGCCTACGCCCCAAGGACGCCCGCCTACCTTCGCTGCGGTCGCGGTCAGCAGTTTTTCTGCCGCTGCGCCGCTCGCCATACTCAGAGCGGTGAAGGGCAGCGCCCCGCCCTTAGCCACCTCTCTGGCGAACTCAGGGACGTCGCTAACCCGCGCCATCGGGCCCTGTGCTACAGGATATTTTATACCTAAATATTCAGCCAGACCGTTATCCGGAGCTATGCTGCCCAGAGCCTTCGCTTGCCTTAAATGCGAATAAGCGGCCTCATGTATTGAAAACACTAAAGTGTTAAGGTTTTTATATTTTTCTTTGAAGTCTACTGAAAAGGTGACGTCAAGACCCACAGGTATGTAATTGGCGGAAAGATCGAAGCCTCCCAAATATGCGCGAAGTTCCTCAAAGGTCGTTTCATCGGCCAGCTTAGGTGAATTCGGTCTGGTGAGAACCCTGAAACCGTCTATCATCAGCATCTCGCTGCCGGTCAGCCTTACAAGGGTATTTTTCACCTCCTGGGGAGCACGGCACTCGGGCAGAAGAGCTACCTGAGAATCAAGAATTACGCCTTGAGCGCCAAGACCAAGGTAGGCCGCCGAGGTATGAACGCCTGCGCCGCCTTGAATATAAAGATCTATCTTGTTCTTCAAACACTCGCCTATAATTTTCTGGAATATAATGAAAGATGATTCTTCGGCGACAAATCCAGCCCCTTCACTGCCCTTTATTATAATAGCGGGCGCTTTTTCAGCTATAGCCGCCTCGGCTTCTTTAACAGAGTGTACTTGATATAAAGTCGCTGCTTCTTTATTCTTGACAGTTATACCGCGTTTGTAATGCTTCCCGTATGCCGTAATTATTACCGTCACCTGTTCTGGAAGTTTCAAACCTTTTAAGGCTCTGTCCGCAAGACAAACGCCAAACGGCTCATCTGTCATTAAGGAAAGTTCAGATAAGACATGCTCCGCCGTCTCCAAATCCCTTCCTAAATGTAAAACAGGAAACGCGCCGGCTTTAATGGTATCAAGAGCCAATTCGACATCAGGCATCTCAAATGGAGTTAATACCATTACCTCTTTCTTTTTGTTTTTTGTCTGCATAATTCATCTTCGGGTATAGACAAGCTGTAAGAGCGGCGCACACTTGATGATTATAAAATCAATGCTGAAAGCCTATCCGAACCCATAACCTCCGTTCTTACGAATAACTTAAAATTTGCTTTTACCGACGCATTAAACGGCGCCGCACGTCAAACATTGTTTTGTATATATATATCTTATTGCACAACTATATATAGCCACACAACAACTAACCCAAGTGCAAAAGTTCACTGGCAATCTCTACTATATATAAAGTTGCACGGTCAACTATTTTTTACTATAATGTTGCAAAATTCATCAACATTCACAGCTATCGGAGACTCCGATACGCACACCCAAGCGAATTGAGTTTGAGTTTACCAAAATAGCATATTTCATTAAACAAAATTTGTCAATACGTATTTTGTCATTAATGCAAAATCGAAAAAAAAATTGATTTTATAACTATTTTGGTAAGTTGCTCTCAATTCAAGTAACATACTGTGAAAATTCACCTGTATCTTGAATATTTTTTCAATATAGTAAAAAATACAATACTATATTGTCCAGATACCTGATCTATAATACCTAGAAATAGTATTTTTGTCAACTAACTTTTTCTTTCAAAATTGGAATCAGCAAGCTGTTATTTTGGGTTCGACGGACAAACAAGGCTAAAAAATACAGATTTACGACCCTATATGGCATAAAAAAAAATTTTAAAAGATATAAAAAAAAATTATTTAAGGCGATCCACCGTGAGCCGATACCCATCGGCGCCGTAGCGGCAGCATTTATTGATCCTGCTGATGGTGGCGGTGCTTGCCTTGGTGATTTCTTCAATCTCCTGATAGGTCTTGCCCTCGAACAACAGCTTAGCGATATAGAACCTCTGCGAAATCGCATGAAGTTCATTGATAGTACATACATCTTCAAACAAGCGATAACATTCCTCGTCGTCTTGTAAAGAAAGGATCGCCTGAAAAAACAGGTCTGTTTCTGCGGTTTTAAACTTCGATATATATGTCATGGCGAACCCTTCCCTCTTTCCTTATACTGAACTCGGTCTAAACCATAGCCATCCTGGCGGCAGTCACAAGCAATAATACTTTATAGGACTTCTAAAAACCACTTTAGCGGTTTACAGTGTTATTATAGCACTGCGGTAGATTGAGGTCAATCATCTTGTTCCCATTATTTTCCGATAAATATGTTAAATCAAATTAAATCCATAATATGAAAAATAAACCATCTGCAAACCTGCTTAAACCTGTTGACAAGCTGTCTTGGTATATAGTAAAATGTTTGAGTGCTCATGTGCTGCCCTAACTCAGTCGGTAGAGTACCTCCTTGGTAAGGAGGAAGTCGGCGGTTCAAGTCCGCTGGGCAGCTCCAAACAGAAAGCCCCCTTTGTGGGGGCTTTTTGTTTGGAAGTGCGCCGATTGCAAGCGCAAATGCCGCTTGAATAACGAGGATATTGCCGCGATGTGTGGATTTCCGCAATATACGATGAAGTAAATCTGTTTATAGGGTTATAACCGCAACATTCTTGACAGGAGCACTGTTTTACGGTATAGTATTTAGCAAGGAGGTGGTCGGCATGATTTTAAGACCTACCTATGTTGAGAAGATTATGGCGTATGCGGGTACGCCCTTTGTCAAGATTCTCTCCGGCGTCAGGCGTTCCGGCAAGTCCACTATATTAAAAATGATAGCGGCCGGTCTGCGCGAGCGCGGGATTGCCGAGAACAAGATCATCGCGTACAATTTTGATTCTCTTGAACATGAGGAAATCAAAACGGCGAAACGCCTCTATGACGAAGTAAAACGCAGGCTTTCAAAAGGCGGCAAGACCTACTTGCTTCTTGACGAGATACAGGAAGTCAAGGATTGGGAGAATGCCGTTAATTCATTTATGACCGATTTTGACGCGGACATCTATGTGACAGGCTCAAACTCCCGCATGATGTCCTCGGAGATTTCAACCTATCTTACAGGGCGTTACGTTCAATTTCGCGTGTTTCCGCTGTCTTTCGGCGAGTATTTGATCTTTCGCGAAGAATACGGAAGCGCCAGCAATCTTCATGCCGAGTTCGCTCGGTATTTAAGGTTCGGAGGTTTCCCGGCGATTCATCTGCAGGAGTATTCCGCAGACGAGGCATATACGATCATCAAGGACATTTACAACTCCACGATTTTCACGGATATCGTGAAGCGTAATCAAATCCGCAAGGTGGATCAACTGGAACGGATCGTCCGTTTTGCACTCGACAACATCGGCAGAACTTTTTCAGCCGCCGCCATATCCAAATATCTCAAAAGCGAAAACCGCGCCATTGATAACGAGACGGTATACAGCTATTTGAGCAAGCTTGAGGGCGCGTTTCTCCTGCACCGCTGTTCCCGCTACGACATTCAAGGAAAAGAAATCTTAAAAACGCAGGAGAAATTCTTCGTGTGCGACCCTGCCATGCGATACAGTATGCTCGGCTATACGTCGGACAGCGTGGCGGCAATGCTTGAGAACATCGTTTATCTTGAACTGCTGCGGCGCGGATATGAGGTCAATATCGGGCAAATACCGGGCGGCGAGATTGATTTCGTGGCGACCCGACAAGAAAACAAGCTGTATATCCAAATCGCGCAGAAGATCGACAAGCCGGAAACCGATGCGCACGAATACGAGCGACTTCTCTCAATACGCGACAATTATCCCAAATACGTGTTACGCACGGATGCGTTCGCGGGCGGGAACCATGAGGGAATCAAAACCATGCATGTCGCGGATTTTCTTCTGTCAAATGAATTTTGATGTTTGGGCGGCGTTCGGCTGTCCCGTTACAATTCCACCGCTGCAATCATGGCGCCTCTTGTACGTTTTAATTCCAGTGTTTGAATGTTGCTCTTTATTTGGGTATAATATAATCAAAAATAAAACGAAGTCAAAGTCAAAAGTAAAACCAAGCCAAAGTCAAAAGCCAACTGCCGCCAAACCCAAAAGTGAATTATTGACAAAGTTAAAAGTCCATAGTATGATATATGTGGGTGACAGACTATGAGCATGGAATATTTAAAACGAATTTCAGATGAAAAACTAGAACTGTTGCTGCGTGCGAAAGGCGCCGTCTTAATAGAAGGACCAAAGTGGTGCGGCAAAACGAGTTCTGCGGAGATGTTTGCAAAAAGCGTTCTGTATATGCAGGATCCGGACACTTCAAAGGCAAACAGGTTGACGGCGCAAACGAAGCCATCACTGTTGCTCGAAGGTGAAACACCGCGCTTGCTCGACGAATGGCAAGTAGCGCCCGAGTTGTGGAACGCCGTCCGTTTTGCGGTTGACAAGAGGCATGCAAGCGGCCAGTTCATCCTCACCGGATCCGTCTTGCCGACCAGAACGGATGACATGCACACCGGAACAGGGCGCATTGCGCGTATGAAGATGCGTACTATGTCTTTGTTCGAGAGCGGCGAGTCAACAGGCGAAGTGTCCCTTACGGCTCTGTTCAACGGCGCCTCCGATCCGGAAGGGCGGTCGAATGTTTCCGTTGAAGCGTTGGCATTTCTGATCAATCGCGGCGGTTGGCCGGCCGTAGCGCGAGAGACGGATGAGAGGATTGCTCTGACCGTTGCAGCGGACTACCTTGAGGCAGTGGCCAACGAAGACATCTCAAAGGCCGACAGCATTGAGAAAAATCCTGACAGGGTAAGGGCGCTCATGCGTTCCTTATCACGCAATATATCAAATGAAGCAAAGACCACGACCATACGGAACGACCTTATTGCAAACGATGAGGCACTGTCGCAGGTCACTGTTGACCAATACGTCAGCGCCTTAAAAAAAATATTCGTCATTGAGGATCTGCCCGCTTGGAGCGCCAAACTGCGTTCCAAGACCGCAATCCGCACCACGGCTAAACGTCATTTTACCGACCCCTCAATTGCGGCCGCCGCGCTCAGGGCGACGCCCAAGCGACTGCTTTCGGACTTTAACACCTTCGGGTTCCTGTTTGAGTCGCTTTGCGTGAGGGATCTTCGGATATATGCGGAGAGCATAGACGGAAATGTATATCATTACCGCGACAAGAGTGGGCTTGAGATAGATGCGGTTATAGGGCTTGCGGACGGTCGTTGGGGCGCCGCCGAGATCAAGATGGGAGCGGGAGCGATAGAGGATGCTTCAAAAAACCTGCTCAGGCTTAAACAGGCCGTTGACACAGAGAAAATGAATGAGCCGTCATTTTTGATGGTGCTCACGGGAACGGAGTATGCTTTTCGGATGAAAAACGGCGTATTGGTCGTGCCGCTTGGATGCCTGAAAAACTGAACGCATATTTAGCTGCGATTGATCAATTCCTCAACTGAGGATTTTGAAGATCCCGTTGAACACCGTGAGTATCGCCACGCCTGCAACCAGATTGCCAACGGATATTGCCAAAACCGCTCGTTTTAAGTCAAGCTCCAGGATCGACGAGATGAGGGCGCCCGACCAGATACCCGTGCCCGGCAGCGGTATGGCGACAAATATAAACAGTCCCCAGAGACTGTATTTTTCTATTACACTTGCTTTTTTCATAGTGCTTTTTATGCGTTTGTCGATGAAGCCCTTGATACGGGGCATGTTCTTCAGTTTATGCATCAGCGGTTTAAGCAGGAGTATCACAAAGGGCGCCGGCAGACATGAGAAAACCCATGATACTATGAAAAGCTCCCAAAGCGGATAGCCCATCGCAAGCCCTGTTATAATGCTCCCTTTTAATTCCAGAATCGGGGTCATACTTACCAGTATTATCATAATCCATTGTGAAAAATTCATAATTCAATCTCGTCAATCCAATATATAATGTTCACCTCTTCGTATTATCAGGCGCGGAAATGTTCAGAGCGCGGCATCATCCGGGAGGCCACAGCATCTTCCTTTTTCCCAGCAGATGGAAGTGCAAATGCTTCACTGTCTGCATACCGTCCTCACCGCAATTATTTACCAAGCGATAGCCGTTTTCAAGTCCGAGTGAGGCGGCTATTGCCTTTACCTTTATCAGTAAGGCGCCTAAAACAGCGATGTCGTCCGCTCCTGCCTCATCCAAAGAGCCTATGTGCTTTTTGGGGATAATCAGCACATGTACCGGCGCTTGAGGTTCGAGATCATGGAAACATAGAATATCATCGTCTTCGTAGACTAGCTTAGAAGGGATTTCCTTCTCTGCGATCTTGCAAAAAATACAATCAGACATGGTGTTTTCCTTTCATAATGTTAATTCTCATACTAGCCAACGGCGCTTTTCACTGCACCGGGCTTAATCCTCACATTCACCCAAAGCGCCTTTAGCTGCGTAGGCTTAATCCTCACACTTACCTACGGCGCCTTTCACTGCACCGGGCTTAATCCTCACATTCGCCCAAAGCGCCTTCCGCCGCACCGGACTTAATCCTCACATCCGTAAATCGCCCTTCCAGATCCGCTCCGCCATGAAAAAAGACCCTCATATTGTTCTCTGAAAGACCTTCCCAAAGACCCGTCTCCGGATCGCGCTTTTCTGTCAGCACTCGTTTAACAGAACCTATGTTTCTATTGATAAAGGTTTTAGACGCTTCGGCGGCTTTTATGATAAGCGCACGGCTTCGGCGGGCCTTGACCTCCGCCGGTATCTGCCCGCATAGCGAGGCTGCTCGCGTCCCCTCACGCTTAGAATATTGAAATACATGGGTATGGGAAAACCCAAGCATCTCGATCATCGACATGCTTTCAGCAAAATCTTCGTCGGTCTCTCCCGGGAAGCCCACTATTATGTCAGTGCTCACCCCGTAAGCCGCGTCGAATCGCGTCAGCTCATCGACAAGCCCGATATAATCCTCTCGGGTATAGCTGCGTCCCATTTCTCTAAGCACTCGCGTACTGCCGCTTTGCAGAGACAGATGCATAGACGGACATAGCTTCCGGTAGACCAGAAGATGTTTTATGTAATCCACGTTCACCACCGTAGGTTCGAGGGAGCCAAGTCTTATTCTGAAATCCCCCTCAAGCCCGTCTAAAAGCCTTACTATATCATGAAGTCTGTAATCCGCACCGCCTATGAAATCGCTGCCGTAAAGCGCCAAATTAACACCTGTCAGCACTAATTCCTTATATCCGCGGGATATAAGCCGCTTTGCCTCATCTACTATATCCTCCGCGATTCTGCTCCTCACCGCACCGCGAGCGTAAGGCACAACACAATAGGCGCAATACCTATCACAGCCATCCTCTATTTTGATATATGCCCGCGTGCGGGAATCCATCGCTGTGACAGCGCCCAGATCGTCATATGCCGTCAGCACGTCCAGTGAGGACACGTCGAAAACGCGTTCTGCTTTCCCTGCAATATATTCCTCAATGAGGGCAGGCAGTCTGCTCTTATCGCCGCTCCCCAGCACTATATCCGCCTCCGGCATGGCTGCGGTCTCATCCGGTCTGGTCTGAGCATAGCAGCCTATCACCGCGACAATGCTGCTGGGATTGCTGCGCTTTGCGCGTCTTATAAGCTGCCTTGATTTGCGATCGGAAACCCCTGTAACCGTACATGTGTTTATGACATATACATCCGCCGCCTCGCCGTCGTCAACCGACCTAAAGCCTAAGTCCGCCATCTTCTCCCTTAGCGCTTGGGTTTCGTATTGATTCACCCTGCATCCGAGGGTGTGAAAAGCTACCGTCTTATCTCTGTTCAATTACAGCTCCAGCTCGTACATAACCATCGACAGAGCGGCGAGTCCCGCAGTCTCCGTCCGCAGCACCGTCTTACCGAGACTTACAGCCGTAACGCCGGATCCTTTGAGCATTGCCGCTTCATCATCCGAAAAACCGCCTTCAGGACCTATCACTACAGATACAGTGGCGGGAGGCTTAACTGAAATATTCTCAGAAATCCCGCGCAAGAAGTCTTTTATCGTAAATTCTCTTTCGTCTTCATAGGGAAAAATCGCCGCTTCAGCCGACGCGATCTCAGGAATCGTGTCTTTAAGCTTTACAGGAGCGGCAATCTCCGGGATGAAACCGCGCCTGCACTGTTTTACAGCCTCTGCCGATATCTTACGCCACCGGGTGAGCTTATTGTCCGTACCGCCTGTGTCCGTCGCTATGGTGCGTGAGCAAAATACAGGGACTATACGGCTGACGCCGAGTTCCACGGTCTTTTGTATCACCTGCTCCATTTTAGCGGCTTTAGGAATACCCTGATAGAGCGTGACTTTCAATTTCGGCTCCCTGGTGAAGTGCTGCTTGTCCAAAATCCTGAAAACGCCCGTTTCCCCTTCGAACCGTACTAGCTCAGCCCTGTATTCCCATCCGGACTTGTCGGACACCTCTGTGATATAACCGGGCGCCGCCCTTAGAACCTTTATCAAATGCCTTAGATCCTGAGTGTCGTTTATAATGATTTCACCGCCCATTATCTGTGAGGCTTCTACAAAAAATCTGCTCATTCCTATATCGCCAGCGCTTCTATAGCGCACCATTCTCCGGCTACCAGAAACTGTCTGATTTCAAATCCGGCCTCGGATATCGCCCTCGAAGTGCATTCTCCCCTTTCGGCAAGTATCCCTGACGCCGCAAACACGCCTCCGGGTTTAAGATTGCTTTTTATCTTATTCGCAAGCTTTATGATGAGATCGGCAGTCAGATTGGCGGCGACGATATCCGCCTTGAAATCAATATCATCGTTGAGATCGGCGCATATCACCTTCACTCTGTCGCAGCAGCCGTTTACCGCCGCATTTTCACGCGACACATCCACAGCTATTTCATCTATATCGACAGCCAGAACCTCACCTGCGCCGAGCATGGCGGCTGCTATAGATAGAATGCCTGAACCACACCCAACGTCAAACACACTGCAACCCGGAGTAACATTCTCTTCCAGTAAGCGTGCGCAAAGCGTAGTCGTTTCATGATGTCCTGTACCGAACGCCATACCGGGATCGATCTCAATGACGATATCTCCCTCTTTCGCGTTCCAATCCTCCCAGCCCGGTTTTACCACAAGCCTGCCGGTAATCCGCTTGGGTTTAAAGAACTCCTTCCAAGAGTCTTTCCACTCGTCGTCCAGACGGACACAGCTCTCCACACGCAAACTGCCCAGTCTCGGCCGGCTGCCGTTATGGGAGTCGTTGCCGTGATTATTACTCGCACTGCCTCCTGTGCCGCCAGCCTCGCGCTGTACGCCCGCATTCGCTCCGATACGCGCAATCTCCGCCTGTATGACCTCAAAAACAGCTGCGCCTTCAGCATTATTCTCAATATAAAATGACGCAACCGCCTCTTTTACGCCGGAAGCGCCCTCGCCTACCGACAAAGCTTCATCAAAATAGTCCCAGTTATATTCATCCTTACACGCAAGTAACCCGGCGATATCCGCCGGGTCTTCAATCGCGATCCCATCAATACCATAATCCGTCAGAACCGCCGCTACAATATCCAGACCCACGGTGGTTCCGTATACTTTCACTTCAATATATTCCATTATATTCCATTTATTCACAAACTGCATATGGGGACTTTTAGAAGTTCCCTAATAGACTAATCACAAACCTCACCAAAAACTCCCAAAATGCCGTCAGACTACTAATTCACACAGCTTATCCCCGAAAGTGGTTGTCCTGTCCCGTATCCCCGCCTTCCGCGGCAATTGGCGCGGCCTTGCATCGAATACGAAAACCCGGGTTCCCGTGCGTCATAATGTTGGATAAATTAAATAGCCTTAACGCACATCTCAGGATATTTTTGGCTCGTAAAAACAATATAACATATTAATTGGCCTATTTCAAGACGTTAGTTGCTTTTAAGTTATTTTTGTTTTTTTCCCCAGATCGTCCCGCGAGACTGTCGCCGACGTTTTTCATCAGTTCCTCGCCTACCGCGAACGCCTCCTTATCGAATACTGCGAGAGTCACATCCATGTCATGTTTGCCTATGAAATCGCGTATCGCGGCGATCGCAACACGGAGAGCCTCCGCCTTCGGGTAGCCGTAGATGCCGCTCGAAATCAACGGGAACGCGACGCTCTCGCACTGGTTCTCAATAGCTAGTTGCAGCGAATTGGTGTAGGCGGCGCGAAGCAGTTCTTCCTCGCCTTCTTTGCCGTCCCGATACACCGGCCCCGCTGCGTGAATGACGTACTTTGCAGGCAGCTTGAATCCAGGCGTGATGGCCGCTCCGCCGGTCTTAATCGGTGATAGCTTGCTGCAGGCGGCCGCAAGCTCTCGCACCCCTGCTGCGCTGAATATCGCTCCGCACACACCGCCGCCCATTCGCAGGCCGGTGTTGGCGGCATTGACGATAGCGTCAACGCATAGCGTTGTTATGTCTGCGCGAATTATTGTGAAAGGCATAGCATGTCCTCCATACGCTCCCCAAGATTATATACATTCGAAAATTCACGCCGAAGATATGCGACAGGGTTTGTAGTCAACCTCCTATATGCGTTCACCGAGCTTGGCGCGTAATTCATCAATGATAGCTTGCGCGTCAGCAAGCGATTGTTCTAATTGAAACTTTGTCTGCTCAAATTGAGCCCTTTCCTGTTCCAATTGAGTCCGGTTCTGTTCCAATTGAGTCCGGTTCTGTTCAAACTGAGCCGTTTTCTGTTCAAACTGAGCCTCTGCCTGCGTCAAATCTATGAATATTGCAGCCGTAATATCGGATAGTTGCCTGCCGCAATCATTGCGGTATGTGAATTCCTCAGCGAGTCTGTTGTCCCAGTTAAGGACATTATAGTTGCAAATCATTATCTGAAAAGAAGATATCAAAGACTTCCCGCTTTGCGTCAATATCTCTTATCGGCGGCTCATTGCTTCGGACGGTCAGATCTCTCAATGGGCGTCCGAGTATAATACAATTTTCGGACTCAAAATAAGTGCGAGTCCCCACACACACAACAGCATCAGCGCGCATAAGCGCTTGGTGCATACATGTCTTAAAATTATCGCCGACCTTAAAATCGTACGCCTGTATAATCGTTTCGGCTCTAAGCTCGTTTCTTAAAACCAACTCAACCCATTTTGCTCGCTTAACATCATTCTCGTCGCGGGTTGTGTAACTAATAAAGTAAGTTAACTTCTTCATTTTTACACATTCCTCTTAGCCATGGTAATAGTTCCCGCGCGTTCTCCCCCTACTCGCCCAACTCCACAGAGCAGTTAGTATACACCTTCTGCACGTCGTCGTTTTCCTCCAGGGCATCGATCATCCGCGTAAGATTCTTGATGTCGGAAGGTGACTCCGGCGCGTTTTCTATGGAGGGCACATACTCTATATCCGCCTCGACAAACTCGTAGCCCGCCTCTTTTAGCGCGTCGACCACGCTGTCGAAATCATCGGTAGCCGTACTTATCTCAAAGCTGTCGTCATAAGCGACCATATCCTCCATGCCCGCTTCCAACGCTACTTCCATAAGCGAATCCTCGTTTATGGCGTCCGTCCTCTCAATAATGATGACGCCTTTGCGTTCAAACATATAGGACACGCAGCCGGGAACGCCGAGATTGCCCCCGAACCTGTCAAAAGTGTGCTTTATCGCGGAAGTGGTTCTGTTCTTGTTATCTGTCAGGATATCCACTATAACGGCGACGCCTCCCGCGCCGTAGCCTTCAAAACTGCCGGGTTCATAGGTTTCGCCCGCCAGTTCGCCCGTGCCGCGCTTCACTGCCCGTGCAATATTGTCGTTCGGCATGTTTATAGACTTCGCCTTATCGATCGCGTGTTTCAGGCTGATATTGTAATCCGGATCGCCTCCCGCCTTCGCCGCTACCGTAATCGCTCTCGCGTATTTTGTAAAAACAGCCGCGCGCTTAGAATCCTGCGCCGCCTTCCTGCCCGCTATAGTTCCATGTCTACCCATATCTTCATTCCACTCCTTTAATTTATTTATTTTTATTTATCTTACGTCTTAGCCGACTCTGATTCATAACAACCAGCTTATGATTCCGCCGCCGCTTCACAGCAGCCAGTTCAGTTTATTACTCCGCTTCAAGCAACGCCTCGGCGCCAAGCACATCCATGTCAATATTATCAACGCCGATCTTCTCCAAGCCGATCTTCTTACTCAGGTTCTTGTAAGCAGTCGCCATCATCAGTTTGATCCGGTTGAGCTGATTAACATCGCTCGCCCCCGGATCATAGTCTATAGCCGCTATATTCGCAAGCGGGTTATACTTGCGCAACGCCTTCATCATACCCTTGCCTGTAATGTGATTAGGTAAACAGGCGAAAGGCTGAAGGCACACGATATTCTCCACTCCGCTGTCCAGCAGCTCGACCATCTCGCCTGTGAGCAGCCAACCCTCACCGCACTGATTGCCCAGCGAGAGGATCTGTTCCGCCTTCTTCGCCAATTCATCAATATGAAGCGGTTCATGGAAGCGTTTGCTGTTTTTAAGCGCCTCCCTCGCGGGTTTTCGGTAGAGTTCCACCAGTTTTATCGCGATCTTATTGCCTAACATGGTCTTATAGTTCCCGGAAAGATACTTGTAATTATACTCCTTGCTGTGCATCCCATAAAGGAAGAAGTCAATAAGATCCAGTACAACGGCTTCGCCGCCTTCTTTTTCTATTATGTTGACTATATCATTGTTGGCCACCGGGTGATATTTTACCAGTATTTCCCCGACCACGCCGATTCTGGGCTTCTTCACATCCCTAAGCGGCAGAGCGTCAAAGTCCTCAGTCATGGCTTTCACATATTTCTTAAAGGTACGCCCGCGCATAACACCGATATCTTCGCGTATGAGCTTCGTCCAGTGTTCTGCCAGCGCATCCGCCGAACCCGCTTCCGCCTCATAAGGACGCGTGGCGTAGAGTACCCTCATCAAAAGATCCCCGAAAACCAGCGCCATCAATGCCTTCGTGATCAGCCCGCCCGTGAGCTTAAAGCCCGGATTCGTCTCCAGCCCGGCCATATTCACCGACACAACCGGAATATTATCCATCTTTAACTGCTTGAGTGCCTTCCTTAAAAGAGCCACGTAGTTACTGGCTCTGCATCCGCCGCCCGTCTGCGACATGAACACTGCCGTGCGCCGCAGATCGCATTCACCGGACTTGAGATACGCGATAACCTGCCCCAGCGAGACGATTGTCGGATAACACACGTCATTATTGATATACTTCAAACCCTCGTCTACGGCGTGTGTGTTCACAGGCGGTAAAAGCTTCGCCTGATACCCGCAATAATTAATAACAGGTTCAAGGAACTGGAAGTGTATCGGCGACATCTGAGGTATGAGAACAGTATACTCTTCTTTCATAGCTTTTGTAAATACAGTTCGTTCAAATTTATAACTGTCATTCCGGGATCTTATATTATTCTTCTCTCTTTCCTCCATTGCCGCTTTCAGGGAGCGAATCCGGATCTTCGCCGCACCCAGATTCGAACCCTCGTCTATCTTGAGCAGCGTATAGAGTTTATTCCTGAAGTTGAGTATTTCCTCAACTTGATCCGTAGTCACCGCGTCTAGGCCGCAGCCGAAAGAATTCAGCTGCACAAGCTCCAGTTCGTCGTTTCCGCCGACAAACTCCGCCGCTTTATAAAGCCGGGAGTGATACATCCACTGATCCAGGATCCTCAGCGGTCTCAGCGGTTCCGCCATATGCGACACAGAATCTTCGGTTAAAACCGCGAGTCCGAATGAGGTTATAAGGGTGTCTATACCGTGATTCACCTCGGGATCCAGATGATAAGGCCGTCCCGCCAGCACGACTGCCTTCAGCTTATTCTCATTTATCTTTTTTAGCGCGATAGTTCCTTCGCGCTTCACATCATCCTTAAACAGCTTATCCTCGCGCCTTGCCTCGTACACCGCGCGCTCTATGTCATGGTATTTCAGGCGAATATCCCTGAATTCCTCGAAAAGGCGCCTCGCGAGCCTCTCATCAACATCATAAGGAAGGAAGGGATGCGAGAATATAACATCATTCTCCTTGAATATATCGTCCATGTTATTGGCGATCACTTCGGGATAGGTAGCCACCACCGGGCAGTTAAAGTGATTGTCGGAAGCGTCGTATTCCGCTCTTTCAAAATTAATGCTCGGATAGAATATGCGTTTCACCCCGTGATCGACAAGCCATTTTATATGCCCGTGGACAAGCTTGGCGGGATAACATATCGTGTCGGATGATATCGTTTCCATCCCCGTCTCATATATCGTTTTACTCGAAGGCGGCGAGAGCACTACCCTGAATCCCAGCTTTGTAAAAAAAGTAAACCAGAACGGATAATTCTCATGCATATTCAGCACTCGCGGTATCCCGATAGCGCCCCTCGGGGCATAGGCCTCTTCCAATGGCGTATAAGCGAACAATCTTTTATACTTGTACTCGAAAATATTGGGCAGTGAATTGCCGTAACGTTCAGCTCCGGCGCCCTTTTCACACCGGTTCCCCGTAATGAACTTGCCGCCATCCATGAATTTATTTATGGTCAACAAACAATTATTTTCGCATCTTTTGCAGCGGGCGTGCCCCGTTTCAGAGGTGAACTTATCAAGCTCATCGAGCGATAAAATATGTGATTCTGTGTCATTTACATAATTTTCTTTTGCTAAAAGCGCTGCTCCGTAGGCGCCCATATTCCCGGCAATATCCGGGCGGATCACCTCTTTGCCCATTACATTCTCTATGCTTCTGAGCACTGCGTTGTTTAGGAAGGTTCCGCCTTGAACGACGATTTTTTCACCTGCCTCATCTGTATCTCGGAGCTTTATCACCTTATAGAGCGCGTTTTTTATGACAGAGCACGACAATCCGGCGGAGATGTCGCCTATGGTCGCGCCTTCCTTCTGCGCCTGTTTGACCCGCGAATTCATGAATACGGTGCAGCGGGTGCCCAGATCAACCGGTGCTTCGGCGAAAAGCGCCTCATGAGCGAATGATTCAACATCCATATTCACGGATTTAGAATAGGTCTCTATGAATGAACCGCAGCCCGATGAGCATGCCTCGTTCAGCATAATATTGTAAATAGCGCCGTCGCGTATCTTCATACACTTCATATCCTGCCCGCCTATGTCGAGTATAAACTCGACTCCCGGAAGGAATTCTTCAGCCGCTTTGTAATGAGCTATGGTCTCTATCTCTCCCATATCCACGCGGTAAGCCGTCTTGACCAAACCCTCGCCATAGCCTGTAACCACAGAATTCGCAATCCAAGCGTGTTCGTTCATCTGACTGTACAGTTCCCGCAGCATTGTCCTCGTCACGTCCAGAGGACGCCCTTCATTATTCTTATAAAATGAATATATGAGGCAGCCTTCCGAATCAATGGCTACCGCCTTGGTCGTGGTTGAACCCGCATCTATTCCGAGGAATATCTTCCCCTTCGCCTTGCGGATGTCCTTGCGGCGTACATGATTTTTATCATGTCTTCGTTTGAAGTTGTCATAATCGTCATAGGTTCTGAACAGCGGTTCTATATGTTTCGCTTCGTTCATGAAGTTTCGATCCGCGTTCTTTATCGCATCAAGCAGACGCCCGATCATGCGTGTCTGATGTTTCTCCGAAAGCATTGCAGCGCCGACCGCCACAAAATACTGAGGCGCCTCGGGAAATATAATATCGTTTTCCGCGAGTCCCAGCGTTTCTATGAAACGCTTCCTGAGTTCGGGCAGGAAAGCGAGAGGGCCGCCAAGAAACGCAACCTTGCCGCGAATCGTCCTGCCGCAGGCCAGTCCGCTTATGGTCTGATTTACAACCGCCTGAAATATTGACGCCGCCAGATCCTCGATCTTGGCGCCCTCATTGATAAGGGGCTGTATGTCGGTTTTAGCAAATACGCCGCAGCGAGCTGCTATAGGATATATGAGTTTATGCTCCGCAGCTTTTTCATCCAAACCGGCGGCGTCCGTGTTCAAAAGCACCGCCATCTGATCGATAAAAGCGCCCGTGCCGCCCGCGCAGGCGCCATTCATACGCTGCTCCACGGTCGTCCCGTAGAATGTGATCTTCGCATCCTCGCCGCCCAGTTCTATCGCAACATCCGTCTCGGGTATTAATTCCTCAACCGCCTTGCTGCAAGCTATAACCTCTTGTTCAAACGGCAATCCGAGAATCGTGGACAGGGAAAGCCCCCCGGAACCCGTGATAACCGCGCTTACCGACTCATCGGGATAAGCCCCATAAAGCTCATTCATTAGCTCCGTGACCTTGTCGAGAACATTTGACATGTGCCTGCCGTAACGGCAGAAAATCATCTTCCCGCCTTTGTCCAAAAGCACAATTTTTATCGTTGTAGATCCTATATCAATTCCTAGTCTCATATATCTTACATACCTACGCTTTATTATTATACCTATACATACAAATTCATTATATCATAAATCTGGAGTAGTGCGAAGCATTTTCGCCAAATCCGGTTTATTTAGGCGGATTTCAGCGTCACTATGTTCTGCTTTTTCCATTAAACCTTTCTGCTTTTTCCATTCAAATTTGACGTATGAGGTAATATTATGAAGGTGTCTAAAATTTGGCGAAATAGATTAATATTATCGGTCATTCAGTTTGGGTTTCTGTGGAAACTCTCAGTTAATACTGAACTCAGTATTCAGTATTAGGAAAGGAGAACTACCGATGTCACACGCAGCAAAAAGGATCTTGAGCATAATTCTTGCTCTGCTTATTATTCCTATAGCCTCGGCAGCGCCGCCGTCTGCAAACGCTGCCGCCTCCGAAGGCGATGTCTCCCCTGCCCTCGCAGCGGCTGAAGGCGACGTCTCCCCTGCCCCTGCAGCGGCTGAAGGCGACGTCTCCCCCGCGGCGGCCGAAGGGGAACCCTACCCTGTTCCGACCGGCGACCCGGATTACGAACTCTTTAAGGATCCTCCGCGCATCTATCATTCCAGACCCCTTTGGTTTTGGAATGTAAATACCGTTGCTTCACTGGATGATGAGGTTCTGAGGACCGCAGTTCAGAATTGCTATGAAAGCGGCTATTCAGGCTTTGGTATTCTGCCTTTCTCCCCTACAGGTTATCTAAGCCAAGAGTATCTGCATAAATATGATGTTGTGCTCCAAGAATGTAAAAGACTGGGTATGAAGCTCGATCTCTATGACGAAAACGGTTTCCCCAGCGGATCGGGCGCCAATACTGTCGGCGGTTCATTCAGGGATCGCTATCCGAATGAAACGCAAAAGGTATTGCAAAAATCCGAATTTTCAGTAGAGGGTCCTGTGATCGGAACCCTTGCCGTGCCCGAAAGCACGGATGCTATACACTTGATGGCCATCACCGCCTTCAACACAGACACATTTGAGATGATCGATCTGACCGACAACATTGTCGAGCCTGGCGATGAGTCCCCTGAACCGCCCGCCCCTATCGACTTCACTGTCTCGTCCTCAGGTGAATTCAACGGGAGTTATACAGCCTCCAGAGCGGTTGACGGCAATATGACTACGCGCTGGAACGCGGCTGATCAGTCATACGCCTCATCCCAATGGATCGAAATTGATTTCGGCGTTCCTATAACATTTAATAAGACAGTAGTCTATGAATTTTTGAATCGCGTGCGCGAATATAGGATCGAATATTTTGACGATGGACAATGGTTTACCGCCGCCGCCGGAACAGGACTGGGCGGCTCGAAAACCGACACCTTCGAAGCCGTCACATCCAACAAGATGCGCCTCTGGATGGATCCCATCGCGGCTGACAGCGCCTCGATCTACGAGATCGAGATCTACAATGGCGCCCAGCGTCTTATTCCCGCAGAATCAGACGATGGTGGTCCGCGAATCAAGTACGATCTCGGCGACGGCAATTGGAAAATAATGACATTCACTACTGTTTCTAACGGTCAAACCTTTGCGGATTATCTTGATTCCGACGCCACAAAGCACTTCATAGAGATGACGCATGAGGTATACTATGACGCCTTCGGCGACGAATTCGGCGGCGTTATTGACATGACGTTTTTCGACGAACCCACCATGTGGCGCGGTACAGTCTGGACAGATAAATATAACGAAAAATTTGAAGCGGCATACGGCTTCAACCCCAGGCAATACTACCCTGCCCTTTATTATGAGGCCGGCGCTTCCACTGCCTATCTGCGCAACCTGCTGTTCGGCTTCCGCGCAGAACTCTTCCGCAGCGGTTGGGTCGATACACTCCAGGACTGGGCGACGGAACACGGCGTCAAGCTGACCGGTCATATGGATCAGGAGGAGATCGCGAACGCGAATCAGGCATCGGGAGACCTCATGAGTGTATTCAAGAATCAGGATATTCCGGGTATCGATCAGATCAGCTCCTACCGCCGTGACTCGGCGGCGATCAAGGTGGTGTCGTCCGCCTCATCCAACTGGGACAAGCCCCAGTCTATGGTGGAGATCCACGGCGCTATGTCGGGTGTGGATATTGCAACCCTCTACCGTGACGTAATGGATCACTATGCCAAAGGCATTAACGTCATGGTTCCTCACGCCGTATGGTACGATCTTTCAAATATCAGATATCTGCCGGAGCTTTCCTGGCGTGATCCATATTACGGCCCTGCGCTGCCTGAATACAACAAATTCACGGGACGCGCCAGCTATATGCTCCAAGGAGGCCGTCACGTGGCGGACATCGGCGTTTTATATCCTTCCGCGTCAATGGACACGTATTACAACTTCCTCGCTGAATACGACAGCTATAACGGTGGCGTCAGACCCAGAAGCGAACTCAATTATATGGACATAGGCGAGATTCTGTCGCTGAACCTCCGCCGTGATTTCACATATCTTCACCCTGAAGTAATAAATGAAAAGGTAAGCGTGTCAGGCAATCAGCTCCACCTCGACAATCCTGTGAATTATGAAGACTACCGGATTATGATCATTCCGGGCGGCAGCACTATAAGCTATGAGAATCTATTGAAAATCAAATCATTTTATGACGCCGGCGGCAAGGTGATCGGGGTTTCGCTCCTCCCCTATCTTTCCGCCGAGGCCGGTCATGACGCCGATGTACAAGCCATCATTTCTGAGATGTTCGGCACTACGGTGTACACGGCTTCCTCCGCGACCCAATTCGGTGAGTCTTGGCGGGCAGAACCCGAAACCGATAGTTATTGGGAGGCGGCGTCAAGAAAAGACGCGTGGATTGCGGCGGCTATTAAGCTGCCTGTAGATGTAAGCGGCGTTTTCCTGTCTGAGCAGACGCCCCGCGCCGAGTCCTTCCGTATACAAGCCATGGTAGAAGACGACTGGCGCGATGTTTACACCGGCAGTACTATAGGCGCAGAAGGTTTGACAGCGAGCTTTTCTGTAAATACCGATAAGCTGCGCGTGGTATTCGACAGCGCTTCGGCGGCGCCCACGATCAAAGAGCTGCGAATATTAGACAAAAACGGTCAAGTGTTGAATATGCGCACAGGCGTCGAAACTATAAATGCCGCCGGCGGACGGAGCGCCTTCATCCCCGAACTCAGCGCGGACGCTTTAGGCAAAAAACTGGACGCCTTTGCGCCCGGATATGACCTGCGCTTCTCGGACGACATCCCCTACGCCCTGCCCGGAGGCAATCTGTCATATATTCACAAGGTACGCGGCGCCACTGACATCTATTACATCGCCAATTCAAGCAACGTTCCTATAAACAGCTTTGTAGATCTGCGCGGCGGCAAGGAACTCGTTCTTTTAGATCCTCATACCGGCGAGCGCAGCATACCGCGGTATACCCGCATGACTCAGAATGGAGAGGATTTCACACGGGTATATCTGGACATAGAATCGGTGAAATCGATCTTTCTGATCGCTCCGTCCGAGGCGCCTGATCTGCGGACGATTTCTGTAACAAATCCGCAAGGCGTTAACGCTTACGCCCTTATCAATGGACTTCGTTATGAACTGCCCACAGGCAATCTCACCCTAGAAGAGATCGGACAGATCGAGATAGTGTCCGAGGATGATTATTTTACATTCTCCCACTGGACGGGCAGCGTCGCCTCGAACGCCAATCCCCTGCCCGAGGCATTATTACCGCGCCTAGCCGTTTTAGAGGCGCATTTCAAACATGCGCCATCCCTTACGGGAGAGATCGTTCTAAGATATCCCGCAGACTCGGCAGGCAATTTTCTTGTTAACGGTTCCTCTATGACAGGTACAGAGACTCTGCGCTTATCGTCTCCGGCGGAACTGATCCTTGACGCCATAGCGCCGGAAGGCAAAGTCTTCAGATACGACTGGCCAAATCCGGGGCTTATACAGCTTAGCGGCGAGTATTCCATCGACCCGCAGTTCATTGACAGGGAATCGCGAAGCGGTAATCTGGCATTAGGCAAACCGGTTACATCGAACGACTCATATGAAACAGGCGGCGCTTGGGCAAAGGCGCTGCTGACGGACGGCGTCACCCGCGGCACGGGCTTCACCTCTGCGAGGAATTATTCCGGCAATGTGCCGAATCCGCCCGTCAGTATTGAAATAGACCTGCAAAGCGATCAGATGATCGATCAGATAGTGCTGTATCCCCGGACGGATGTCGAGTCATATAACAACGATACCCACTATTTCCCGCAGGACTTTACGATAGAGCTAAGATCCGACGATGGCGGCTATGTTGAAGTGGCGGATATCCAAGGGCACGCTGACACAGATCAAGCTCAGACCTTCAGCTTCGACGCCCGCAGCGCGCGCTATGTGCGCGTAGTTGTAAGCAAGATGGCGGCGCGCGTCACGCCGAGCGACATTTTCCGCGTCCAGTTCGCCGAGCTTGAGGTATATGGTCCCGCCGCATATGTTCCGGCTTCGGGATTGTCGGTTGTCGCTGAAAAGACGCAGATCGCCGTCGGTGAAACGATAGAATTCTCCGCAGAGATGCTTCCTGCGGATGTTACAGACCGCAGTGTGAGCTGGTACATACACGGCGACGGAAATGATGAGGGCAACGGTGTCGTCGGCTCGCCCTTCTACGGTTTTTCGGACAAGGCTGACGGGATCGTGGACGGTCAGAAACTCCTGTTGACAGGACGTAAAGACGGCTATGTGGTGGTCGCCGCCCGCGCGAATGACGGTTCCGGCATTCTGGGCTACAGCCGCCTTCTCATCGGGGAAGCCGATGAACCTTCCCTTGGAACCTTCATCACGGCTAACCCTTCAGCCCGCATAAACGTGAAAGTCAAGGGGACATATCAGCTCAATATATCCACAGACGGCGCTTCATATGAATTCGTCTCCGCTAACCCCGCAGTCGTGAAGGTAGATCCGGCGACCGGACTCATCACCGGCGTTCGTGCGGGAAGCAGCGTAGTCACCGCGCGGCTTACAGACGGCAGCGGTCTCAGCTCCTCGGTAGTGGTAAACGTGGCATATTGATACAAGTGCGATTAATACAATCTCCGATTCTATGGGGAAACTTTTATAAGCTCCCTATAGCAGCAAAACGGCCGCCGAAAATCCGGCGGCCGTTTTGTTGCAGTAGTCATGAGTTCACTGATTCAATACGTATGGATGCGAATCTCTCACTTGTGCGGAATACCTGACTGATTCACATTTTCATCCAGCTATTCCGTTGATATCTCTTTCTCTACTTGTTTCTTACTTCAAAAAACTTTAATCTCCCCCTGTTGCAGTTTATTCCAACAGGGGGATTACTCATGCAGTTCCGTTGTCGGACGAAGGGAGGACAATATGGCCAATACAGAGATGGTAGAAACAGAAAAGGAAACATTACGGCGTATTCTGGCGCCACTTAACATTAAACATAATAG
>JAISED010000044.1 GCA_031264295.1 Eubacteriales Family XIII. Incertae Sedis bacterium | reverse complement strand
CTTTCTTCTTAGAGTCCTTAACGCCCGGCTTGTTATCCTTGAAAGCGCAGTCACCGGGGCGCTGGGGTCTGACGTCGCCGGGACGCGGCGGTCTGCCGTCGCCCGGACGCTGGGGTCTGCCGTCGCCGGGACGCGACGGTCTGCCGTCGCCCGGACGCTGGGGTCTGCCGTCACCCTGACGCTGGGGTCTGCCGTCACCGGGGCGCGGCGGTCTGCCGTCGCCTTGACGCGGTGGTCTGCCGTCACCCTGACGCGGTGGTCTGCCGTCACCCTGACGCGGCGGCCTGTCGCCGCCTTGACGCTGGGGTCTATCGCCGCCTTGACGCGGCGGTCTGTCGCCGTCCTGACGCTGGGGTCTGCCGTCACCCTGGCGCGGCGGTCTGTCGCCGTCCTGACGCGGCGGTCTGTCGCCGCCCTGACGCTGGGGTCTGCCGTCTCCCTGGCGCGGCGGTCTGTCGCTGCCCTGGCGCTGGGGTCTGCCATCACCTTGGCGCGGCGGTCTGTCGCCGTCCTGGCGCTGGGGTCTGCCATCGCCCTGACGCGGCGGTCTGTCGCCGTCCTGGCGCTGAGGCCTCCCGTCGCCCTGACGCGGCGGTCTGCCGTCGTTTTGTCTATCGAATCCCTTTTCGGAACTCCGCGGCGCTTCCCCCCCTTCTGGTTGACGCTGTCCGGCGCCTATACCTTGCGCGTACCTCTGCGTTTCTGTGCTCTTTTCGTGCCCCGCTTCCCGGACATTTGATTCGGCGCCTGTACCGGTTGTTCGAGCAGCGGCGCCGACATTAGCTCCGGCTGTTTCTAAATGCTTATTTATGGCGTCCTCCCTTTGAGCGTGAGCGCCGTTCCGCAGCCCCGCCTCTTCCTGTCTTCCGCTTTCGGCAAGCGTTCCCGCAGTGTTTGCCGTCCCGGCACGCGCCGAGTCACGCCCCGCGTTACCTGTCGATTCGTTCGGGCGGACATTTTCATTCATTTTATTCGACACGTTTTCCGCGCCGTTCCTCGGCTCCGCGGCAATACGCACCGCCTCAAAAGCAATGCCGGGGGCGGATGCATGTGTCACGTTGGCCGATTCCTTAGGTTTTGTCTCCGCCGATCTGGGTATTCTCGTGATATCCGCATGCATTGTATCCGCAACCCTTCTTCCGGATCCTTGCGGATGTTTTTGTGCCGGTCTCGCATCGTTCTGACCTCTTGGCGGAGTTCCCGGCGCCGCCTTATTTTTCATACCGTGACGCACCGGCGGATTTACCGCCGCTTTCACGACGACCCTGGGCGGTTCATCAGCCGCAGGCTTTGTCTTGCCTGTCTTCGGCTGAACCTTAACGATCTTCGTCTCACCCGCCTGTACGCCGGAATCGGCTGTACTCTTACGGTTGACGGAATTCTTTAGCGCCAGAGCTTCAATATCCGATATCGTGCTCATATGATTTTTAGCGTCAATCCCCATAGCGGCGACCTTTGCCAAAACATCCTTGCTTGGCATGTTCAATTCCTTTGCCAGTTCGTGTATCTTAATGCTCAATATCGAACACCTCCTCTAGCTCTTTTAAAAGCTGACCTAATTGTGCTTCTGTTAATTCTATCTTCAAGCTCCTGCCGATCGAGCGTCTTTTCTTTGCCTTCATAAAGCATTCGGCGTTCCTGCACAGGTAAACCCCTCTGCCATCAGCTTTTCCGGTTGGATCCGGCTTTACTTCATCGTCACGCGCCGTTACTCTTATCAATTCTTTTTTTGGCTTGGATTCCATACAACCGGCGCATCTTCGCATGGGTATTTTCTTTGGTTTCATAGCACTGTCCTAATCTATTTCAATGATCTCGCCGTCTTCCGCCGCGGTTTCGTCCGCCTCGGCGATCTCGTTCTCGTCCACTTCATCCGCCTCGGCGATCTCAATCTCGTCCTCCGCATCATCTAATTCAACGTTCTCGTTCTCATCAACCGCGTCAACAAGTTCGTTCTCATCAACCGCAAGCTCATCCGCGATATCATCTAAACTGACGAATCCATCGCCGTCCACGTCCACAAACTCAATATCATCCCCCTTTACTTCATCGGGGAAGAATTGGGTATGACTCTTGATATCTATCTTCCATCCGCACAACTTCGCGGCAAGCCTGACGTTTTGTCCCTCTTTACCTATGGCGAGCGACAACTGATAATCCGGCACCACCGCGGTAGCCGATTTCCCGTCGCTGTTCACAATCACCCTCTCCACCTTCGACGGAGAAAGCGCGCTGCTTATGTTGTGCTGCGGCTCATCACTCCAGTTGATAATATCGATCTTCTCGCCGAACAATTCATCTACCACAGCCTGAACACGGGTTCCGCGCGCGCCTACGCAGGCGCCGACCGGGTCTATCCCGTCTTCAACCGCGAATACCGCTATCTTAGTACGTGAACCCGCCTCCCTGGCGAGACTCTTTATCTCTACAGCTCCGTCCTGAATCTCAGGTACTTCAAGCTCGAACAAACGTTTAACCAATCCGGGATGTGATCGTGAAAGATATATTTGGGGTCCCTTCATAGACTTGCGTACATCCATGATGAAAAATTTCATTCTGCTATTTACATTATATGTTTCGCCTCTCACCTGCTCCGTTACAGACAGAATGCCCTCCGTCCGCCCAATGCTGACAAAGACGGTTTCATTGCTGATCCTCTGTATGGTTCCCGTTATTATCTCCCCTTGCCTGTTAACATAATCATCGAAAATCATCCCTCTTTCAGCTTCTCTGATGCGCTGTACGACTACCTGCTTCGCCGTCTGCGCCGCAATCCTTCCGAAATCTCTCGGCGTAACGCGGTATTCTATAGCGTCGCCCACCTGATAATTCGGATCCAACTCCAGCACATCGTCAATGCTCACCTGGGCGAGTTCATCCTCAACCTCGCTGACCACATCCTTACGCATATAAACGTCGATATCACCTGATTCCCTGTCTATGTTGACCCTTACATTCTGCGCCGTTCCATAATTCTTTTTATAAGCTGAAAGCAGAGCCATCTCTATAGCTTCGATCAACAAGTCTTTAGAAATTTCTCTTTCTTTTTCCAGTTCCTCGATAGCCAAAATGAATTCTTTGTTCATGTTAACCTCCGTTCCGGCTGAACCATCCGGAATAAATATAGTATAATGGGGACTTTAAGCCCCTGCCGTCTATAATGGCGGGTGATCGGCGCCGCTTAAATGATAAGCTTTAAGCTCGTCTTAGCGACCTGAGCTTCAGACAGGCGCACCATGACGCCGCTCGCGTCCTCAACGCTTATCATGCCGTCTTCGCGGCTCACCAGCTTTCCCTCGACGGTCTTCGAACCTTCATAAGGCTGATAGAGTTTCAAGACGACTGCTCTTCCCGCGTACCTCAAAAAATCCCTGTCTTTAATCAAGTCCCGATCCAAACCCGGCGATGAGACTTCCAGATAATAGTTTTGCTCTATAGGATCGACCTCATCAAGCTTATCGCTGAGAAAGCGGCTGATCTTCTCACAGTCGTCCGTGCCTATACTCTCCTGCGGCGCCGGAGACAAGCCTTTGGCCTCCGCCCACGCCCGATCAACATAAACCCGAAGAAACCAATCGCGCCCTTCCTTCACAAATTCAACATTGTAAAGCTCATATCCATTGTCAGCGAGGAAATTTTCAAGCATTTCCTCGACAATACGCGTAACCTTTTTCTTATTAGCCATCAGACCTCACACATCTTTTAACGTCAAATATTGCTCAAAATATTACCGAAATATCGCTAAAATTATAATGACCAAAATGAAAGAGTGGGTTTGCCCACTCTTTGCTACTTACCAATTCTAGTTCACATCAAATCTCAGTCTAGCATACAATACACATATTTGCAAGGGTTTTTGATAAATTCGTGAAATTTTTTCAGTCGAAGAAATATCAGATTCTCAATGAGGGATTATAAAAACAGCGGTATCCTGCCAAGCAGGAAATCTGCAAGTCCGGTGTTAGAGCTTCCGACAACGAGAGACAGCGCCTCAGGATAATGCCGTTTAAAAACGAGGCTGCCGCCGACATTTTTTACCCTGCCGCTCTTCACTTCTATAGCCGTGAGTCTATCGCCCTTTTTAACTACAAAATCCACTTCATTGTTGCGTTCGCGCCACCAGTAAACTTCGAAGCCCTCTTCTTTTCCTCTGGCAAGCAGATAAGCACCGACTGCGCTCTCTGTAAGCCTGCCTTTATCCGCGGAGTTATCAAGCAAACGCCGCCTGCCCGTTCCGCCGGCATATGTCATTAACGCGGTATCGTACACCATGAACCTAGGAGAACTCTTACGAACACGAATCTGGCTGCCGGAATAATTCAGAAGACCAGTGAGCATACCCGCCCTGCTGAGAAGGTCGAGATAATGCGCCAATGTGACCGTATTTCCCGCATCTTGGAACTGGCCAAGCATTTTAGTGAATGACAATTCCTGAGCACTGTAGCCTGAACCGAGCATAAAGAGTGCCCGCAGTAAAGCCGGTTTTCGAACCTCCTCCATCAAGAGAATGTCCTGAGAAATGGTCGGCTCAACAATGGAAGTCCCCATATACCGCGCCCAACGACTTTCATCATTTATGAGAACTGCAGCGCCGGGATAGCCGCCGAAGAATAGAAAGTCATCAAGGCTATATCCGAAGGCTTTTTTGCATTCCGCATAACTCCAATGCGGAGAATAAAGAACTTCAAACCTTCCCATCAATGATTCCGAAAGCCCCTTTTGAAGAAGAAGCGCCGAGGAACCTGTAAGCACTACCTTCAGCGGCACACGCGCTCTGGCGTCCTCATCCCAAAGCAGCTTGACGACAGACGACCACTTGTCTACCTTTTGAATCTCGTCGATGACAATAATAGCCTCGCCGGATTTTGCGAGCGCGCGCGACTGTTCCCACTCATTACGGAGCCACTGTGCAGAAACGAAGTTCGGATCATCCGCACTCACAAAACGCTGCGGTATATTCAGCTTTTCAAGCGCTTGAAGCACAGCGGTCGTCTTGCCGGTCTGCCTCGGACCTGCAACGATCTGGATAAACCGGCGCGGTTCATTCAACCTTTCTGTAAGTTTCGAAACAAGCATGCGTTCAAACATAAAAACTCCGTTCCGCCGCCGCAGCCAAAAAATAAAATAGCAATAAAAGCGGGGCAGCGCCCCGAACTTTCATATAGCCGCCCTGCAGCCCACTAAACCATACTGCGATCCACCAAGTCAACAATTTACTCAATATGTTTTACTAATTACTCATTATAATGATATATTAGAGTTTGTCAAGATATTACGGGAATTTGGATATTGCAATCGCAATGTTGTTGCTACGAGCCTGATTTCGTTATAACTAAATCAGCACTTATACTCAATAATCTCGCAACATATCCTATTCCTGTAACAATTCTGGATTGTTAGGTACTCTTCCTACAAATTTGTAAGTATAAGTTATATTATTTTCTGTAGTAGATGACAATTCTTCGTAATCCGCATAGTATTTCCAACATGCCCATTTACATGTACCACTATTTACAGTCCTGCAAAGAACTTAAAAATTCCGCCTATAACACTTTCCACAACATTTTCCGCGACTTCTTCCGCAATAGCCTCACCATTTATACCAATCTTGAGTTTGCCCTGAAACTCTCCATTCACCCACTTTCCTTTATGGATTTTGCCGTCTGTGGTTGTCAATTTCCCATTGCCATGTGGGTGGTCATCTAGCCACTCTCCTTCATATATAAGCCCATTTTTAAAGGTTACTTTACACTTGCCGCGCTGAATGCCTTCGATAAATTCCCCTTCATAAATAGAACCGTCTGCATATGCCATTTTACCCATGCCATGTTTCTTGTCGGACACGAAGTGCCCTTCATAGCGGGAGCCATCGGCATAGATCTCTTTTCCGATACCATGCGCCTTCCCATTCATCCACTCCCCATCATGCGAGGCGCCGTTTGGGTATGTCATTTTTCCTTTGCCGTGTGGTTTGTTATCCAGCCACTCTCCCTCGTATATGTGACCGCTTGGGTATGTTACCTTCACTTTATCCATTTTTTGGCGCTCCTTCCTTTTACTAAACTACTACATAATGATTTCAGATAAAAACTATAGAGGCCATCTATCATATAGAGTTATTGTTAACAAACTTATAATTTATCTGTAGTTCCCTGTAAAGTTTTCTAATTACAAATTGAGTATATCAACTTTCTTCGGAACTTTTATCTTGAAAAGCTTATACACATCATTGGCTTTCTTGGTAGCCTCCTGCGTAATCACACAGTCTTCGAATACCTTGCATTTCTGATTTCGCAATATCTGCCACGCCGACTCTGGTGTATATGCTGTCTTTCTGATATCCTGTTGCAGCATTCTCACAACCACTGATGCCAAGAAAGCAATCAGAAGATGTCCTCGGAAAGTCTCTTCCTTTTGCACGCGCAACGGGAGCATGTTCGTATTGTTTTTGCATATGTCAAAAACCTGCTCTATCTGCTGTCTTGTGTAGTAGAACGGAAGAACCTTGTCATGCGCTATCGGCCTTGACGACACCAGGGCGAACACGCCTTGCGATGTCATGGCGTCATGGACATCCTTGTCCGTCATCTTTTTGCCCTTCGCCCGCGCAAAAAGCTTGGATGACTCAAGGGACTGCATCGCCTTGTCAAGACCGAGATATACATATGCCGTGTGCCCGTAATAATCCACATCAACCCGTTTGACATATGCGTATCGGGCATTGTACGAAACAAAGTTTTCTTCCTTTTGCAGATCGGGGAGATACGCTTCGGTCACGGATTTATACATATTTGTG
>JAISED010000062.1 GCA_031264295.1 Eubacteriales Family XIII. Incertae Sedis bacterium | reverse complement strand
TTCTCCGATATCCGCATCGGGCTTATAGGGAGTAACTTTGTACTCAATGAGACAACAAAAAAGATAAAGGATCTTTTCTCGGAGCTAGGCGTCACGCTTTCCTTGCCGGAGCAACTATCTCCCTAAGCTCTGGACGATTGTGATTAACTTATATTGCGAACTTTAGCTAGATATGTTGTTTATGAGCTACTAAGAGCGGTATATAATAAAGAAAGATGCAAGCGTTGATTGACGAATTATTCCTTTTAATCGCAGAAAAAATCGTCTGCCCCAGCTTTGGTAATAATAAGATCTGTTCGTTATATAATGTATTTGTGCCATAAATTATTAATTTTTGACAAATGAGCAGCAAAAAGAATTAACAAAACTATACAAAACCCTTGAAATGCTTCTTTAAATAGAATATAATGATAATATAAATATAGACATGCGGGATGCATTTTATAAAAAAATCAACACATTAAGTAGTCTGTTATCATGTAACATTGTACGTATTAATATCAGAAAATTTCCGAATTATTATTACAAAGTGCTTGCTATTATCTTAATTATTTGATATCTTAATTGTAGCATATAATTTGCGGGTGTAGTTCAATGGCAGAACACCAGCTTCCCAAGCTGGATACGAGGGTTCGATTCCCTTCACCCGCTCCAGCACCATAGAGCGCTCCCCCTGTTGTACTTTCTCCCCGGAAACGGGTGTTCTCATGGAAGTTCAGTGATATGAAAGGAGTGATCGGATGGTTGCGCAAGGGCGCTGATTGTCGTTTTGGGCAGCAGGAGAAAATGCGAATTCAAAATCGGGTAATGGGTTCTTGTGTCGGCGGTTTATTATTGGAATAACATTGCCGCATCACGAGAGGTTATCAAACAAACAAAAAGGAGTGAGAGGGGAATGCAACTTCAAATTACCACAGACTACGCCATAAGAATGGTTGGATACCTGGCGCAGCACAGGGAGCAGCTTGTCACCGCGCGTACGATGGCAAATGAACTTGGGATTACATATCAGTATTCCATGAAGGTCATTAATCAGTTAAAAAAGGGGAACTTGATCTGCTCAGTACAAGGATGTAACGGAGGCTATCGCCTTACGGAAGAAGCCGATTATGTGTCTTTTTATGATGTGATCTGCCTAATGGAAGGTGAGATTCACTTGAATCGGTGCATGAACGGAGACAGATTCTGCAGCCGAAATGACGACGAATATTGTGAGATCCACAAGGTTCTTCAACAATTGCAGGATGAATTAGTGGAAGGCCTTAAGAGCAGACGCATAGTAGATGTATGGATTAGAGAAAAAGGTAACAAGCAACAATCGCGCTCCATAGAGGGATTTTCGCAGACAGGATAGAGAGGCGGACACTTCCGGTTTTTATAAAACCGAAGGTCAGGCACTTTTAATTTGTTGCTTATTTATGCAGTGTCGGAAAACGAGCTATGTGCTTGCGCCGAAGTTCAAGCGCATGTAGTGATTGTTTGCCGACGCTGCTTTGTGCTTTGAGGCGGGCTTAGCGGACTTATACTGAGTTCAATACGGGAAGCCCATAAGAGTCCCCGCAAAGCGATAAGGAGAAAACTGTGAGAGCTGTAGTAACAGTCATCGGGAAAGATATGGTTGGCATTCTTGCTAAGGTCAGCGGCACGTGCGCGGAGGTCAATGCTAACGTCATTGAGGTTACGCAGTCGGTTCTGCAGGAGTTTTTCGCCATGGTCATGCTTATAGACATGGCTGGAATGAACTGCGAACTGGGAGAATTGCAGGAAAAGCTAAAGAAAAATGTGGACGGTATGAGGATACACGTCATGCATGAGGATATTTTCAATTCCATGCACAGGATTTGACGCCTCAGACGGTGTGGATAGAGTTAGCCGCAGCTATAACCGCGCCCTAGGGGCGGTCAGCGCCTAAAGCGGCGGGGATGGAGTCTGTATGCTGAATATGTCGGATATCATGGAAACGATCACCATGATACAGGACGAAAACCTGGATATACGAACAATAACTATGGGAATATCGCTTCTTGACTGCTGTGACGGCAGTATTGATTCTTCATGTGATAAACTGTATGCGAAAATCTACAATCGCGCAAAGAATTTGGTGAGAACAGGCGAGGAAATCGAGCAAAAATACGGGATTCCCATTATCAATAAGCGGATAGCTGTGACGCCTATCGCCATGCTTGCCGGGGCGTCGGGAGGCGACCCTTTGAGGTACGCCAAGACGCTTGAGTGCGTCGCGAATGATGTGGGAGTGAACTTCATCGGCGGGTTTTCAGCCCTGGTTCACAAGGGCTTTTCTCCGGGGGATCTGGAGGTTCTGAACAGCATACCGGAGGCGCTTTCACTTACAGATCATGTGTGCGCGTCGGTGAATGTGGCTTCGACAAAGTCAGGTATAAATATGGATGCGGCGGCGATAATGGGCAGAGTCGTCAAGCGGACGGCAGAACTCACGGCGGACAGGCAGTGCATAGGCGCAGCGAAGTTGGTGGTTTTCTGTAATGCGCCTGAAGACAATCCCTTCATGGCAGGGGCGTTTCACGGGCCGGGAGAACCGGATTGTGTGATCAACGTGGGCGTTTCCGGACCCGGTGTGGTCAGGGCGGCGCTTAGGAAGACGGGCGAGGGTAAGGATCTTACGGAGGTAGCCGAGATCATTAAGCGGACGGCTTTCAAGATCACGCGCATGGGACAGATGGTCGGCAGCGAAGCGTCGGCTCGCTTGGGAGCGCCATTTGGCATTGTGGATATTTCGCTTGCGCCCACACCGGCGATAGGTGATTCCGTCGCCTATATACTTGAAGAGATAGGGCTTGAGCATTGTGGGGCTTATGGAACCACTGCGGCGCTCGCCCTTTTGAACGATGCTGTAAAGAAGGGCGGCGTTATGGCTTCATCAAGTGTAGGGGGTCTTTCGGGTGCCTTCATTCCTGTGTCGGAGGACGCGGGGATGATAGCCGCAGTGCAGAGCGGCGCCTTGTCTGTGGAGAAGTTGGAGGCGATGACGGCGGTGTGTTCGGTGGGCTTGGATATGATCGTCGTGCCGGGGGACACTCACGAGGACGTAATCGCGGCTATGATTGCGGATGAAGCGGCCATAGGCATGATCAACAGCAAGACGACTGCGGTCAGGGTGATACCGGCCATAGGCAAGAAGACCGGTGATATCTTGGAATTCGGCGGTTTGCTGGGCAGCGGACCGGTGATGAAACTGAATACGGCTTCCCCGTCAGTGATGATTAAACGCGGCGGAAGAATACCCGCGCCCATACAAAGTTTAAAGAACTGATGTTTGTAAAGCCGGTGATCCGAAAGACTGAGGTTTTGTAAACCTGAGGGTTAAAAAACCGGCTGCTTTAAAGACTGACGATTTGTAGGGCGGATGGGTAAATGACAGAAGCGCGGTGAGGCGCCTAATAAATGGTAAATATTGGAAACGATTGGGACGATGTGCTTGCCGGCGAGTTTGAGAAGGAATATTACCTCGGGCTCAGAGCCTTTTTAAAGAGTGAATACCGGACGCGCGTCATATACCCGTCCATGTATGATATTTTTAATGCCTTAAAATATACGGCGTATAAAGATGTTAAAGCGGTGATACTGGGGCAGGATCCCTACCATGGTAAGGGTCAGGCGCATGGTTTATGCTTTTCTGTACAAAAGGGCGCGCAGACGCCGCCCTCTCTCGTGAATATTTTCAAGGAACTGAAGGATGAACTGGGTGTAACGCCGCCCGGCCACGGATGCTTGACGGATTGGGCGAAGCAGGGGGTTCTGCTGCTGAATACTGTGCTGACGGTGAGGGAGGGCGCTCCGAATTCCCACAAAGGCATGGGATGGGAGACGTTCACAGACAGGGTCATCACACTGCTGGCGCAGCGGGAAACGCCTATGGTTTTCCTGTTATGGGGCGCCAGCGCCAAGGCGAAAGCGCCGCTCATTTCCGGATGGAGGCATCTGGTGTTAACGGCGGCTCACCCCAGCCCGCTTTCAGCGTATAACGGATTTTTCGGCTGCGGGCATTTCAAAAAGGCAAACGAATTCCTCGCGGGTTTTGGGCAAGAGATCGATTGGAGCCTTTAAGGGGACTTCTAAAAACCCTGCTTTAACCGGGGTCGCTTAAGCGGCGCCTCAGTGAACTAATACTTGTCGCGGGTTTAGACTAGCCGCCGCGCCACTTCTTTTAAAAACGCTTCTGTATCAACGCGCTTTTTCCCTGGAGTCACGGAAATATCATAGAGATCGCCGGTCATGACACCGGCTTCTATTGTGTCGATTGTGCTCTTCTCCAGTCTGTCTGCGAATGCTGACAGTTCAGCGAGTCCGTCGAGTTTTCCGCGTTTCCTGAGCGCACCGCTCCAGGCGAAAATTGTCGCTACGGAATTGGTGGAGGTCGTTTCGCCTTGCAGATATTTGTAGTAATGGCGCTGTACAGTGCCGTGAGCCGCCTCAAACTCGAACACGCCCTTGGGCGAGACGAGGGAAGAGGTCATCATGGCCAGACTGCCATATGCGGTCGCAGCCATGTCCGACATCACGTCGCCGTCGTAATTCTTGCAAGCCCAGATGTAGCCGCCTTCAGAGCGAACCGCTCTCGCTACCATGTCGTCGATCAGTGTATAGAAGTATGAGATGCCTGCGGCTTCGAATGCGCTTTTGTATTCTTTATCGAAAATTTCTTCGAATATGTCTTTGAAACGATGGTCGTAAGTCTTGGAAATAGTGTCTTTCGTGGCGAACCAGAGATCCTGTCCGGTGTCGACGGCGTAGGCAAAGCAGGAACGCGCGAAGGATGATATGCTTTCGTCGGTGTTGTGAACGCCCTGGACGACACCGCCATCCTTAAATTCGTGGATCAGGACGCGTTTTTCAGAACCGTCGGCTGCGGTTATGACCAATTCCGCGCGGCTTCCGGGTTCGGCCGCGAGTTCGGCGTTGCGGTAGATGTCGCCGTAGGCGTGACGGGCGATGGTTATCGGTTTGCTCCAAGTCGGGATATACGGAATGATCCCTTTAGCGAGGATAGGCGCACGGAATACTGTTCCGTCCAGTATCGCCCTTATCGTGCCGTTAGGGGATTTCCACATTTCGGAAAGATTGTACTCTTTAACACGGGCGGCGTTCGGCGTTATGGTCGCGCATTTGACGGCGACACCCAGTTCAAGCGTTGCTTCGGCGGATTCGGCGGTGACCCTGTCGCGCGTAGCTTCTCTATTCTCCAGACCCAGATCGAAGTACTCGGTTTTGAGATCGACATATGGGAGAATGAGCAGATTCCTTACCCATTTCCATATGACTCGCGTCATTTCATCGCCGTCCATTTCCACAAGCGGCGTTTTCATTGCTATTTTCTCAGGCATATGTCCTCCCTTGCTTGTATACCACAGATATTATATTTAAGATAATTATAAGCGAAAAAGCGAAAAATTGCAAGAATCACAAGGTATGACAGTGATATTTTAAAATTTTCACTTTTGGATTATATTTTTTTTACTTGACATTTATGAGAATTTGGTTTAGTCTTTACACAGGATACGGTAACGTGGTGAGACGGTTACCGCTCTCTGCTTTATTGTGTTCTTTTAGACAGGCATCTCACCGGAAATCCCGCCGGTGATGATAAAAGTTATAGTATCGTGTGTTTAGTACTAGAAAAAGAAATGGAGGAGAGAAATGAAGAAAAAAGTATTTTCAATTCTGTTGGTGATCGCGATGGTGTTCACATTCTCAGCTTGCGGCCAGACCGGCGGTAACGACGGTGATGATGCTGATACAGGCAACGGAGGCGGCGATACCCTCAAAGTGGGCGTATCTATGCCTACCCAGAGTCTGCAGCGCTGGAACCAGGACGGCGCCAACATGAAACAGCAGCTTGAAGCGGCGGGCTATGAGGTCGATCTGCAGTATGCAGGCGACAACGATGTTCCGACTCAGGTTGCACAGCTTGAGAACATGATCGCCACAGGATGCCAGGTACTCGTAATTGCAGCTATTGAAGCGGCGTCCCTTACCAATGTAGTCGACAGCGCTAAAGCCGCCGGAATTCCGGTTATAGCCTATGACAGGCTGATCATGAACACGGACGGAATCGCCTACTATGCTACATTCGACAACAACCTTGTAGGCAGAATGCAGGGCGAGTATATCGAAACAGCCTTGGATCTTAAAAATTCCGCCGGTCCTTACAACATCGAAATGTTCACTGGTTCCCCGGACGACAACAATATCATCTTCTTCTTCGGCGGAGCGCTGGAAGTGCTTCAGCCCTACATCGACGAAGGCAAGCTGGTTGTACCGTCAGGACAGACCGCAAGAGAACAGTGCGCGATCCAGGGATGGAGTTCAGAAGTCGCTCAGAGCCGTATGGAGAACCTGATTGCGGTCAATGGCTACGGACCGAACGGAACCAAGCTTGATGCGGTTCTTTGCAGCAACGACTCAACAGCTCAGGGTGTTACAACAGCTCTGAAGAACGCTGGCTACACTGCGGAGAACTTCCCGATCATAACCGGTCAGGACTGCGACAAGCCTTCCGTCATCAACATGAAGCAAGGCACCCAGTCGATGTCAGTATTCAAAGATACCCGTACATTGGCTGCGCGGACAGTACAAATGATCGATTCCATACTGAAGGGCACAGAGCCTGAAATCAATGACACCACAACATATGATAATGGAACTGGCGTCATTCCGACATATCAGTGCGCACCGGTTATTGGAACGATTGAAAATTACCAGGAACTCTTGATTGACAGCGGATATTACACCGAGGCGGACGTTACGCCGGCAGAATAATCCAAAGACTGCGACAAAAACAGGTCACGATCAAGGAGGGTGGGGGGATTCCCACCCTCCTGTTTATTGTCCATTACAAGACTTATACGGATTCTTTTGCCGGGTCGAACGATAGTCGCAGTCTTACTTACCGGAATCATTATTTTATATTTAGGCTGGGAGGGAGTTTACTTGAAAGATTATCTTCTCAAAATGCAGAACATTACCAAATTGTTCTCCGGTGTAAGGGCTTTAAATGATGTGAGCTTCGATGTTGAAGAGGGGGAGATCCACGCGATTGTCGGGGAAAACGGTGCGGGCAAGTCCACGCTTATGAACATTCTGAGTGGTGTGTACGGGCACGGAAGTTATGAAGGCAATATCATCTATGCCGGTGAGGAATGCCGCTTTTCCGGCATCCGCGACAGTGAAGACAAAGGTATAGTGATCATTCATCAGGAACTGGCGCTTGTACCTAAGATGAGCATAGCCGAAAACATGTTTCTCGGCAATGAGCGCGGGAAGAAGATGAACATAGACTGGGGCGCCACCTACAGTGAGGCGGACGCGCATATGAAGGTCGTCGGTCTCAAGGAGTCGTCAAGGACGCTTATAAAGGATATCAGTGTCGGCAAGCAGCAGTTGGTGGAGATAGCCAAGGCACTGGCGAAGAAGGTGCGTTTGCTCATACTGGATGAACCTACGGCGTCGCTTAATGAGGACGACAGTCAGAAGTTGCTGGCGCTGCTGATTCAATTCAAGGGCGAGGGGATAACTTCTATCCTGATCTCCCATAAGCTGAGTGAAGTCGTGCAGGTCGCGGATCGCATAACGATACTGCGCGACGGCGCTACGATAGAAACACTTACGAAGAATGTAGACGACACCGGCGAGGGCAGGATCATCAAGGGCATGGTCGGGCGTGAGATCCATGATCGTTTTCCAAAGAGAAAATCTTCTATCGGCGATGTGAGCCTTGAAGTAAAAGACTGGACGGTATATCATCCCCTGTATGAGCGAAAGGTATGCGACAATGTCAGCATAAAGGTTCACAGGGGTGAAGTCGTGGGCATAAGCGGTCTGATGGGTGCCGGACGGAGCGAACTCGCCATGAGCGTGTTCGGCAAGATATACGGGCGCGGTATAAGCGGCTCTGTGTATCTGGATGGGAAAGAGGTAAAACTCAATACTGTACAAGATGCCATAAATAACAAATTGGCCTATGTTACAGAGGACAGAAAGACCAACGGATTGATACTGTCTAACCCGATCAGGGTTAATGTGACGCTTGCAAATCTTCGCAGAATCAGTCGTCACGGGCGGATAGACAATGACAGAGAAGTCACAGACGCAAATGAATATAAGGATATGCTCCATGTCAAGTGCAACAGCGTGGAACAGAAGGCAGGCAGCCTTTCGGGCGGAAATCAACAGAAGGTACTGCTCAGCAAATGGATGTATGCGCAACCGGAGTTCTTGATATTGGATGAACCCACCAGGGGGATAGATGTAGGCGCCAAGTATGAGATTTATAACTTTATTAACGAATTGGTAGCCCAAAATAAGTCGGTAGTGATGATTTCCAGCGAGATGCCGGAAATACTTGGAATGTGTGATCGTATCTATGTGATGAACGAGGGGCGGATTGTTGCTGAGTACTCTCATGACGAGGCCAGTCAGGAGAAGATTATGTCCAGCATCCTCAGTACAAGCGCATCGTAAAGGAGAGTGATAATATGGCTGATATCAACAAAGCCCCAACATTGGAAACTGAACCCAATGCACCGGATGCTTCAAGCGGTTCCAGAGGCAATATGGTGCTTGAGTTCATAAAGCAGAATACGATGCTTGTTGCTCTTATAGCCGTTATGGTATTGTTCCAGATACTAGTGTCGCTTCACACTAATTTCACGGCGTCATTTTTCTCCCCGTCGAATGTTACCAACCTGATCGCGCAGAATGGGTATGTAGTTATACTTGCCAGCGGGATGTTGTTATGCATACTTACGGGCGGAAACATCGACCTTTCGGTTGGCAGCGGACTAGCGTTCATAGGCGCGGTTGCGGGCGAACTTATGGTTAACCATCAGATGAACATATATCTGACTGTTATAATCTGTCTGCTGATAGGCGTTGCTCTCGGCGCGTGGCAGGCGTTTTGGATCGCTTATATACGTATACCGCCGTTCATCGTTACATTGGCGGGAATGCTTACCTTCCGGGGAATGGCTGCAATTCTGCTTAACGGTCTTGTTATCTCGCCGTTCCCGCAGAATTACAAGAGATTTTTCAATAATTACCTACCCGGCGGCGATACCGCGCCGGATATGCTTGTTCCGCTCACACTTGTGATAGGCGCTATTGTATGTGCCGCGTTTGTGATATTGCAGGTATATAATCGCATAGCTAAAATTCGTAAAAAGTACAAGGTAGAGTCGCCAGTCATCATGGGAGTGCGCATTGTAATAATCTGCGCCATCATAATGTATGTGTTCTGGCTGTTCGGACACAGCAAGGGTATGCCTGTAGTACTCATTACCTTGGCGATAATAGTTCTGGTTTACCATTATTATACCTCGAAGACGGTTTCGGGGCGTTATCTCTACGCAATGGGCGGCAATGAAAAGGCCGCGATATTCTCGGGCGTAGATACGAACAAGGTTATGTTCTTTGCCTATACAAACATGGGATTCCTGGTCGCTGTAGCCGCGCTGGTATGCGTGGCAAGGTTTGACTCGGCTACACCTGGGGCGGGGAATATGTATGAGCTTGACGCTATAGGCGCCTGCTTCATAGGAGGCGCGTCCGCTTACGGCGGCGTAGGTACAGTCAGCGGCGCGGTTATCGGCGCGATCTTCATGGGCGTACTGAATAACGGCATGTCCTTGCTCGGCGTTGACGCCAACTGGCAGAAGACAGTAAAAGGTCTCGTTCTGCTTGCGGCGGTTATCATGGACGTTGTATCTCAGAAGCGGCGTAATGCATCGTAACGACGCTTAAAGCGTAAGAAATGAAGTGGCGCGAGTCGGCCAATGACAAGCGGCGCATTGTGGCATGAAATATTATAAAACGAAAAGCGTGTAAAGTGATGCATTATCAAAATTTTGGAATCCCCTTTGTGAGTAAGCAAAGGGGGATTCCATTTTTTGCACTTCAGTGCAATGTGGTTGAGTATTACATTCACAAAGGACAAAGAGAGGTTGTTCGAAACAACAGTGCATCTGTCCGCTTCTTGCACTTCCCAGTGCTATCGGTCTGTCGTGTCCTTTGCAATCCGCATCGCAAAAGCTTTTTGAAAGTTTCACATCCGCGAACGGGCTTCCGCTCGCAATGGCGGCGCATTGGGTGCCTTCGTTACCCGGTGTGGATGATGCTCTGCACAATACATATTATACGAGGAGAAGTAAACCGGTTATTTGCAGGAGGAGTGAGTTGTGTCGTAACTCTAGAAGTTGCCAAATTCGTGGTCGCACTTACCAAATTAGCGAGCGATTCGAGGTGGGAAACAATTGACATTTTAAGATTCAAGGCGTAACATACTATTATACTAGGTGTGTGGAAGGAGAGCCGCGTGAGTTCTCCTAGCATAATATCCACTTTGTAATACGGTTTATTACCGATAATTGCAGGAGGTTGCAAATGGATAATGAGATGCCGTTCATTCACTTGTTTTCAACTTCAGAAGGCTATTATTTGCACGATGTGAATACTGACAAAATATTAAAAATACCCGAGCCAGTCTTTGCGCGTTTACAAAGCGGAAGAAGTGATGTTGAGTGTAGTTTAGATTCGTGTTCAGTAGATGAATACATAGATAATTTAAAAAATAATGGATTTTTAAAAAACAATCGTGTCGAGGAAGTAGAACATCCAATGACGCCGTATCTTGAGTACTGTCATAGAAGCAAAATTGGCCATATGACTTTGCAAATAACACAACGCTGTAACCTGCGCTGTGGATATTGTGTGTATTCTGGAGATTATAACAACAGGGCACATTCGCAAAAGGAAATGGACTTTGACACGGCAAAGAAAGCTATTGATTATTTAATAGCCCACTCAAGGGATTCGAAAGATATTAGTATTGGATTTTATGGCGGTGAACCGCTTTTGCGGTTTAACTTTATAAAAAAGTGTGTTGAGTACGCAGAACAAAAAGCTGAAGGTCGCATAATTAATTACACAACCACAACAAACGGCACGTTGATTACAGAAGAGAAAGTACTTTTTTTTGAGCAACATGATTTTTCTATAACAATCAGTCTTGACGGACCCGAAAATATACATGATAGACATCGTCGATTTGCAGGTAGCGATGAAGGTTCGTTCAAAACTATTATTGCAAATTTGAATATGTTAATTGGGAAATTTCCAACATATTATAACGCTCATGTTCTCTTTAATACTGTCATGGATCCAACCAATAAGTTCAGCGAAATCAATGAATTTGTCAGAAATCATGAAATGCTCAAGGAGAGACACTTTAACGCAGGGCTTATTGACACCAGATATTCCGATATTGTTCTGAATTTCAACGAGGACTATATCGCAGAATGGGAATATGAGAAATTCAAATATTTCTTGGCTAAACTGGGTTGGATAAAAGACTCTGTGGCATCTCAATTATTGGATACGGTTTTTGCTACAATAGAGCGTCAAAGGGGGGGGAAACAGACTACACAAATGGATAAATTACCTAAGAAAACGCATCGTGCAGGGCCATGTGTGCCAGGTATGTTCCGTTTATTTGTAAATGTGGAGGGTGATTTTTACCCATGCGAACGGATAAGTGAAAAATCTACAATCACATGTATTGGGAACTTGATAGAAGGAATAAACCTGAAGAAAGCTGAAAGAATACTTAACTTGGAACGCGAGACCTCAACAAGATGTTGTAACTGCTGGGCATATTTATATTGCACAGCATGTATTGGTGAACTGGACGGGATGGATAGTATACTTCCTGAATTGCGTAAAAATGGTTGTGCACGTATCAGGAAAGAGACTGAGGAAATATTTAAGGACTATTGCATGTTAAGAGAACTTGGATATGACTTAATAGCTGAAATGACAGTTGAATCTAGAGAGACTTTGAAGGAAGGAGGCTTGTAGCTAGATATGGAAAATTTGTTGATGTATCCTTTTAACAAGAGCTTTATGCCGTATGTTAGGCATCAAGACATGCTCAATGATATGCATATTACCTCATTAATAAGCCCTAATGGATGGGGTTTGGTTGGCGATAAAATAAATACACCATGTGGAGATATAATCGTCAGCGATGATTTTGATTATGCGCTCGAAAGCTGCACATGCGTTTGGTTTATCGAAGATGATATAATAGCATTGCCTAAGGACATTCTTTGGACAAAGTTGAGGGCGGCAATTACGCACGGCAAAAATATTGTTTATACCCGTTGTCGTGACAGGGAAGAGGTTCAAGAGATGGTGGCATTGATACCTTCGGGATTGGATATTACGCCGCAATGTATAGGACATAATAAACTGCTTGACTCGAAAAAAGTATTGTATGACATTGACACGCCTACGATATTTGTTATAGGAAATGCTGAGTGCTCGGACAAGTTTGAAGTTCAGTTATCGTTAAGGAAGCAGTTTGTTAATATGGGCTACAAAGTATCTTCTGTGAGTACACGATGGGACAGCGCCATTATAGGAGTTCATCCATTTCCTGAGTTCATGTGGGATGTTAGGCTAAGCGAAGAAGACAAAGTGTACAGGTATAATGGTTACATAAAAGAAATCGAAATGATGGAAAGTCCTGAAATATTTATTGTTGGTATTCCGGGAGGAATTGTGCCTTATAGCCGAAAACAATTGAATCATTTTGGAATAACAGCATATGAGATAGCTATGGCGATAAAATGTGATAGCGCAGTGTTTTGCTCTCTGTATTCTAATTATCTAAGTGAGTATTTTGACGAAATATCTAAATTGATTCTTAGCAGATTTGAGATAGCCATAGATTATCACCATATTTCTGCATACATGAACTGTCCTGATCATCAACGCGTTGTTGATCAAGAATATAACATTCTTACTTTAGACAGTGCTATAGTTGATGAAAAAATCAGGGCATTAGGCAGAAATGATGTTTTTAACCTATTAAGTTCGGGCAACGCAAGAATAGTGGCAGAAAAAATAATCCGACAGTTTGAGGGCTACGGCGATATTGATGCGATATAACTGCAAGGACATTGAGTAGCAATGGATTTTCTTGATACATTTTGGAGGGTTTCTCATGAAATATTGTAACGGAATTGACGAAAGACTAAGTACAATATTTAAAAAAAGGGCAGGCATTGATTTTATTGATCGAAAAAATCTGAGAACCGAAAAAATACTTGGCGTACATGTTCGTATGCCAAGTCGTGAATTGGTATTTGCGCTTTATGATATTCAGGCAGAATTCGGCATAAAAATCCAGGAGAAATACATTAAAGACGGGTTGGTTGATACATATGAGAATATATTGAACCTTATAGAAGATTCTGTAGTTAATAGCGAGTAAACTTATAAGTTGTTATTTTAAAATTAGTATCAAACACTTTGAAGGATTTAAACAGAAAGGTAAAACACCTTGGGTAGTTTTGGTGTAAAGTAAAAAATCCCGGATCTGGGAACGAGTTGATTCAGACCAACCAGAGTCTCCGAGGAAATATATGATAAGAAAGGAGGAAGGGCGATGAAAAAGAGATTAGGCAAAAGGCAGGACAGCTTTAAGGCTACCGTTGAAGCATATGAAGTCGGCCCAGAATGTACTTGCAATCCATGTTACTGTTCGGGCACGTCTTCAACGGACTTTGTTGATCTACGCCTCACAATAATGTACCAACAACAGGCATAGTACACAAGGGCACGCCCGACTGCGCCGTGCAATAAGTGTATTGCTTAGGCACAATGGAGGAAGACCGAAAACATGTCTACATATCGGTCTTCTCCCAAACGGGCGGGAGAGACTTATAGCTGAGGACGCCTCTGGGTGTTTTTTCGCTGTACATCGTTGACAGAAGACTAACAAGTATAAAGGGGTTCTGCCGTATAGTCCAGCGAAAAAAACCTTCAGGATAGCGTAACACAAGTTTTCAGAGGTCGCCAATGGTGGGGTACACATTTGCAAAGAAGAATCCATAGACGGCAGAAAGAGAGTGATTGTACTCATCGACATTGCAGATGGCACGGAGAAGCAAATGATTCTAATAAGGCGCGCGTTTCGGAATTCAAATGATTCACAGACAATTTTAAGATTATTGCGGTATCTACTCCATTTTAAAAATAAAATCGTCTTGTTGTGTTTGTGTTTTATTGTCTCGACGAGCTTGGCGTTCGTTCAGCCATTAATCATCAGGGCAATCACAGACCAAGGAATGGGTGAAAAAAACTTTAGCTACATTATATTCTTTTCCGCTGCTCTATTCGCTTCGGTGCTCGTGTGGCAGTCTATAGACGTATTGCAGACAAAGATACTCGTGCATGTACATAATGAATCCTCGTTGCTGTTATATGTACAAGCTCTTGAAAAGTTGCTAAAAATGCCGATCACCTACTTTCAAAACAGAAACCCTGCCGAAATCGTCAACAGGGTTACTACGGACATCGGTACTGCGGCAAGCATCACAGATCAAGGGCTGATGTATTCGATTATAAACATATTCAGGGTTTTCAGCGGGTTGATTGGTCTCGTTGTCGTCAATTGGAAGCTATCATTACTTATTTTGGTCATGATTCCGATAAAATATCTCATTATCGTAAGATTATCAGTGATAAAAGGCAAGCGGATTAGAAGGATGATCGAAATCTCGCGAACATTTTCTGACTGGCTGGGAGATATAATAGGCGGGGCGAAAGAGATAAAGCTCTGGAATTTGATGCCACTTAAAATGCAGGACTTTATACACAAGCGCAAAGAAATTATGAATAATTATCGCGATAACGCGATGCTTGATAGATATAATCTATTTTTAGAAGTCATATTAGACACATTCACAACGTGTGCAATCTATGTTTTTGCAGGATATCTCATTTGCGTGAATAGTTTTACGATAGGTGGGGCGTTTGCGTTTATAGCTTACAGCTCTAGTGTCATGGGACCGCTTTCGATTGTATTGAATATAAAGTACAACATGATGAGAATTACGCCATCAGCGGCTCGATTATTCGAGTTTTTTGATATGGAAGAAGAAGGGCTTGGCGATAAAGATGCCAGCAGAGCACTGAAAGATAAATCAGAAACGAAATTCCAAACGGAATTAGAGCCTAAGGACAAACCCCAATCAGAAGCTTTTATCGTTTTCAATAAAATAAGATTTGCTTATGGTGATGAGACATTATTGCAGGAAGTGAACCTGACAATCAGAAAAGGTGAAAAGATAGGTATTGTGGGAGAGAACGGATCCGGCAAATCAACTCTGATTAACCTGTTACTTGGTTTTTATAAACCAACATCAGGCACTATAAAAATCGCAGATACGAATATTGTGAATCTGGGCTTGGCCAAGTTGAGGGATTATTTCGCTATAGTGAGTCAGGAATCTTATTTGTTTCAAGATTCAGTAGAGGGTAATGTCGATCTTCGCGGGGACGCTGGCGAAGATGAAATCCGTGCGGCGTGTCATAGAAGCGGCGCCGAAGAATTTATTAATCTGTTGCCGCAGACCTACGCACATAAAATCGGGATAAACGGGGCGAGCTTGTCGGCAGGAGAGCGCCAGAAGCTCATCTTAGCCAGAGCCTTGCTCAAGTCGGCGGAAATAATAATCCTGGATGAAGCTACATCGAATTGTGATGTGAATTCTGAAGCCGCATTTTATGATATGATAGACTCTCATTTGAAGGATAAGACTGTGATACTGATCACACACAAGTACAACTACTTAAACCGATTGGACAGGGTGTTCGAATTAAATGCTGGCAAATTAAGGCAAATCGAGCCGGAAACGCTGATATCATTTGTGTGACAGTCTGCATTTCATTACTATTTGCGCCATACGCATCAGTGGCGGAATAGTGGTCAAAATGAAGAAGGGAGAGTTTGGTGAAGGTCTATATTATAGACAACGGCGTGAATTTGGGGTGCTTTCCATTGCCATATATCGCGGCGTCGTTGCGTGTCCGAGATGACGGCAGTATTGTTCCGAGACAAGACGAACTGGGGAATGTGAGTCATGGCACGGTATGCGCAGCCGTAATGGGACGGATAAACCCTGAGATCGAGCTGGTAGACATAGCAGCGCTTGATGCAGATGGTAAGGCATATATTGCCAAGCTAAGCGCCGCATTGCGGTGGTGTGATGAAGAGCCAGCGAGGATTATCCATATGAGTTTAGGAACGCTTGACTGGCGCGACTTGCGGGAGCTTGCGGAACCGATAGAAGCGTTGCTCGAAGGCGGCGCCATGATCATAGCGGCTTTTCACAACACCGGCTTGAAATCGTTTCCAGCTTTGATGCCAGGCGTGTTCGGAGTACGAGCCGACAGGGGCGGATATATGGATGATGGCGAGTATACGATTGATTTATGTGATGGTATGCGCGCCGAGAATTGTTTAGTAGCGCATTGCGGCGCGGTGTTGGAATTGCCCAGTGGCAGGCGGGTGGAGACGGCGGGGGCGAACAGTTATGCTGCGCCTGTGATTACCGCTCACATAGCGAAGCTTTTGGATTCCAACCCCGGACTGAGCTTCAACGATTTGCTTGATCAACTCATGCTAAGGAGTTCACACCATGCTTTTGAGGCGCCGAAGATAATCCCGTATCGCATGGGAGCGGGTATTCCAGGCGCTAAGTGTCCGGTAGCGGCGTTTTTATATTCGGCGAAAGAAGTCTTTTTGATGTTTAGTCATAGACTGCGCGGTGATGGATATGCAGTTTTTAGCTTTTCCGACTTCTGTGATGAAAGCGGGGCGGAGGATATTATCCCGTTGCAGCACTATCTATCGCACGGTGAAATCGTATGCAAAGGACTGACACATACACTGGAGTATATATACAGACCGGACATTGTATTGCTGTGCATGAGGGAGGAACGTGTATGCAACGGAAAGGTGTTCGAGGGAATTGACGCGCTTATCATGTCAGATAATGGGGAATACATACTGCGAGTTGAAGAATATTCACATGGGGATCTTTCGGCGGAAAGTGTGATTACTGAGATGCTTGAGTATTTTGAAACCGGTGGCGCTTCGCTTGACAGCGTTTCGCAATAAGTAAGACAAGGAGAATAGAAATGCGGGGTTTTTGCATATACCCTGAAACAGATGTTCAGAACTCTCATAGCAACCGCTTCTTTCGTTGTACTCTTTTCGCTCGCTACCATGTTGTGCTTACTGGGCGCAGTCCGCTACCACGCCAGTTATGCGAACATTGAGAGATTCGAGAGTTTGTTTCATACAGAGTAGGTACGGTGCGGCAGATGGAGGACGCGGTGGAGATCAAGAGCCGCTGGAATGCGGATACTCATAGATATACATTCAGGAGCGACTTGACTTATGAAAGCATCGTATCGGAGTCGGCACTGCTATTTGAAGACGCGGAGTACCTATACGAACCTATTAAAAGACCGTATTACGGCGCTTGGGCGCCTGAATTTAATCTGGACAGGATGAAGGATATGGCGAGCGTCTTGCTAGTTTCGGGTATATCGGCGACGGTGCTGTTTTTATTGTTTTTCACATATCTCTTTATATCCAGGCAGAAGCTGCGTACCGCAGTGGAACGATCTCTCGGCGTCGGCAAACTATGGTGTGTGCTTTCGCTTGCGGGCGGCATGATCACCGTAGCCGTGCCGGCCGCCGCAGTCGGCGCAGTGGCCGCGTGGTTCATGACGAACCGCGCTATATCAACCGTCTTTGAAAGCGCCATGACTGTAGATACCAGATACAGCAACTGGTCGAACGCGGCGGACGCATCGGTAAATATGACGGAGATCGCGGACGAACTCATCGTCGAACCGCGTGTCTTTATATTCGTAGGACTGTGCATTGCCGCAGCGGCGGTCTGCGCCGCCTTTGCCGGAGCTATTGCAAATCTTAGGAGCGAACCGATAGTGCTGCTGAGCGGCAGGAAGGAATAGGCATATGTTTCGTTTTAGCTTCGCGTTTCTTTTCGCCAGATGTCATAACCGGACTACCCCTTCAAACCGAATTCAGCATAATTGCAAAAAATAAGAGATAAATCAACAGTAATATGATATAATGAAACTAATACTGAATTCAGTACAATTGATGATTATTATAACAAAGAGTACCATATTTTGAATGAGAACAAATCGGAAACGGGGGTGTCCTCAATATTTACCAATACGAAGGAATTTATCAGGGAATACCGCGCCGAATTCGCCGAGCATCTTGGCAAGGCGTTTGAGGACGGTGATAGGTTGGAACAGTATACCATCCTTGTGCGGATGATAAGAAGATACATCAGCCGCCAATGGGTTTATACAAACACGCAATACGGCAAGAAAGACAGCGATAAACAGATATATTACTTTTCGATGGAGTTTCTGATAGGGAAACTCCTAAACAATTACCTTACGAACCTGGGCATACGGGAGGTCGTCAGTGAAGGCCTTTCGCAGCTGAATGTAGACCTGAACGAACTTTTTGAGATAGAAGTTGACGCGGGACTCGGAAACGGCGGTTTGGGACGGCTTGCAGCCTGTTTCCTGGACTCCATGGTCTTCCTCGGTATACCGGGGCACGGCAACGGGATCCGCTATCGCTTCGGACTTTTCAGACAGAAAATCGTTGACGGTCAACAGGTCGAACTGCCCGATAACTGGCTGCGCTACGGATATCCGTGGGAGATACGCAAGCCTGAGAAAGCCGTAGTCGTCAAGTTCAACGGCACGGTGAACTGGCAGCAAGACGGCTCACGTCTGACATTCAAACATGAAAACTACGACGCGGTGCTGGCCGTTCCCTATGACGTGCCCATTATCGGCTACGCCAGGGACGATCAGATCAACACACTTAGACTCTGGAGCGCTGAACAGGCGGGTGACGAATTCGATTTCGCCTCGTTCAACCGCGGCGACTACGCGAAGGCCATCCACTCGCGTTCAGACGCCGAAGCCATTTCATACGTGCTTTATCCCAACGACAACAATCTTTCCGGGCAGGAATTGCGGCTGAGACAGGAGTACTTCCTTGTAGCGGCGGGCGTCGGCGCCATAGTCGCCCGATATAAGAAAAAACGCGGACTTATCCGAGAATTCAACGAAAATATCTCCATACATATAAACGATACACACCCTGCGCTATGTGTCGCCGAACTCATGCGCATATTGGTTGACGAGGAAAATCTAGGCTGGGATCAAGCCTGGACAATAACCGTAAATACCATCTCGTTCACGAATCACACTGTACTGCCGGAGGCGCTGGAGCGTTGGTCGGAAGAGATGTTCCACAGACTGCTTCCAAGGATATACATGATAGTCGCCGAAATAGACCGCCGCCATAGGGTGCTGCTTGAGAGCCACGCGGCGACGCCGGCGCAGATCGCCAATACCGCGATTATCCGCGACGGTCAGCTGCACATGGTGAACCTCGCGGTTATAGGCAGTCATACCGTCAACGGCGTAGCCGCCCTTCATACCGAGATACTCAAGAAGGATCTGCTGCGTGATTTTTACGCCAATTTCCCATACAAGTTCAGAAACGAGACGAACGGCGTTTCTCACAGGCGCTTCCTGTATTGTGCGAATCCCGGACTGTCGGGGCTGATCACCGATTGCATAGGGGACAGCTGGGTGAAGGATTTCAGAGAAATCGAAAATATGACGGATTTCGAGAACGACAAGCAGGTCTTGAGCCGGTTGAACGTTGTAAAGCGTGAAAATAAGGAACGGCTTGCCAAATACATATATGACACTATGGATATCAAGGTGAACCCCGATTCTGTGTTCGACGTTCAGGTGAAGCGCATACACGGCTATAAAAGACAGCTGCTGAATGTCCTGAAGATCATGGCTATCTACGATCTGATCAAAGAGAATCCCTACTACGAGGCCACCCCTAACACATATATATTCGCGGGGAAGGCGGCGCCGGGTTATCATTTCGCTAAGGCCATAATAAAGCTCATCGTCGCGGTCGCCGACAAGATAAACTCAGATAAGGCAGTCTCAGACATCCTTAAAGTAGTATTTTTGGAAAATTTTAATGTAACAATAGGCGAGATGATCTACCCCGCATCGGATGTGAGCGAGCAGATCTCCACTGCGGGCAAGGAAGCTTCCGGCACGGGCAATATGAAGCAGATGATGAACGGGGCGATCACCATAGGCACCTTAGACGGCGCCAATGTGGAGATACGCGATGCTGTCGGCGAAGAAAATATGGCCTTGTTCGGTCTGAAGGTGGAGCAGGTCAACAGCTTCTACCTGAAGGGCGGATATTTCTCATGGGATGAATACCATAACGACCATAGGATCAAAGGGGCGGTAGATCATCTCATCGACGGGTACTTTCCGAACACCGGCAACGAGTTCAGAGACATCTACGACGGACTGCTGAGGGACAATGACGAGTATTTTCTGCTGAAGGACTTCGATTCATATATGGATGCATTCGCGAAGCTCAATTCATGGTATAAGCGCCCCGAGCAGTGGGCGCGTGTGTCATTGCGCAATATATCCCATTCATGGCCGTTTACGAGTGATGAGACAATAAAGAGATATGAAGATGAGATATGGAACCGATAATGCGGGCAGTGAGCGCCGCGCCGGATGGATCGCGCCCGGAGGCGCTTACTCTGCCGGAACATCAACTGAAAGAAGGAGGTATGGTGATGAGTAAAAAGGAAATTGTGGCAATGCTTCTCGCCGGAGGGCAGGGAAGTAGGCTCGGCGCTCTTACCGCTTCGGTGGCGAAGCCGGCGGTTTCTTTCGGAGGAAAGTACAGGATAATAGATTTCAGTCTGAGCAACTGCATAAATTCCGGGATAGACACCGTAGGCGTACTGACGCAGTACCGCCCGATGATGCTGAATTCCTACATTGGCACCGGAGCGGCGTGGGATTTGAACGAGACCGGGGGCGGCGTCCACATTCTGCCGCCATACCTGCGGCAGGGCGGAGGCGAATGGTATACGGGCACGGCGAACGCCATATTTCAGAATATGGACTTTATCGCCAGCTATGACCCCGAATATGTGCTGATACTATCGGGGGATCATATTTATACCATGGATTACGACAAAATGCTGAATTTTCATATCGAGAATAAGGCCGACGTCACCATATCCGTCATGGAAGTGCCCTGGGAGGAGGCTCCGCGTTTTGGCATACTCAACGCGGCGGAGGATGGAAGAATCACCAAATTCAGCGAAAAGCCCCAGCAGCCTGAAAGCAACCTCGCGTCTATGGGCTTGTACATCTTCAGCGCGCGGCTACTGGAAAACGCCTTGACAGAGGACGACAACGACCCGAATTCCTCAAAGGATTTCGGCAGCGACGTCATACCGAGACTTCTGAACGAGGGTAAGTCGCTGTACGCATACAAATTCAGCGGTTACTGGAAGGATGTAGGAACTATCGAGAGCTATTACGGCGCCAACATGGAACTGCTGCAGGAGGATCCGCCATTCAACATCTTCGACTGGAGGGTCAGAATTCTCTCGAACAGCAACATCTATCCGCCCCAGTACATATGGCCGGAGGCCAGCGTAGACAACAGCCTCATCTGTAACGGATGCAGCGTCAGGGGCAAGGTCGTCAACTCGATACTCAGCCCGAACGTCAGGATTGAAGAGGGATGCACGGTTATAAACTCGATCATTCTGCCGGAAACGAGGATCGAGCGGGGATGCAAATTGCAGAAGGTCATTGTGGGCGAGAACACGCTGATCAGGCGCGACAGTTTTCTGGGCGCTCCCGCCGAGGGCAGAACGCCGCCCCAAGAGGGGATAACCGTTGTAGCGGACAACATGATACTCTCCGAGAATTCGGTTATCACGGAAGGGGAAAATGTAAACTACGCATAGTTTGAAGCGCGGCGGCTTGCCTTGAATGGCAAGAATACGGAGCTGCATAAAGCCAAGTGATAATGTATAAGCATTAGGAATTTCTAAAAACCAAGATGTACGGCAGGGTTTTAGAAGTACCCATAACCGGAACAGGTTGGATTGGAGTTTGAAATGGAAGCAGTAATGGGTCTGATTTGTGCAAACTATAATACCGAACGACTGGGCGCCCTCACTGAGGAGCGGCCATTGGCATCGCTGCCTTTCGGAGGCAGGTACAGATTGATCGATTTCGTTCTTTCGAATATGGTAAATGCGGGGATGCGTACTGTAGGCGTCGTCACGCCGTATACCTACCGTTCCCTCGTCGATCATTTGGGCGCAGGGAAATACTGGTTTCTTGATCGTAAGCTCGGAGGATTGTTCATACTTCCGGGCTCGATATATGGTTTCAAAAATATGAGCGCTCAATTTCTGGTCAAGGATATGATCAGAAATCTAGATTATATTTCGCGTGACTCTGTGGATTATATCATCATCGCCTCGGCCAATCAAATATACAACATGGACTATAAGAAGCTGGTAGACGCGCACGCGAAGAGCGGCGCCGAGGTGACGCTGGTTTACAGGGCGGAAAATCCCGCTCTATGGGAAAGGGGGGTATTTCTTGAACTGAACTTTGAAAAACGCATAACTAAAATGGTTCAATTAGCACCGGACGCTCCGCGCGGAGAACATCTGCCGCCGGCTCTTTTCGCCGATTGCCTGATCATAGGCAGACAGCAGTTTATGGATCTCATCGGTTGGTATCAGGCGGTGGATCATATGGATCTGATGGATATCCTTTCGGAGAATCTCGGGAATCTCCAGATTTACGGTTATGAATTCACAGGCTATCTGGGCAGGGTTTATTCGATCGATTCATATCTAAAGTGCAGCAGGGAGGCGCTGCTTCCTGAAAATCACGGGGAACTGTTTTTCGGAAAGAGACCGGTTTACACCAAGATACGCGACGGCGTCCCAACCAGGTACTATAACACAGCCAATGTGACAAATTCACTGATCCCCAACGAGTGCCTCATAAGAGGACGCGTGGAGAACAGTATACTCTTCCCGGGTGTAGCGGTGGAGGCGGACGCTGTAGTGAAGAACAGCGTGATAATGCAGCGCAGCGTGATAGGAAGAAATTCAGTGGTAGAAAACGTTATTGCGGATAAATTCGTAACGATAGGGAGCGGCGCCATAGTGATGGGGAGCAATGATCATCCCTTGGTTCTGAAAAAGAAAAGCGCTATGTAACATGTTCCGAATATTAACAAGGCGGCGTTTAGATTTAGATAGGTACGAATTAACAAAGAGGTGTTTAGATAGTTACTAATATTAGCAAATATGGGGGGATTGTGAGGTAAATATGAATAACATACTGTATGCAATTTTTGAAGCTACTCCGTTTGCAAAGACAGGCGGTTTAGGGGAAGTGGGAGGCACGTTGCCTGTATTTTTGAAGGATAGCGGGGCTGATGTAAGAGTCATCATGCCGAAGCACGACGCAATACCGGAGATATACAAGAAAAAATTCAGACATCAATTCAATTTTCAAATGCAGCTGGGCTGGAGGTCGCTTTATTGCGGTGTTGAGATGATGAAGTATAAAGGTGTTACATTCTACTTCATCGACAACGAATATTACTTTAAACGCGATACAGTCTACGGCTATGCCGACGACGCGGAACGGGCGGCGTTTTTCTGCAAGGCGGTATTGGAGTGCCTTACCTTCCTTGAGCGTTTCAAACCCGGCGTTATCCATTGCAACGACTGGCATACCGCGTTAATCCCGGTAATGCTGAAAGAGTATTTCGGAGATCACCCGTATTATTACGATATAAAGACTGTAATAACCATACATAATCTCAAATATCAGGGAATTATATCAAGATACTATCTCGGGGATCTGCTCAATATGGAGAATCACATGGTTGCCAGGGAGTATCTGGCATGGGGCGACGCCATCAACTTTTTCAAGGGCGCTCTGCATTACGCGGATGCGATTACCACGGTAAGTCCTACTTACGCACTTGAGATTCAGACCCCATATTACGGGGAGTATCTGGACGGGGTTCTGCGCTGGCGGTCTGACAAGCTGTCCGGCATTCTTAACGGCATAGACTATAGTGAGTACGATCCGGCCGAAGATAAGCTCATCTACAGTAAATATAAGTACGGGGACAGGAAGGGCAAATCCGTCAATAAAGAGGCGCTTCAGGCTGAGCTGGGGCTGCCTAGGGATCCCGATGTTCCGCTTTTAATCATTATCAGCAGGCTCACTGAACAGAAAGGCCTTGATCTCATTGCCCATATAATAGAGGAGCTGTTGAGCGTGGAAGGCGTTCAGATCGCAGCGTTGGGCGCCGGAGACTGGCGCTACGAGGAGATGCTCTATTATTTCGCTGATCGATATCCCGGCAATATGGCGGCGCGGATTACATATGACGACAGGCTTGCCCATAGAATGTACGCGGGCGGCGACCTCATGCTCATGCCGTCTAAATTCGAACCATGCGGTATTGCCCAGATGATAGCCATGAAATACGGAACTCTGCCATTGGTTCGTGAGACGGGCGGGCTGCGCGATACAGTAACTCCATGCAATGAGCATACGGGAGAGGGTAACGGGTTTTCATTCACTAATTACAACGCTCATGAATTGCTTGCGGTAATCAGGAACGCCTTGAATATCTACAAGACAAACCGTGAGTTATGGCATAAATTACAGGATAATGCGGAGGCTATGGATTTCAGCTGGAGGGTTTCGGCCGAAAAATACATGGAGCTTTACGACGATTTCTGTAAAAAGCCAAAGCCACGCGCTTCGGAGCAGAAAAAGTCGTCCCCCAGAAAATCAGCGGCTCGTTTGAAAACACAAACCCGCGGCTCTGTTTGACTGAAGGTGACGTACAATGAACAGAATAATATTATATCATGACTCTCACCGCCCGGAATACAGAACACCATTCGGAGCGGCGTCTTGTGGTACTGAAATTAAACTATCGATCGATATTTCGAGATTGCCGGAAGGGTCTTCGTGCTATCTCCGAATATGGTTTCAGGAAACAGGCGAAACAGTAATACCATTGACTGCGGACGACGACGGACGACAAGCGGCCGACAGCTCCGGTGCTTTCGGCATGGGCGGCGATGGCGCAGAGGACGGCTGCCGGCGCTATTCGGCGCTGTACAAAACCCCGGACGCGCCGGGACTGGTCTGGTACTATTTCATAGTGTCCACTAACAGTATCACGAGGTACTACGGCAATAATGAGGGGAGCTTGGGCGGCGTCGGACTGACGACATTCTCACCGCCGGCATCCTATCAGATAACGGTCTACGAAGAAAGCCCTGTTCCCGAGTGGTGGAAGGAAGGCATGGTCTACCAGATATTCGTGGACAGGTTTTCGCGCGGGAAAGACTGGAAAGAACGCTTTTTCAATGCGGCGGCTCGTGAACGCAAAGCCGGACCCACCCGTCTCATGCAGACGGATTGGAGAGACGCCCCGTTTTTATACAAGGATGATCGCGGTTGGGTGACGCGCTGGCCTTTCTTCGGTGGTACACTGGAAGGGGTGCGCGAGAAGCTCAACTACCTGCGCAGTCTAGGTGTGACGATTATCTACTTCAATCCCATTTTCGAGGCCGCGAGCAACCACAAATACGATACTGCCGATTATATGAAGATCGATCCGGGCTACGGCGACGAGGGCGGATTCAAAAGGCTCATACAAGAGGCTGAAGAATACGGGATATCCATTATGCTTGACGGGGTATTCAGCCATACAGGCGCGGACAGCAAATATTTCAATAAATACGGCAACTATCCTGAAATCGGCGCATGGCAGTCCCAAGATTCGCCGTACAGGAGCTGGTATCGCTTTAACCACGACGCGGAGGGCTACGAGTGCTGGTGGGGCGTGGCGGATTTACCCAATGTGGAGGAAAGCGATCCCTCATACCAGGAATATATATGGGGCGGCAAGGACAGCGTGATAAGGCATTGGCTCAAGGCCGGCGTAATGGGATGGCGGCTCGACGTAGCCGACGAACTTCCGGACGAGTTTATACGTAATATCAAAACGGCGCTCAAGGAAACAGAACCCGAAGGCGTTTTGTTGGGAGAAGTTTGGGAAGACGCCTCAAATAAGCGCAGCTATGGAATGATGCGTGAATATTTTCTGGGTAAAGAGCTGGACTCGACAATGAATTACCCTTTTAAGGCTTGGTGTATGGATTTTGCCCTGAACCGTGTTTCTCCCGCGGACGTACACGCCCGCGTCATGAACTTGTTCGAAAATTACCCGAGAGAGCATTTTTACGCCTGCCTTAACCTGATCGGAAGTCACGACAGTGTGCGTGCGCTAACTGCACTCTGCAACCCGCCGGATGAAGCGGGTATGTCGGAATGGCAGAAGCAAAGTTGGAGGATGGACGGCGATAGGCGTGATATCGCAAAACGCAGACTCAGGCTGCTGTCACTGTGGCAGATGACATTTCCGGGCGTCCCGTCGATATACTACGGCGACGAGGCGGGTATGGAAGGCTTTTCCGATCCCCATAACAGGGGAACATATCCGTGGGGGAGTGAAGACGAAGAACTGCTCGGCTGGTATCGCATAATATGCAATCTGCGCGCGGAGTATGAGATCTTCCGCAACGGAGAGTTCATATCATATGGCGGATATGCCAATACCTACGCATTCTGCCGGTTTAATGCCAATGAACGGGCAATCGTGTTTTTGAACGCTTCGAGCGAGCAGTACGAGGACGTGAGTTTAAGACTGTTCAGCAGCGAGATCCTCTGCCTAGAATTGCTTTCGGGCACGGTGCTGGAACCCGAATATGCAGCAGAGGCGGTCTTGGAATTCGAGTCCGCACAGGCGGGTAAACCATGGGCGTCGTCGGAAGGCTTATCGATGCAAGCCGGGACGCCTGACGCGTTCTGGCGCGGTGTTTTAAAGCGCAGGCAGAGATTGTACGGACAGGGGAAAGACGAAGACGCGCGTGCAGGCAAGGCCAGAATGGTGAATTTGAGCATTGAACCTGGAGGAAGCAGGGTCATATACATTAAGAATACCAGGCCGGAAGCACTCGTGATGAAAAACGCGCGGCGGGCGGCGGGGATACTTTGCCATATTACATCACTGCCTTCGGTGTACGGCTGCGGCGACTTCGGTAGTGAGGCTTACACCTTCTGCGACTACTTAGCGGCGGCGGGACAGCGCATCTGGCAGATATTGCCGCTTAATCCGACCGGAGCGGCATATTCGCCGTATTCCAGTTGTTCCGCGTTTGCGGGGAATGAACTGCTCTTGGATCTAAACGCTTTCGTTAACGAAGGTCTATTGTCTCCGGAGGATCTGCCGCAAGTAGAGGCGGGTTCAAAACAGGCGGATTTTGAAAGAGCGCTAAGGATAAAGCTCCCTTTATATAGGAAAGCCTATGCAGCATTTAACAAAGATGATAAAAAATTCCGGGAGTTCTGCGTTTCCGCGGCGTCCTGGCTGGATGATTATTGCCTTTACAGAGCGATAAGCGCGCACTTTGGAGATGCTTCCTGGCAGGATTGGCCTAAAAACATACGCGAACGAAAGTCCGACGCTATGAAAGAATACAAGTGGCGGTACGCCGACGAAATGGGTTTTTATCGTTTTCTTCAATATAAGTTTGCTGAGCAATGGCAGGCGTTAAAGACATATGCGAATGCTAAAAATATTTCCATATTGGGCGATATGCCCATATATGTCGCGGCGCATAGCTGCGATACATGGGTAAACAGGGATGTTTTCCTGCTAGACGATGAGGGGCGCCCATATAAAACAGGCGGCGTTCCGCCGGACTTCTTCTCGGATGACGGACAAAACTGGAAGAACCCCGTATTCGACTGGAAAAGCAATAAAGCCCACGGATATGCATGGTGGATAGAGCGTTTCAAACGGAACCTGCAACTCTATGATTTCCTGCGGCTTGATCATTTTCGCGGCTTCGAGGCTTGTTGGGAGATCCCCGGTGAGGACAGCACTGCAAAGAACGGACAGTGGATCAAAGGTCCCGGCAAAGACCTGTTCGACGCAGTGGAAGCAGCGCTGGGTTCCCTGCCTTTCTTGGCTGAGGATTTAGGATACATAACATCGAATGTGAACGATCTTAAAAATACATTCGCCTGGCCGGGTCTGAAGGTATATCAGTTTCACGCGGATGAGATGGATCTTGGGGATGTTAACGCCTCAGGAAGCGAAAGTGCCGCAAAGAGCGAAAAGACGCCTGCTTACGGCGATTACATGCAGGTATACTATACGGGCACTCACGATAACAACACGCTGGCGGCCTGGGTGGCTGAACAGATGGCGGCGGACGGCTATTACAGCAGCGTCTCTGACAGCGTAAAATATGGAAGGGGTCACAGCGGAGTCTCTGACAGCAATAGCAGCGCACACGGCCGCCGAGACGCTGACGCTGCAGATGGCGTATCCGGCGAGATCAAGACACGTTGCAAGACGATAATAGAATCGCTGTATGCGTCAAAAGCAATGTGGGTTATAATCCCACTGCAAGACATATGGTTTTTGGGCGGCGAATCACGTATGAATACTCCCGGCACAGTTGAGGGGAACTGGCTTTGGACTGCGCATAAGGATGCATTCACATCCGAATCGCAGATCAGTCTAAAAAGACTTACAGAAGCCTACGCTAGATAAATAAAAATAGTAATTATTATTATTTTTAATTTTAACTGTTTGATTGCGCTGTTTGTGGTTATATTAATAACAGCACTTCATTAATAGTATTATTTTTGTGAAACCATGAGGAGGGTTTTATTATGGCAAAGTATGTATGTTCAATTTGCGGTTATGTTCATGAGGGCGACGCGCCGCCCGCACAGTGTCCGACATGTAAGGCAAGCGCGGACAAGTTCAAAAAGCAGGAGGAAGGTAATTTAGTCTGGGCTGACGAGCATCGCATCGGCGTTGCGAAGGATCTTGATCCTGAAGTCGTAGAAGGTCTCAGAGCCAACTTTACCGGCGAATGCACGGAAGTAGGCATGTATCTGGCGATGAGCCGCCAGGCGGACAGAGAGGGTTATCCCGAAGTCGCCGAGGCTTACAAGAGGATCGCTTTTGAGGAAGCGGAACACGCGGCGAAGTTTGCGGAACTGCTGGGTGAAGTTGTGTTCGCCGACACCAAGAAGAACCTTTCACTTCGTGTAGAGGCGGAGCACGGCGCTACGGCAGGAAAGAAACAGCTCGCTACACGCGCGAAGGAACTCGGTTATGACGCTGTTCACGATACAGTGCATGAGATGTGTAAAGATGAAGCCAGACATGGTTGTGCATTCTCCGGCCTTCTGAAGCGCTATTTCTAGAATTCGAAAATTCAGAACGATTAAATGCGTCGTCCCGGATAACGCCCGCCGGCACTGAAACTGACATCGGTGCGGTGCGGACGCCTACGCCGGGACGAGCTTATCATTGGGACAGGCTCACCGCCAGTGGGACTGAATTCACCCTTGTTCAGCGTTGCCATGTATGATACAATTGTACTTAGTAAAGAAAATTAGTTTTCGATAGAAAACCATTGAAACGATCATGATGCGACAGATAGGAAGGCGAAGGCATAAGAGGTTTTAATATTGTATGAAAGAATTATTCACGATAGGCTATAGCCCATTTTCTATGACTGACTTTTTAGAGGTACTCAAGCGATATCGTATTCGCCTTCTTATTGATGTCAGAAGTGTCCCGTATTCATCACACTATTCCGCCTACAATAAAGAAAACCTCATTCCTATGCTTAAGAGTATCGGAATAGTATACGACAACTATGCTACTGAGTTCGGAGCACAACAAACAAACCCTGTTTACTTTGACAAAAGAGACGGGTATTTAGACTTTGACAAATATGTAAAATCTGCTTCGTTTGGACGAGGTTTTCAGAAAGCCGAAAATGTTATTAAACAAGGCCATTTGTTTGCCCTTATGTGTGCGGAAAAAGACCCAGCTACTTGTCATCGTTCAATCATGGTTTCGCGTGTCTTTTCTGAATGCGGCTATTGTATAAAACATATTCTTGCAGATGGCAAAACTGAAGGCCAAGATGATATCGAAACCCAACTCCTTGATAAATATTTTCCGAACAGAAACCAATTAACCCTGTGGGGAGAAGATCAGGAGGCAACTGTACCAAATGCGTACAGAAAGCGCAACGAAGAAATAGGATTTAGATTGGAGAATGTCAAAAATGAGGCTGTTCACAATTGGATTTACAAAGAAGACCGCGCAGCACTTTTTTGAGTTGCTTAGAGCAAATAATATTGATTTACTTCTTGACATCAGGTTGAATAATAGAGCGCAGTTAGCGGGCTTTACTAAATGTGAAGATTTAGAGTATTTTCTTAAAGAGATTCTCTACTGCGATTATAGCCATTGTGCTGAATTTGCTCCAACGAAAGATATTCTTGATCATTACCGCGACAAGAAAATTTCTTGGCGCGAATATGAGTTAAAATACAACAAACTTATCGAATGTCGTAATATTTCGGACAGTATTTGTGATGGATTTGCTGAACGTTTTGCTGCATACAAAAATATCATATTACTGTGCAGCGAACCAACGGCGGAGAAGTGCCATCGGCGGTTGGCGGCAGAGGCAATTTATAAAGCACATAGCAATATAGAAATTACACATCTGTGATTTTAGGGTATGGGCATATGAGAGGTAAAGAAAAGCTTAAAGTTGCTATACTTGCAAGCTCAAATAAACGGCGACATGATGATGAATATGGTTGTTGTGTTGCAGGTGTAACTGAAGAAGGCGAATGGATTCGTCTTGTTGCTGATAAATGCGGTGATTCGATACGCGAAAAAGATGCTCCAAAGGTGGGCAAAGTCATTGCGGCAAGTTTTGAATATGCATCCTTCAAAAATCAGATCGAAAATGCGATACTTATTGATTTTACACCAACAACTGAAGACCCAAAAGAATATGTAAAAAATATAAAACCAGTCCATGAAGACGCTTTGTTTGGGAATAAAAGAAATTTTCTGACTAAGTTAGAGATTAAGCACTGCGAAGGAAGTTTGAGACGGGTTTTTGTTAGAGACTTGGAAGTATATTGGAATGAAACGTCCAGTTGTAGAGCACGATTTACATATCAACAAGAATTCTATGAGGGAATTGCGATGACTGACCCAAAGCATTATACGAAAAAAGGAAGTGCGCCAAAGAGAATCGGCGAAGCTTATATTGTTGTGAGTTTGCCCAGCGATCCTCCATATAACAAATTTATTGCAGCAATATATCCAATTACCGTTGGTCATACCTAGTACGTAATTATCAAATTCATGTGTAAAACCTTACAATTGGTGATATAATATAGTAATCAGAACTCCAGTTTATTTAATATATCAGTTAGGAAGGAATAAAATTATGGAAGCAAAGGTAAAAGAGGCGCTTGAGGATATCCGCCCGATGTTGCAGAGGGACGGCGGCGACGTAGAGTTTGTTGAACTTACAGATGAGAACGTGGTAAGGGTGAAATTACAGGGACACTGCGCGGGCTGTCCGTATTCGCAGATGACTGTGAAAAATGGCATTGAGAGGATTTTGAAAGAGCAATATCCTGAGATAAAGTCAGTTGAGTCGGTTGTTTAGCAAGGCGATGGGATTTTCGGACACGAAGAATTCAAAGGGCGGCGTCGATGCATCCGTCCAGCGGTTTATACGCGCCTTTAGCGTTTCGATTTTGGACGGAACGAAGTTGAAGAGGCGTGCAGTCGGTATAGTGGGATTGATTATTGCAATCTCACTATTTTCTGCTTGTGACGGAAATCAAATTTTGTCGGACGAGGACGAAATAGGCGCGGAAACGGGAACGGCGTCAGCCCTGACGCGCCCGAGTGTGGGCGCTTCACAGGAAGAACCGGTTTCTGTCAGTTTGCTTTGTGCAGGCGATGTAATGGTTCACGAACCGCAATTGGTAGCGCAGTTCGATAATATAACAAAAGAGTATGACTTTAAAAATAATTTCCAATATATCAAAGCATATGCCTCGTCTGTTGATCTGGCGTTGTGCAATCTGGAAACTACCCTAGGGGGCAGCCCGTATACAGGCTATCCTAGATTTTCATCGCCCGGAAGTCTCATAGACGCCCTTGCGGACGCAGGCTTCGATGTGCTGTTCACATCCAACAACCACATGCTCGACAGAGGGGCGGATGGATTGCTGCGTACCATAGAGGGAATCAGAGCCTCAGGACTCGAAAATGCCGGCTCGCAGTACGAAAATGAAAAAAACTATATAATTGTCAGCGCGGGAGCGATTAACGCGGGCATTGTTTCTTATACCTATGAATCTCCGCGTATTGATAATACGCGCACCCTCAACGGCTTGCGCATCACAGATGAACTCCTGCCGATGATAAACTCATTTGGATATGAAGACATCGATGGGGATCTGGAGGAGATGGAGGCGGCGGTAGCCTCGGCTAGAAGAGACGGCGCCGATATTGTGATCTGCTATTTCCACTGGGGCAATGAGTATCAGAGGTCATACGACGAAACTCAGAGATTCATAGCCAACAGAGCCGCGATAGCGGGAGCGGACGTGATATTCGCATCCCATCCCCACGTATTGCAAGGTATGGAGATTATCGAACAGGGAAGTAAGCGGACGCCCGTCTTTTATTCCATGGGCAATTTCATATCAAACCAGCGTACTGAAACGACAGGGAGCATGTATACAGAGCAGGGAGCTATGGCTGTGGTGGAGATGAAAGTGCTGCTCAGCAGCAAAAAGATCACCTCCATGTCGGCAAAGGTAATACCCACTTGGCTTGACAAGTATTACAGCGACGGCAAGCAAACCTATGTTATAGTGCCTCTTGACGGCGATTTTTTGAGTAATCCGTCGCTTCAGGAATCCGGGCACACCGAACGCGCCGCAGAGGCGCTTGAATATTCACGCGGGCTTTTCGGTTTGGGGAATATATATCGTCTGCCGGCCGCGGCTGCGGCGGAATGACAAACGGCAGCGGTAAGCGCAGCGGAATGACAAACGGCCGCGGCGGAATGACAAACGGCAGCGGCAAGCGCGGCGGAGCAGTGATGAACGGCAGCGGCAAGCGCAGTGATGGAATGACGACGGAGGAATAAATGGCGGAATATAATGATATCTCAAGATCGGATAGCGACGTCGGCGGAGATTTTACGAACAGTATAATGAATGCGATAGATCTGCTTGAAGGCGAGATGGTTCAGGCGTTGCGTGATCTCCTTGCGATAAAGAGCGTCGTAGGCGAAGCGGAGGGTGATCAGCCATTCGGCAAGGGCGTCGGCGCGGCGTTTGAACATATGCTGAATATGGCGAATGCTGACGGATTTGACATTGAGAATACCGACAATTATGGCGGACATATAGAGTTCGGCGGTTTGATCCTGGATGAAACCGGAGAGGTAGCAGGCACTTCTGATGAAGTGCTCGGCATACTCGGGCATTTAGACGTTGTTCCCGAAGGCGCGGGATGGAGCTGCGATCCATTCGAAGGCAAGCTTGAAGACGGAAAGATATTCGGCAGGGGCGCGATTGACGATAAAGGGCCGGTTATCGCCTGCTACTATGCCATGAAAGCGCTTAAAAGCATAGGCTATGTTCCGGAGAAGAAGGTGCGCCTCATACTCGGTTTGGATGAAGAAACCGAATGGAAGGGGATGGAATATTATCTTTCAAGAGTGAAGGCGCCGGATATAGGATTTTCGCCTGACGCTGAATTCCCCGCGATTCATGGAGAAAAAGGGATTCTGGTGTTTGAGCTTGCCAAGAAGATTGAAAAGAGCACGGCCAAGGGACTGGCGCTGCGCAGTATATCGGGCGGCGCCGCGGCAAATATGGTGGCGGATCACGCTAGGGCGGTCGTCAGAGGTGATTCTTACACGGCGCTTAAATCCAAACTCGCGGAGTACAGGGAAGAGACGGGTTATCGTTTAAGAGCCAAGGGCATAGGTAAGAGCCTTGAAATAACAGCTGAGGGCATATCCGCTCATGGATCTACGCCGGAAAAGGGACTGAATGCTATCAGTATACTCATGGAATTTTTGGGGCGCGTCGGTTTTGCCAACGAGAGTGTAGAGGAATTTCTGCGCTTCTATAATGAGCATATCGGCTTCGAACTTAACGGGTGTTCATTGGGCTGCGGGCTTTCAGATGAATTGTCGGGCGCGCTTGTGCTAAACGTGGGTAAGGCGCGCTGCGACGATAAAGCTATGATAGTGAGCATTAATGTCAGATATCCTGTTACGTTGACAAAGGAACAGGTGTACGAGGCTATGCTGCCTGTCATAGACGAAAATGACATCGGTCTTATCAAGACTACATGCAAGCCGCCATTGTTTATACCCGAGGACAGCCATATCGTGAAAACGCTGATGGATGTGTATAGAAAACACACCGGCGATGCAGAAAGCAAGCCGCTAATTATCGGCGGGGGCACATACGCCAGAGCCGCGAAAAATCTTGTCGCCTTCGGCCCGGGCTTCCCGGGGGAAGAAGAACCCATACATCAGAAGGATGAGTTCATTTCAGTTGAAAAGCTGATGAAAATAACCAAGATATACGCTGAAGCGATTTACCTCTTGTCAAAGCCGGAGGATGAGACTGCGTAGAGCCGGAGGATGAGACTGCGTAAAACCGGACGCTTTCGCCTGTCAGAGCGGGGAGACGTCTGTCTAAGGCGAATGCCTGCGCCTGCCGCAAGCGGGGAAGGGGTGGTGCAAATCGCTTACTTCCGTATGTGGAATCCATTACCGGTCATGGCTGCGACGGCATTTCCGAGGTTGTCGCTAACGCTGATCTGATAGACCGACATGCTCCTTCCGCTGGAGATGCATTTGGACCGCGCGGTGAGTATCTCTCCTTTAGGACTTTTCAAATAAGAGATGTTGCATGACTGCCCGAGCGTTATCCCTTCTCCTTCGCCGCAGACAAAGGCGAGATTTGAGTGTACCGCGAAGGCGAGATCCGCCAGTGTGAATATAGCGCCGCCTTGAACAACGCCCGCCATGTTCATGTGACGTTCGTCGAGTCTCAAACTGCATACCACTTCGTCAGTATCCACCGACTCGATGAAGACTCCCGCGTCGGTGGCAAACCTGTCGCCCTTGAAGAGTTCCCGTATTTTTTCTAAATTTATATCCATGCTTGCCTCCATTCTATATCAGCATAAGTTTGTATACGTAATACACTCCCTATTATAAAACGCCTGGCGATGTCAGTCAAGTATTCCGTGTGTGATTCGCCTCTGATTCGCCTCTGATTCGCAAGAGACCATATTTATATACGATCATAGCGTATCATCTGCATTGTCCGCAGAAAAACTCGTCAAATAATTTATTGTTTAATAAATATAAGTTTTTGCTTGCATTTATGGGAATTATAAAGTATCATTGTCTAAATAGGCTTGCAATGGCACTTGGCAAAAGTTTTAATTTAGAGGAAATATATGTCATGAGTCAAATGAGCTGCAAGCCAGCGTTGGTTAAAAACGATCTGAGCGAGCGTTCGTTGAGTACATTGGAGGGTTAAACTGAAATGGGAAATTCTACAAGGCTTGCATATTTGGACAATCTTCGCACTTTTGTGATTTTTCTTGTGATCGTTGTGCATGCATCGGCGGTATACAGCGGCATTGCCGAATGGTACTATCAGGAGGTCTTTTATAGGAACCTTGGGGTCGTCGATTTTATTGTTTATGGGACGATTATGTCATTCGCGCAGGCATGGAGTATGGGGCTTATGTTTTTCATTGCCGCGTATTGGGCGGCGAAATCATTTAAGAAATATGGCGTGATAAAATTCCTGAAATCCAGGTTTATACGTTTGGGAATTCCTCTGGTTTTGTATGTTCTGTTCATAGTGCCGTTTATTTTTTTTGTCGTCATAACAGAGAATGGCGTACGCACTTGGGAAACTATTAAAACCGCGTACGTGGAGTACTACCCTTCTTTTAAATGGCTGAATTACGCGGGAACGCTCTGGTTTGTCGAAGCCTTGCTGATGTTCTGTATCGTCTACGCGGTCTTTCGTACACTGTTTCCAAAACGGAAAGAACACAATGAGGACTGGCTCAACAATAGAAAACGGGTGATTATAGTTATATCCCTCATTGCCGTAACATTCGTTGTGAGAATATGGTTTTCGATCATAACCGTTGTTCATATATTTAAATTCGCATTTCTACCGGAATATATCGTCCTTTTTATTATGGGAATTATTGCAGGAGAACGCGACTCATTGGATTATATAGCATCACCCAAGAATGTAAAGCTGTGTCTGCGAACCCTATGCATATGTGTACCGATTTGGCTCTTTGTCATGATTTTAGGAGGCGCTCTCGAAGGGAAGCTTGACTATATTGGAGGATGGCATTGGCAGAGCCTCTTCTACACGGCTTGGGATATATGCTTAGGCATACTTTTCAATATCGGACTCATAGCGTTTTTCAAGAAGTATGTCAATATAAGCAATAAATTCACGCGTCTCTTGTCAGATAATTCTTTCGGCATATATGTATTCCATTCCGTTTTCGTTACGCTTTTCCCGGTATTATTGAAGGATTTTCATACATTCACACTGATAAAGTGGTTAATAGTTATAAGTGCTACCTGCGTTTCCACACTAGCGTTCACTGCGGCGGTGAGGAAGATTAAAGCGGTAAGGATGGTTTTGTGATGTTTGAAGCGCTAATAGAGGCTATACACGATGATGTGTTTATTACGGACGGTGATGGCAATGTGCTCGAAGTGAGTCCTACTTTCGAGAAGACATACGGTCTGGCAAAGTGCGAAGCCATAGGACGCAATGTGCGTGAACTGGAAGCTGAGGGATACTTTAAGCCGTCGATCACATTCATGGTGCTGCAAAGTGGTGAAAAAACTACTATTTCTCAAAAATTGAAGAACGGCAGGGATATGGTAGTTACAGCAGCGCCCATACGCGATGAAAGCGGAAAGATAATACGCGTGATCAGTTTTTCCAGAGACATTACAGAGTTTTTATTGCTTAAGGAACAGTATTCTGAAATGGAAAGCCAGGTTGAACGGTACAGGGAGGAACTGAGCGAGCTGCGCAAGAAGGCGCGGGAGACGGAGGACATCGTAGCGAACGATGAGAAAACCATATCGCTTATGAAGACCTTGAGACGTGTCGCGCCGTTCGACGCCAATGTCATGCTTTCGGGTGAGTCCGGCGTGGGTAAGGGACTGTTCGCCCGATATATTCACAAAGAAAGCAGACGCGCGAAGGGCGCCTTCATTGAAATAAACTGCGGAGCGATTCCTGCCAATCTTCTGGAGTCAGAGCTTTTTGGATATGAGAAGGGGTCTTTCACCGGAGCATTGCATAAGGGTAAAATAGGACGCATCGAGCTGGCGCAGAACGGCACGCTTTTTCTGGATGAAATCGGCGAACTGCCTACAGATCTGCAGGTGAAACTCCTGAGGGTAATTCAAGACAAGAAGATAACGCGTGTGGGAGGGATAAAGGAGATTGATGTAGATTTTCGGCTCATCACTGCCACAAATCAGGTGCTGACCGCACTGATGGCAGGGCGCGCGTTCAGGGAGGATCTGTACTATCGTTTGAACGTCGTATCCATTGTGGTTCCTTCCTTGCGCGAGCGGCGTGAAGACATTGTTCCACTGGCGGCTTTCTTTGTAAGGCAATTCAACCAGCGATATCAAATGAACAAACATCTGTCCGGCGAGGTGTATGCTATGCTGACCGCGCGTAAGTGGCCGGGCAATGTCCGCGAGCTTGCGAATTTCATTGAACGCCTAATGATAACATCGGAAGGCGACAAGGTAGTGTCCGCGGATATTCAAGAGGAGGCGGAATTCAAGGATGGAGGGCGAACCGGGGAACTCTCGCTACCCGAGGCCATAGCGCGCCTGGAAGAGAGCTATGTGAGAAGCGCGTACGCGGCGGCAGGGAACAGTGCGGGCGCGGCGAAGCTGCTGGGGATAAGCCAGCCCACCGCATTCAGAAAGATTCAGAAATATATTCAAAAATGAATAAACGCTATGCAGTGACGAATAAAGCGTAATGCCGAGTACCTCGCGTACTTATTGGTATTGCGCTTTTTTTATGCCCTAATAGCGCTGATATTACTGAACTCAGTTTGAAACTGAGTTCAGTAATAGTCATAAGTGCACCGTTGGCATTGTATTTGCGGTAATAATACGGTGTAGGGAGCTTTTACTGAATTTCAGTATCAGATCGATCTTGGTAAAGGAGGGTGATTTTCTTTGAGTAAGTCAGAAGAAAGAGCAGTAAAAAACACGGTGGATTGGCCTATAACTATCATAAGTGTCGCAGCGGTATTTATATTTGTGGCGTTCATGGCAATCCGCCCGGAGGAAACCTTAAATGCAGTCAATACCTTATTTAAGTTCACGACTATGGTGGTGGGGACGCCCATCTTGTGGTTTGTCTTTATTGGCTTGATAGTATGCGGGTTTCTGGCATTCAGCAAGTACGGCAATATCAGATTCGGCGACGGGAAACCTGACTATTCCCTGTTCAGCTATATAGCCATGATGATATGCGCGGCGCTGGCGGCGACAGCGGTGTTTTATTCATTCATCGAATGGTCATACTATTATGCTGAACCGGCGTTTAACATGGAAGCCTACTCGCGGGAGGCGGCGGAATATTCCCTCGCCTATGCGTTTTTCCACTGGGGATTCAGTGTACAGGTGATTTTCGTGCTGACCGCAGTCGCTATGGCCTATGCGGTCTACGTCAGAAAGCTCCCGGTGCTGCGGGTGAGCGCGGTTTGCGAGGCCATGATGGGAAACTTCAAATATAAAAGGCCTATAGGCAAGGTGATCGACGTGATAACCGTATTCAGCATTGTCGGTGGGATGGGCGTTTCACTGGGGCTGGGCGTACCGCTGATCTCGGCCGGCGTCGGAAAGATAACCGGGATTGAGCCGTCATTTTCCATGAATGTGATAGTGGCGCTGTTCATAGCATGCTTGTTTGGGCTGAGCTCGTTTGTCGGTATTGAGAAGGGTATGAGGAAGCTCAGTGATTATACCATATATCTCGCAATACTGATGATAGCGTTCATATTCATAGCGGGACCGACAGAGTTTATAATGAAACAGTTCACGAACAGCATGGGCATAATGATAAACAATTACGTGAGCATGAGCCTTTTCACAGATCCCATAGGTCAGTCGGGATTCCCTGAGATTAACACGATTTTCCTGTTCACGCTGGCGCTGAACTACGCGGCTCTGATGGGCGTGTTCATCACAAAGATATCTAAGGGAAGAAGTGTGAGGGAACTTATTCTTACGTGCCTATGCGGGATAAGCGTTGGGACATGGGTAATGTTCGCAGTGAACAGCGGCTATACCATGGACGCGGAGCTGAAAGGCAGATTTATCCTCTCGGCGGCTGAGAACGGGCAGCAAGGTGTTCTCGAATCATTGTCATTTCTGCCCGGCGGCAATATGATAATACCCATAGTATTCACATTGATTTCCATAGGATTTCTGGCCACATCGCTGGATTCGGCGGCGTTTTCGCTCTCAGCGGCGGCGACGAAAAAGCTGGACGCCGACGGGAATACACATCCTATGTTCCGCCTGTTTTGGTGTGTTGTGCTCACGGCGGTTCCTCTCAGCATCATGTTCTCAAATGCGCCGTTCAGCGCCCTCAAGACATTGTGCATATTTTTGTCAGTGCCCTTCTTGGCAGTGATAATATTCATGGATATCGGACTTTTCAGATGGTTGAAAGAAGATGAAAGGAGAGCTGTAAGCGAGCGGTGAATAGCGCCGACTCCTTACACAAATGAAAAATGAATGAGAAAATAAAGTATCAGCCTCCGAGCGCGTCGGCGGCGCCGCGCTTTTCGGGGATCAAGACATTTATGAGACTGCCGTATGTCAAGACCACTGAGGATATTGATTTCGCGGTAATCGGAGCGCCCTTTGACACGGGCGCCAGTTATAAAAGCGGGGCGCGTTTCGGCCCCACGGCAATACGCGAGGCGTCCACGCTGATGCGGAACTATAGCATGAACCTTGACGTGAATATCTTCGACTATCTTTCGGGGGTTGATTTCGGCGACGTCAATGTGATTCCGGGTTATATTCACGAGACGTACAGAGAGATCGAAGCGGGGCTTTTGCCATTTTTGCGCGCAGGCGTCACGCCTATAGTGCTGGGCGGCGATCACTCTATAACGCTAGGTGAACTCAGAGCGGCGGCGAAGGCGTACGGCCCGGTTGCGCTGGTGCATTTCGATTCACACCTAGATACATGGGATAATTACTGGGGGATGAAATACACCCATGGGACGCCGTTTCGCAGGGCATGCGAGGAGGGACTCATAGACACAGCACATTCTATTCAGATCGGAATTCGCGGCTCGCAATACGGTCCGGAGGATGTGCAAGGTTCAATAGATCTGGGATTTGAGGTGTTGACAGCGAATGAACTGCACAGAATAGGCGTTGCGGAAGCCGTCAAGCGGATACAAAAGCGCGTCGGCGCGGCAAAGGTCTTCCTGACTTTCGATATTGACTTTGTTGATCCGTCAATGGCGCCTGGGACAGGGACGATAGAAGTGGGAGGTTTTAGCGGTTATGAAAGTATGACATTGGTGCAGGGACTCCGCGATGTAAATATTATAGCGATGGATCTGGTAGAAGTGCTGCCCGCGATCGATCAGTCGGGGAAAACCGCATATATGGCGGCCAATATCATCCACGAAGTGATCTCAATTCTGGCGCTTCAGAAGCGTGACGGCAAGAGGTAGGAAGGTTTGGCGATACGGACGGCTGCCAAGTCCAACGGAAAAAAAGACCGCTCGGAAGCGTGACGGTAAGAGGTAGGAAGGTTTTGGCGATACGGACGGATGCCAGTCCAGCGAAAAAAAGACCGTTCGGAGGCGTGACGAGGGTGCCTATAAGAAGGCCTAGGGGCACTGACTTTAGCGGCGGTTGTATGAGCCGCCGGAAGCCGCTATTTGTTAGCGGCGGTTGTATAAGCCCCCAGCCACAAGCGGTTCTTTGGAAAAACTGAAAAGTTCGGAGAGTGTTACAAGTTGGTAACCCTGTGCCGTAAGTTCAGGTATAACGCGCTCCATCGCGTCTGCGGTGGAGCCGTATAGATCATGGCATAGTACTATGCTGCCATCGGTCACTTTGGACATTATAGCATTGTAAACCGAGTTCGATTTTCGCTTTTTCCAGTCCAAGGTATCGATCGACCAATTCACGATGGACATGCCCATTTCCTGCGATATAGCGGATACCGCGCTGTTTACTGAACCGTAAGGCGGGCGGTACATGGTGGGCATTATGCCGGTGACATTGTATATGGCTTTATTTGTAGCCGAGATCTCAAAGCGGAGTTCGTCTCCCGTCAAGCGTGTGAATTGTTTGTGATCCCAGGAGTGACCGATTACCTCAGAACCCTGTGCGACTGCTTGCTTTATAGTATCTGAGTAAGCCTCTACGCGTCCGCCTACAACACAGAATGTAGCTCTGCCTTCGCTTTGAGCGAGCAGTTCGATAATACGTGGAGTGAACTTACTCGGTCCATCGTCAAAGGTCAGGGCGACCATAGGTTTTTCCGGATCGATCCATCGTTTCTGCGATTCCGGCTGAGGCGGTGTCTGCGGTTGAGCCGGAGCCGGCTGCGATTCCGGCGGTGTCTGCGGTTGCGCCTGAGGAGCCTGAGCCGGTGTCGGTGCCTGAGGAGCCTGAGACGGCTGCGATTTCGACTGAGGCGGTGTCTGCGGTTGAGCCTGAGCCGGCTGCGATTGAGCCTGAGCCGGTGGAATGTCACTTGCGTATGAAAACTGCGGCCGCAGCGGGTCAGGCAGGAGCGAGGACTGCGAGCGCGGGAAAAGATCTGCGCTGTTAGCAGACGTTTGCGGCTTGGAGGAAGCGCTTGCATCCGTCGTCGCGGAACTGTCCGCAGCTTGTTCCGCGTCGGCAAGAATCAGATCTGAAGTGTTCTGAAGATCAGAGGATGAACGGCCGAGCACAAGCGCGTCGCCTAAACTTTCATATGTGAGCTTGAATATATGAACGCCTGGGTACGACGGCAAGAATTTATCGCTGTCAAGAATGACGTCGACGCCGTCACGGGTCAATGCGATCTTCTCCAGCCAAGCCGCATCCACGTAAGCAAGCTGATCAGAAAAATCAGGATAACGTATGAGGATCTGCTCTGTGAGCAGTCCGAGTACATCGTCTGTGTATTCCGGATTGATAATTTCATAATTTTCAATCAACTGACCGCGCGCAAGGTCGATATTAAATGCTTTGACGAATTCCACCGGCGCATCCAACTGAGAATGCGTGTAGAATACCGCCTCTTCAACACCGGCGTAAGCCTCGTTGATAAGATAAGCGTTATACTGAGCGTTGATTTCGCCGATTACAGAAGGATCCTTATCATGAAGTTCATATATGTTTTTTTTAGTTTCAAAGTAGACGGAATCCGCCCAATTGTAAATGATTCTGTCGATCTCCGGAAGCCCGGTTTTAGGGTAAAGCAGGTAGCAATGCAGAAAATTTCCGTTGTCAATGATCGCGTCAGCTTCGCCATATTCACGCGCATCATATACATTTACATTTTCAATCGCGACCGATTCATTAGAAGTAGGCGTGGGAACGGATTTATCCGAAATATTCCACGGCAAGATGGAACTGATACCTTGCAAGGATGCAGAACAACCCGTCATGAACAAAGTGAAGAACAACAACAAATAGCAAACGTTTTTTTTCATATCCCAAACCTCCGAAAGTCACAAATACGAGGTTAATTGTAACATAAATTGTTGTATATTTCAACAGAACGCAGAGAAGTAACAGGTTTTTTTGTTGTATTTCGGCTCAGTTTGTGATATCATAGCAACGACTTGGAAATATTGGGTTATTTACACTGAAAAATTACAGACGGGTATCGGGTATAATGAGATGCGAAAAATATGGATATGAAAAAAACAAATGAGGGTAGTAAGAGAGGCTTGACGTGGGATCATTCGACGATAAGCCGGATTATTATAGTGTTATTATTGGGACTCTTTATAAGCGGGGACGGGGTAATATACATACTCGTATATGTTTTGACATTCATTATTCTGGCGTCGCGGGCTACGATGACGCCCTCGCGCAAGAGGGTGAGAATGCTGTTAGGCGCCTCCTATGCCTTAATAATGGTAGTACAAATCGTATATTGCGTAACAGTTGTATTTTGGGTTGAACATAATTTCTTCATGTTTTACCTGTGTAAGCTATTTGCGACGTGCTTGGCGATATTTCCGTATGTTATCGAGCGATTGTTTACATCGCGCAATTACGCGCAACTGTACATGCCATCAGTACAGGAATTGACGACATTTACATTTAATGAAATAAAGGAGAACAGTGAAAAGATAAGGACTATGGTCGAGACTATAAACAAGGTGGGTAATGTTTTAGCATCGGATCATCTGAATATGGTGCTGAATGATATACCGCGGCACAATTCATTCAGATATATAAACAACGGCAACCTGACAGAAGAGTATTTCGACGCGGCAAGGGAGAGTCTATGCGATCCGTATCTGTATATCATCATCTCGAATACCGGCAGTCCCGCCAGCGAGCTGATTTCCATGTTTACCGGCACGGAGTATAATCACGCTTCGATCGCTTTTGACAGCGAACTCAAGACCATTGTGAGTTATAACGGCGGCGTCAACGTTTATCTGCCGGGCATGAACATGGAGATGCTGGAGTATTTTAATCAAAAACCCGACTCGTCGATAATGGTGTATCGGCTCAGGGCGCAGCTGCAACAGAAGCGGATGATATTCGAAAAGCTTGAACAGATAAACCGCGAGGGCAGCGCATACAACCTGCTGGGATTGATAACAAAGCACTCCCACAAGCCGAATATTATGTTCTGTTCGCAGTTCGTCTATAAAATGCTTGAGTATTCGGGTTTGTCGTACTTCGGCAAGAAAGCCGCCGATGTGAAACCCACGGATTTTATTGAGCTTGATTACAGGCGCAGGTTGGAGTTTGTATATGAACTGCGCTTGAATACCCAGGCTTGATTCTCGGAAGACTCCGGTCGTTTAGCGTCCCGCCAGCACCTCGTCCCTTTCATTGAGTCCGATGACTTTTTCGCCTTCATGTCTCAGCTTTTTAATAAGCGCTATGGTTTCAGCCGTGAATTTTTCCCCGGGGCATACCAGGGGAATGCCGGGAGGATAGGGGATGACGCTGCCCGCACAGACGGCGCCGACGGCGTCGTCAAGGAGCATCCGACGTTTCACGGATGGAATCGCGAATGTTTCAACGCGTTGGCCTATGTAAACCTCAGCCGGGCGCTTCATCGCGCTTTGCCGACCGCCGCCGTGCGGGACATCATCGCCGTGCCGACCGCCGCCATGCGGGACATCATCACCGTGCCGCCCGCCGCTGAATTGTCGCCCGCCGCTGCGCTGCGCAGAGATGCCGGCGAGGGCGTCCAGCAGCTTGTCTATATCGCTTCTGCTGTTGCCTATACCTGTCATGCACATGACCAATCCGCCTGTATATAGTTCGGGAAAGATCCCGTAATCACGATTCAATATAGCTTCGAGTTCTTTTCCTTCCATATGCGCGAAACTGAAATTCAACTTCGTATGATCGAAAAGCGGGAAGGGCTCGAAGACGTCAAGCCCGGCTATATCTTTAGCGTTTTTGTAGAAATATATGATATTTTCATGCCAGCGGCGCATCAACTCGCCGCCTGCGCACTCAAGTAATGCCGCGTTGATATCAAGCGAGGCCATGAGCAGATATGACGGACTGGAACTTTCAATACATTGCAGTTTATCATCTAGGACGGATCTGTCAAGCCTGCGGCCGCAGATGTTGATAACGGCGCTTTGGGTAAAGGACGCCAGTGTTTTATGCGTGCTGTTTATAACCAGATCGGCGCCGGATTCTTCCGCAGGTTTAGGGAAACAGTCGATGCCATGCATCCGAAAAAATTTCAAATGGGCGCCATGAGCCTGATCGACGATGAGTATTTTATCATAGGAGTGGCTTATTTCAGCTATGGCTTCTATGTCTGAACATATCCCGTAATAATTGGGACTGGGCAGGATTACAGCATCTGCGTCGGGATTTTCGCTCAGGAGTCTGTGGATCTCATCCGGGGAGACGGAACCCGAAATATTCAGCTCGGGGATGAGGCTTGGGTAGGCGTAAACAGGATTGATATCTCCCAGCGTTAGGGCGTTGAATATGGATTTATGGCTGTTTCTCGCCATTATCAGTTTGCCGCCTCGTCCAACGGAGGCAAGGACGGCGGCGATGAGCCCACAGCTGCTGCCGTTCACCAAGATGCGGGAGCTGCCCGCGCCGTAGAGCCGCGCGTACCGAGCCTCTAGCTGTCTGATGATCCCTTCGGACTGAAAAAGATTATCGGCGCCGGGGATCTCGGTAATATCACAGTCCATTATATTGTCCAAAAACTGGCCGAATCCGTACTCACGGTAGAGTGTGCCGCCCTTATGCCCCGGCATGTGAAACGATACCGCGCCGCATTCGGCGTGGGTTTTTAAAAAGTCGTACATAGAAGCAGAGGATATTCCGCTTATTGACTCCTTGGAATGAGGGGCGGCGGACATTTCGCCTATTGATTCAAGCACTTTCGGTTTGTTGTTGTGAGTTTTCATTGAAGTAAGAATCCCTTAAAATAAAAGCAAAATTCAATCAGCGGTAAATCCTATATAATCATTAAAGCCGAGCAAGTATAAAGCTAATGTAAACGAACCGCCCTTCGCATTAGCGATATCGGATAATTCTTTATAAACACTATCTCTTGGCGTTGCGACGGCGTCAAAGTTCTTGACGACTTCTTCGATTACACTAGGGAGAATCATGCACAGCTGGTAAAATGCGTCGCGCTGCCCTGTGACAAGCGCATAAAATTCATCCATGCTTACGCGCCGTATTCTCCGGTGGCTTTGTTTTACCTTATCAACTGTGATTGTCCAAGTAATATTCTGTGATTTCTTCGCAATCGTTTCTACTAAAAAACAGGCGCAATCATCGTCGCTCAGTAACTGTCCTTGCATTTTAATATATGTTTTGCCTGCTGCGGTAGAGTTCATAGTGTTATGCTTGTTCTTCATTTCAACATATACGGTAGTGACCGTATCGTCGTTGGGAAGGGCTATGCCGGAAGCCCGGCTGAAGACGACATCCCAACCCGTTTGCGGAACAGTACAATCCGCGAGATATTCAAAAATACGCTGATGGAAATAGCCGATGTCGTTGTTATTCGATTTATCGCGTTGGCGAAAAATCTCATTCTTTATAATCTCGTCCCAAGAGAAGTTATAAACGGTCTTGTCAAAAATCAGTTTTATAGGGTCAATAATATTGCTGTTGAACGCGCTCAAATCATACGGCGCAAGTTTTTCGCCGTATTGGGAAATAGTCAAATGGACGTGTTTTATGAAATCTTGTTCTGAAATGAATGATAATGGCCACATGTGTAATTTTCCAATCCGTTGTATATCTCTTTCGCAATTTTAAATGCTAACTGAACAGGAACGGCGTTTCCGATCTGCTTGTATTGGCTGGCTGTAGAACCGCAGAAAATCCACTCATCAGGGAAACATTGGATACGGGCATTTTCCCTAACGGTGAAAGGGCGTGCTTCTGTAGGGTGGCAGCGATCTGTCTGCTTCTGTGATGGAGAAGTCAAAACTGCCAATGACGGTTCATCCAAACTGAGCCGTCGCAATATACCGGTTCTGCCGCCTCCCATTTCCCAGCAACTTTTCATATATTCTTGGGCGATGTCTTCTGGTATATCACGCCAATACCCACCCGGAGGGACTAACTCAAATATCTTGCGTTTATATTCAGAATATTGTGCGCCTTCGCTTGCTGGAACCCCTGGGAGCACATCGCGCAGAACCGGTCGGTATTTCTGCTTTTCAGGGAAATCAATAGACAGTTTCCCTTTCAGGTCATTACGAATACCAATCGTGATAAGGCGTTCGCGTTTTTGTGGAACACCGTAATCCCAAGCATTTAAAATATCATTTTTAATGGTATACCCCGTTTCTGAGAAAATGTCAAGTATTGTTTGATATGTATGCCCATTATTATGCGTCAAGAGACCCCTGACATTCTCAAACAAAAACGCTTTGGGCTGTAATTTTTTTAGAAATAAGGCATAGTGATAAAATAGTGTTCCTCGTGTATCGTCAAGACCCAGGCGTTTGCCTGCATATGAAAATGATTGACAAGGCGCTCCTCCGGATAGTAAATCCAGTTCCTCGATCTGCACTGAAAAATAGCCGGGGAGATCGAGCGGAGAAATGTTCGCGATATCATCATGGATTACCTTCCATTCAGGACGGTTTGCCTTCAGCGTCTCGGAAGCATCTTTATCAAGTTCGATCAATCCGAGCGTCTCAAAACCCGCGCGTTCAATACCGAGCGCCAGCCCGCCCGCGCCCGCGAATAATTCAAGCACTTTAGGTTTGTTGTTGTGAGTTTTCATTAATCAAGAATCCTTTTATACTATTCTCAATTTAGCCTCCGCCCCAAATAATTAGGCAGACAGCGGAAAATAGTATTACAAGTATCATATGGACTACAAACCCATGCGGCGATTTGCAGCCGGTCAATAACGGCATAAGTTCTACTAGAAATATTAGCATATTTCACGCTGAATCGCAATGATTTTAAATAATGAGCTTATAGCGCTTATAACGCGTTTATAATGTTTAGGACGAAAAGCAGGCGGCGTATAGGTAAAATAATAAGCAAAAACTAGAGCTTGAGTAAAATAATTGCCAGATAAGTCGATGTAAACACATAATTAACAATGTAAGGTTGATTACACCTGTCATATTGCGATAAATAGGTTTAAAATCCAAGAATATGAGCATAATATAAAAAAATATATAAAATACTTAGAAAAATTACAAAAAACACTTGATATTTTAGTAATTATTTGTTATATTAGAATAGAAAGAAAGAGAAGGGTTGGAAATTTGGCGATAAAAGGGCTTAATTACAAGATATGTTAGTTGATTGAACGAATCTTGTTTCGAGTCTAGAGAGAGAAGCGAATTGCAAGGGGAGGTTCGTCGATAGGGGCGGCGGAGCATATTCGCAGGGTGCGGTAAGCTCCAATCGGCTGAAGCCGGGGAGTTATCGCATGAGACCTTTCGCCGATCAAGGAAGGGTCGGGGATAGGACATAGGTGGACGCCGGCGCGGGCGTCCGACAAAGCGTCAGCGGCTGTCTGCGGTATTACTGCAGGTATTGCGGATAGCAGGGGAGTGTATGGCGTTATCAGATACATTGAGATCTTCCGTTGAACGCAATATGGCGGGGGATGAAGGCATGTGACAAACAGCTTTACAGAATATTTACAAAATAATGATGGGTTGGATTATGAGTTGAAAAGTTCTTCGAGGAGGTGGTTGTCTGATCAATTATGAATGCGCCGTTTGGTACGGCCAAACCGGACGGCGCTGTTTTTTAAAAAATGTAGAAGTTAAAATAGAAGTTAAAAATGTTATGGATATATTTAAGTAGGTTTGTAAGTATCAAGAGGGTTATTGAAGTAGATAGAGGTGGTCGGCGTCAGTGTGCGGAATGTGCGTGAAAGAACCCGAAGGGGGGTAAACGCCGCGTACGCCGGATTGATGTTCTAAGCGAGGCTGCGAGTTGAAGATATTGAGATAGCTCAGACGCCGCGCCAATTTTGCAGAGCTGGATGAATGAACCGGGAAGTTTTATGGGCGCCCGCACGGGTCGGTATGGACGCGCCGGTCAGAAGAATAGCAGCATGGCAGAGTTGACGCGGCGTTTGAAATTTCAAGGCGTTACACAGTATCATTCACAGCGCGATGCTTTTATTGACGGAATTATCAGACTTTTGCCCCGGCGTTTTTTTATGTTTTTGAAAAAAATCGCTTGACTCCTTGGCTTCAATATGATAACATAATAGACTGCCATATTAATGTAACTTGTATTCTAAGCGAGGAGTGATGAGTATGCCTGAGCCTGTTAGAATTGGTAGAAAAACACGGATGAGTTATTCAAAAATTCGTGAAGTCGCCGAAATGCCTAATCTGATCCAAATTCAAACTGAATCCTACAAGTGGTTTGTAGACGAAGGATTGAAGGAAGTTTTCGAGGACATTTCCCCCATAAAGGATTATGCGGGGAATTTGGTGTTGGAGTTCATGGAGCACTCATTAAATACGCCGAATGATCCTCCCAAATATGAGCAGGAAGAGTGTAAAGAACGTGATGTTACTTACGCCGCTCCGCTCAAGGTAAAGGTGAGGCTTGTAAATAAAGAGACGGGCGAGGTTAAGGAGCAGGAGGTCTTTATGGGGGATTTCCCGCTCATGACGGAAAAAGGTACATTTATATATAACGGCGCCGAGCGTGTAGTTGTAACCCAGCTTGTGCGTTCGCCGGGACCGTATTATGATGTAGCCGCGGATAAGTCCAACAATAAGCTCTATTCAACCACCGTGATTCCGAATCGCGGAGCATGGCTTGAATATGAGACTGATTCGAGCGAGGTTATCAACGTGCGCGTGGACAGGACAAGAAAGCAGCCTGTAACCACGCTTCTAAGGGCGCTGGGATTTGCGTCCAATAAAGAGATAGTGGATCTTCTGGGCAATGACCCGAGACTTCAGAAGACCTTGGAAAAGGATCAGACCAACAGTTATGAAGACGGACTCAAAGAGATCTATAAGAAGCTCAGACCGGGTGAACCGCCGACGGTGGAAAGCGCAAAATCTCTTATTGATTCCCTGTTTTTTGACGCCAAGCGCTACGATTTGGCCAAGGTGGGGCGGTATAAATATAATAAAAAGCTCGGATTGTCGGGACGAGTAGCCGGACTTATTGCGGCTGAGGATGTGTTTGACCCGAATACGGGCGAAGTGATCGTGAGCATGGGTGAGAAGATCTCGCGCGGACAGGCGGCGGAGATCGAAGACTCGGGCGTGAAATACGTCCTCGCTTACGGCAAAACCGACGAGGATTTTGTCGCGAAGATCATAGGCAATAACTTCGTGGAGGTGGGACGTTACGTCGACTTCGATGTCAGTGAATTGAAATTGCAGGAAAAAGTGTATTATCCTGTGCTTATGGATATACTGAAAAACTGTGAGACCGAACCTGACATAAGAGAGGCGCTGATAACAAGGCGGAACGAGTTGGCGCCCAGGCACATAATCGTCGACGACATCGTGGCTTCGATCAGCTATATATTGAATCTGGCTCACGGCATAGGCACTACTGACGATATCGATCATCTGGGCAACAGAAGGGTAAGGACGGTAGGCGAACTGCTCCAGAATCAATTCAGAATAGGGCTTGCGAGGATGGAGAGGGTCGTCAAGGAAAGGATGACCATACAGGATATCGATGTGACCACTCCTCAGGCGCTTATGAATATCAGGCCTGTCACGGCGGCGATCAAGGAGTTTTTCGGCAGTTCACAGCTTTCCCAGTTCATGGATCAGAACAATCCACTGGCTGAGCTTACGCATAAAAGAAGGCTGTCCGCATTAGGACCGGGCGGATTGTCCAGAGAGAGAGCCGGTTTTGAGGTGAGGGACGTGCACCATTCCCATTATGGGAGGATGTGCCCGATAGAGACGCCTGAAGGTCCGAATATCGGACTTATAGGCTCACTTACAACTTACGGAAAGATCAACGAATATGGTTTTATCGAAACGCCTTATCGCAGGGTTGATAAGGAAAGAGGCGTCGTTACGGAACAGATCGATTACCTTACAGCCGATGAGGAGGAAATGCTCATCATCGCCCAGGCCAACGAGCCGCTGGACGCAGAGGGACGATTTCTAAACCATCGTGTTGCTTCACGGGGCGCCGGCGGAGAGATAGATCTGATCGCCAAGGAAATGATCGACTATATGGACGTATCGCCGAAACAGGTCGTATCGGTAGCTACGGCTATGATTCCCTTCCTTGAAAATGACGACGCTAACAGGGCTCTCATGGGGTCGAACATGCAGAGACAGGCGGTGCCTCTTCTGGTGACGGAAGCGCCGATCATAGGAACGGGCATGGAATACACCGCCGCTCATGATTCGGGCGTCGTGGTACTGGCAAAGAATGCAGGTATTGTTGAATATGTAGACGCGGTCAGGATTGTCATAGCAAGGGACAACGGCGGGAAAGACGTCTACAATATGCTGAAATTCAAGCGTTCAAATCAGGGAACGTGTATAAATCAGCGCCCCATCGTAAATAAGGGCGAACATGTGGAGGACGGAGAGGTTATAGCCGACGGACCGTCCACAGATGAGGGCGAGGTGGCGCTGGGTAAGAATCTGCTCATCGGCTTTATGACTTGGGAAGGCTACAATTACGAGGATGCCATAGTGCTGAACGAGCGTCTCATAATGGACGACGTCCTAACATCTCTTCATATTGAAGAGTATGAAGCGGAAGCGCGTGACACCAAGCTTGGACCGGAGGAGATCACAAGGGATATACCCAACGTGGGCGAGGACGCTCTGCGCGACTTGGACGAAAAGGGCATAGTTAGGATTGGCGCCGAGGTCAGTTCTTATGATATTCTAGTCGGGAAGGTGACGCCCAAGGGCGAAACCGAGCTGACCGCGGAAGAACGCTTATTGCGGGCTATATTCGGTGAAAAGGCCAGGGAGGTAAGGGATACCTCGCTGCGCGTCCCTCACGGGGAGACCGGTATAGTGGTGGATGTGAGGATATTCAGCCGCGAAAACGGCGATGAACTGCCTCCGGGAGTGAACAAGCTGGTGCGTTGTTATGTGGCGACGAAGCGTAAGATCAGCGTCGGGGATAAAATGGCGGGACGTCACGGCAATAAGGGCGTTATCTCAAGGATTTTACCCGAAGAGGATATGCCGTTTCTTGAGAACGGCCAACCATTGCAGGTCATGCTTAATCCTTTGGGCGTGCCTTCGCGTATGAACGTGGGGCAGGTACTTGAGGTGCATCTCGGTTTGGTGGCGGCGCATAAGAACTGGTTCATATCTACGCCTGTGTTTGACGGGGCTACGGAGACCGACATCATAGAGCTTTTGGATGAGAACGGTTTTCCGAAGAGCGGCAAACTCGTACTGCGTGACGGCCGAACGGGTGAACCCTTCGACAATCCGGTAACTGTCGGTTATATGTATATGCTTAAGCTTCACCATTTGGTGGATGATAAGATTCACGCAAGGAGCACAGGTCCCTACTCACTGGTAACTCAGCAGCCCCTTGGCGGAAAGGCTCAGTTCGGCGGTCAGAGGTTCGGCGAAATGGAGGTGTGGGCGCTTGAGGCCTATGGCGCGGCTTATACGCTTCAGGAGATTCTGACGGTGAAGTCCGACGACGTCGTGGGTCGTGTAAAGACATATGAAGCGATCGTAAAGGGCGAGAACATACCTGAACCGGGGATTCCGGAGTCATTTAAGGTTCTGATAAAAGAAATGCAAAGCCTGGGTCTTGATGTTAAGGTACTCAGCGAGGAATATGAAGAGATCGAGCTCAAGGAGTCGGTTGAGATCACAAACGTATCCAGTATAGAACGGATCATTGAGGATGAATCATTCGGCGATGAAGAGGATCTCTTGGACGGCGACGACTTGAACGATGACGATTTTGAGGGCGATGAGACGGATATAGATGATGAGGCGTTTAACGATGAAGCCTTGGATGATGAGATATCTGTGAAAGACGCGCCTAAGCCGAGCGGCGGGAGCATTCTCATCGGGAATGATGGTCTTGTGGTCGACGGCGGAGTGGTCGGCGACGGTCTCGTAGGTGACGGGGCAACAGGCGCGGCTGGAGATGAGCTTGTGGGCGGCGGTGCGACAGGTGCGGTCGTGGATGAGCTTGTGGGCGGCGGTGCGACAGGCGCGGTCGGAGATGAGCTTGTGGGCGACGGTGCGACAGGCGCGGTCGGAGATGAACTCGTGGGCGGCGGTGCGACAGGCGCGGCTGGAGATGAACTCGTGGGCGACGGTGCGACAGGCGCCTTAGACGGCCTCGCAGACGGCGCGGAGGAAACTACTGGTGATTTGGCTGAATCATCCGAAGATAAAGAGTCCTTAACTATAGTCGATAACCCGGAAGAAAACCGATAGAGAGGGGAATGCTTTTTGTATGAATTAAACAATTTTGAAGCGCTCCAGATAAGCCTGGCGTCAACCGACAAGATAAGGAGTTGGTCGCGCGGCGAGGTGAAAAAGCCCGAAACGATCAATTACAGGACTCTAAAGCCTGAGAAAGACGGACTTTTTTGCGAGAAAATATTCGGGCCGACTAAGGACTGGGAATGTCACTGCGGTAAGTACAAGCGTATACGTTATAAGGGGATAGTGTGCGACCGCTGCGGCGTCGAAGTGACAAAGGCGAAGGTAAGGCGGGAGAGAATGGGGCATATCGAACTTGCCGCACCTGTATCGCATATATGGTATTTCAAGGGCATACCCAGTCGTATCGGACTGGTGCTTGACATATCGCCGAGGAACCTTGAAAAGGTCTTGTATTTCGCAGCTTACATAGTGACCGATCCGGGAGATACAGATCTCATACGCAAGGAGATACTTACCGAACAGCAGTACAGGGATTGCAGGGAAAGATACGGCAATGACTTCAAAGCCGCGATGGGTGCGGAAGCTGTACGGGAGTTGTTGGCTCAGATAGATCTCGAGGAACTCGCGGCGGGAATGCGCGAGAAGCTCAAGGATTCAACAGGCCAGAAGAAGATCCGCATTGTACGGCGGCTTGAGGTGATAGAAGCGCTGAGACTGTCGGGCAATAAACCCGAATGGATGATATTGGAGGTTATTCCTGTTATACCGCCCGACTTGAGACCTATGGTTCAGTTGGACGGCGGCAGGTTCGCAACATCGGATCTGAACGACCTTTACAGACGAGTGATCAACAGAAATAACAGGTTGTTGCGGTTGTTAGCGCTGAACGCCCCCGATATAATCGTGAGAAATGAAAAGCGCATGCTGCAGGAGGCTGTGGACGCGCTCATTGATAATGGGCGGAGAGGCAGGCCTGTTACCGGACCCGGCTCAAGACCCCTGAAATCGCTTTCGGACATGCTGAAAGGGAAGCAGGGCAGATTCAGGCAGAACCTTCTGGGCAAGCGCGTCGACTATTCGGGACGTTCTGTTATAGTGGTAGGACCCGAGCTTAAATTCTATCAGTGCGGATTGCCGAAGAAAATGGCGCTTGAACTCTTTAAGCCCTTCATAATGAAGGAATTGGTATATAACGGCTACGCGCACAATATAAAGAGCGCGAAGCGTATGGTCGAGAAGATAAAACCCGAGGTGTGGGATGTGCTTGACGAGGTTATCAAGGAACACCCCGTACTTCTGAATCGGGCGCCTACCTTGCATCGGCTGGGCATACAGGCTTTTGAACCGGTTTTGGTCGAGGGCAAGGCGATAAAACTGCATCCGCTTGTCTGCACGGCTTACAACGCGGACTTCGACGGGGATCAGATGGCGGTACACGTGCCGCTCACGGTCGAGGCGCAAGCTGAAGCCAGATTTCTCATGCTTTCGGTGAACAATATTCTTGCGCCGAAGGACGGTTCACCTATAACCACGCCTACGCAGGATATGATACTGGGGAGCTATTATCTGACGCATCCCGGAGTGAAAGAGAGGAATACGCCCGGAGAGAAGGGCGACGGCAAGGTCTTCACGGATTTTGACGAGATGCTCATGGCTTACAGAAATAATGTAGTAGGCTTGCACGCGGAAGTCAAGGTGAGACGTTGGTCGGGCGAGGACGACACGCGGGGCAGACTCATCAAATCGACGGTTGGAAGGTTTATTTTCAATGAACATATTCCGCAGGATCTCGGTTTTGTGGACAGGACGGATGATTCTTATTCGCTGGAAATAGACTTTTTGTGCGACAAGAAACGACTGGGACAGATCATTGAGCGCTGCTATCGTTTGCATGGAAATACTGAGACGGCGATCATGCTGGACTATATCAAGGATGTAGGCTTCCATTATTCCACGGTGGCGGCGATAACGATAAGCGTTTCCGATATGGAAATACCGCCGGAAAAGGAGCAGATCGTTTCTGAGGCGGAACAGAAGGTCGCGCAGTATGAAACGGCGTACAGAAGGGGTCTGATGTCCGACGCGGAACGGTATGAGCAGTCATGTAATACTTGGAACCGCGCCACCGAGGATGTGGCGGACGCATTGATGAAATCATTGGGCACGCTGAACAACTTGTATATCATGGCGCACTCGGGCGCCAGAGGCAGCAAGAACCAGATAAAGCAGATAGGCGGTATGCGCGGACTGATGGCGAACGCATCCGGCAGAACCATAGAGATTCCCATTAAAGCCAATTTCAGGGAAGGGCTTTCCGTCTTGGAGTACTTTATATCGACGAACGGCGCCAGAAAAGGTCTGGCGGATACGGCGCTCAGAACGGCGGAGTCGGGATATCTTACCAGGCGTCTCGTGGACGTGTCCCACAATGTGATCGTGCGTGAGCATGATTGCGGCACCGACGAGGGCATAGAAGTAATGGCTTTCACAAGCGGCAAGGAGGTAATCGAGCCGCTGAAGCATAGGATAATAGGCAGAACATCTCTTGCAGACATCTTCGATCCCGTGACCGGAGATCTGATCGTTGAGCAGAATGACGAGATATCCGAGATCGCCGCAGAAGCAATAGAAGCGGCGGGCATAGAGGCTGTGGCTATACGTTCTGTAATGACCTGCCACAGCGAGAGCGGTACATGCGCGAAGTGCTACGGCCGTAATCTCGCTACGGGCGAGAGCGTTAACATCGGGGAAGCTGTTGGGATTACAGCGGCTCAGTCGATAGGCGAACCCGGCACTCAGCTTACCATGAGAACATTCCATACCGGGGGCGTTGCGGGCGGTGATATTACGCATGGTCTTCCCAGGGTAGAAGAATTGTTCGAAGCGCGTAAACCGAAGAGCATAGCGGAGATCTGCGAAGCTGAAGGCACGGTAGTGGCTATAACAGCGCGGAAGGACAATAAGACGGAGGTAAGGATTCGCGGCGAAGAGGAAAGAACCTACGTGATACCTTACGGCGCCAGGATGATCGTGAAGGAAGGCGATTACATCCAGGCGGGCGATCAGCTCACACTGGGTCCCTTAAATCCGCATGATATCCTGAGGCTGAAGGGCGTCGAAGGCGTGTACCAGTATCTGCTCAAGGAAGTGCAGCGCGTCTATAAGATGCAGGGCGTCGATATAAACGATAAACATGTCGAGGTTATCGTAAGCCAGATGTTGTCTAAGTTTAAGATAGATGAAGTGGGCGACACGTGGCTCCTGCCCGGAGGACTTTACAGTAAGGCGGAGATCGAGGAGGCAAACGCGCAGCTGCCGGAGGACGGAGAACCGGCCGTAGGCAAGCGGGTGTTGCTGGGGATCACAAAGGCTTCGCTGGCTACGAGTTCATTCCTGTCTGCGGCTTCATTCCAAGAGACCACAAGGGTGCTTACGGATGCTGCGATCAAGGGCAAAACGGACAAACTGCTCGGACTCAAGGAGAACGTCATAATCGGTAAACTCATTCCGGCCGGTACGGGCATGAAACGCTACAAGAATATTGGCGTCGATTATGGTGTTAATACCGAGTATATGGAGTCGTTCGCATCGTATAACTTCGATGACGACGACATGGATGAGGAAGAGATCGCTGAAATCGCGGATATGATCGAAGTACCCGATGAGATGATACCGGGTTCTGAGATAGTAGAGATCGATTGATGGCGTAAGAACTATAATTTATCATTCGGGGCGGCAAAAACACTTGATTGCCGCCCCGATGTGTGATAAACTAATCTGTGGCTTGCGATTTTTGCAAGCCAAGGTTTTAAAAGCCAAATACGAAAGAAAGACAAATTGCCGCGGGGCGTTCGCCGTGCGGAGAAAGGAGAAAATTATGCCGACAATCAATCAACTTGTCAGAGAAGGCAGAACTACGGCGGTGAAGAAATCGACTGCGCCGGCGCTGCTCAAGGGTCTCAATACCCTCAGAAGGACGCCGACCAATCAAGCTTCGCCTCAGAAACGCGGGGTTTGCACGTCTGTGAAGACTGTAACGCCGAAGAAACCGAATTCTGCGCTCAGAAAGGTAGCAAGGGTACGTCTTTCCAACGGTATCGAAGTCATCGCCTACATACCGGGTATCGGACACAATCTGCAGGAGCACAGTGTTGTGCTGATCAGAGGAGGAAGGGTTAAGGATCTTCCTGGTGTGCGTTATCACATCGTAAGGGGCGTGCTAGACACATCGGGCGTTTCGAACAGAAACCAGGCGCGGTCAAAATACGGCGCTAAAAGGCCCAAAGCAAAAGCGAAATAATCGGATATTCAGTCGGGTTATAGACCCGGTGAGATGTGCCGTGATATAGATATGATGGCTCGGCGGAGTACCGCTTCTGAAATCGGACAATATCACAAGGCGCAGCGGCAAACAAGAGTTGTCGAGTACCGATAAACGAATTGTTTATGTAAATAATTGCGGTTTTTTACGCGGGGTAAAGGCGGTGCGAACGGTGAACGCAGACAGCGGCGTCAACTGGTTTATGAACCGGAGACGTGAGACCGGCGGCGCGGACTACGCGAAAAAACAAGCAAGGAGGGAAGAAGAGTGCCAAGAAAAGGAAGCGTTCCTAAACGGGAAATCCTCCCCGATCCAATTTATAACAGTATTGTTGTAGCAAAACTGATCAACAGTATAATGCTGGACGGGAAAAAGGGAGTCGCTCAAACCATTGTATATGATGCGTTTGAGCGCATAGGAAAGGTTACGGGAGATGAACCCCTTGAAATCTTTCAAAAGGCAATGAATAACATTATGCCTGTGCTTGAGGTTAAAGCAAGGCGTGTGGGCGGCGCCAACTATCAGGTGCCGATGGAGGTAAGGGCGGAAAGACGTCAGACGCTGGCATTGAGATGGCTGACAAAATTCACCCGCGCCAGAGGCGAGAAGACCATGTCCGAAAGACTCGCTAAAGAATTGATGGATGCCGCTAACAATACAGGCGCGTCGGTCAAGAGAAAAGAAGACACACATAAGATGGCGGAAGCCAATAGGGCGTTCGCGCACTATAGATGGTAATTGCATTGAAATTAGAGCATCAAGGTCTGGCAGAAGCGAAAAATTTCGCAGAAAGGAGGTAAACTGATGCCACGCCCATTTTCACTTGAAAAAACGCGAAACATCGGAATTATGGCGCACATAGACGCCGGAAAAACAACCACTACCGAAAGAATACTATTCTATACGGGCAAGACCCACAAGATTGGAGAGGTGCACGAAGGTGCAGCTACAATGGACTGGATGCCGCAGGAGCAAGAGCGTGGTATCACGATCACCTCGGCTGCTACGACTGCACAGTGGAGAGATACAAGGATAAATATCATCGATACTCCGGGACATGTGGACTTCACCGTTGAAGTTGAGCGCTCACTGAGGGTGCTTGACGGAGCGGTTACAGTGCTCTGCGCGAAAGGCGGCGTCGAACCGCAGTCTGAGACTGTATGGAGACAGGCGGAAAAGTACGGTGTTCCCAGGATGATATTCGTGAATAAAATGGATATCATGGGCGCCGATTTCTACAGAGTCGTCAATATGGTTAAAGACAGATTGAAGGCGAACGCTGTGCCGGTTCAGATACCCATAGGCGCGGAGGGCGACTTCGTAGGCATTATCGATCTCATTGAGATGAGAGCGGAGATCTACAAGGACGACCTCGGAAAAGAGTATGCCACGGAGCCGATTCCAGAGAATCTTAAAGAGACGGCCGACGAGTGGCGCCATAATATGCTGGAGGCGGTAGCCGAAGCGGAGGAAGAACTGCTGGAAAAATACCTCGAAGGAGAAGAACTGACAAGCGCCGAGATACGCGCCGCCATCAGGAAGATGACGATTAGCGGCAGTATGGTTCCGGTCACTTGCGGTTCTGCGTACAGGAACAAGGGCGTACAGATGATGCTGGACGCGGTTGTGGATTACCTGCCGTCTCCGCTTGATATCCCGGCGATAAAAGGCGTGAATCCGGATACGGACGAAGAGACGGAACGTCCCACAGACGACAAGGGACATTTCTCCGCACTGGCGTTCAAGATCATGGTTGACCCCTATGTCGGCAAGCTGGCGTTTTTCCGCGTGTATTCCGGAACATTGAAGGCCGGATCACATGTGTATAATTCTACAAAGGATAAGAAAGAACGTATCGGCAGGATTCTGCAGATGCACGCCAACAGGCGTGAGGAACTGGACGAAGCCTATTCCGGCGACATAGCCGCAGCGGTGGGACTCAAGGACACGACCACAGGGGATACCTTGTGCGATGAGAAACACCCGGTTATATTGGAGTCGATGGAATTTCCGGATCCTGTGATCGAAATAGCCATCGAGCCTAAGACGAAGGCAGGACAGGAGAAGATGGGCGTCGCCCTCTCGAAACTGGCGGAGGAAGATCCGACGTTCAAGACGTACACAAATGAGGATACCGGTCAAACCTTAATAGCGGGCATGGGCGAGCTGCACCTCGAAATCATCGTGGACAGGCTGCTCAGGGAATTCAAAGTTGAGGCCAACGTCGGTAAACCTCAGGTTTCATATAAGGAAACCCTGACCAAGGAGTCGGACGTGGACTACAAGTACGCGAAACAATCCGGCGGCCGCGGTCAATACGGGCACGTCAAGATACGTGTGACGCCGAGAGAACCGGGAAGCGGATTTGAATTCAAGAATTCTATTATCGGAGGTGTTGTTCCAAAGGAGTACATCCCCAAGATCGAAGACGGTATAAGGGAAGCCATGCTTAACGGCCCCCTTGCGGGCTATCAGGTGGTTGACATCGGCGTTGAGCTGTATGACGGCTCATATCATGAAGTGGACTCATCGGAGATGGCATTCAAGATCGCAGGCTCACTGGCCTTCAGGGAAGCGGCTAAAAAAGCGGCGCCCGTTATTCTGGAACCGATATTCAAAATCGAAGTTACGGTTCCGGACGAATACATGGGCGATGTGATCGGGGACATAAGTTCCCGCAGAGGCAGAATCGAAGGATCCGATATGGCCTCGGGCGCGGTTGCGATAAGAGGACTTGTCCCATTGTCGGAGATGTTCGGCTACGCTACAGATCTCAGATCGAAGACCCAGGGCAGAGGCGTGTACGTGATGCAGTTCGATCACTTCGAGAAACTGCCGGAAAGTTTAGTTGAAAAAATAAACCGATAAGGAAATAAAAGATTATAAAGAAATTAAAAGATTATACGGATACAAGCCTTAAGGAGGTAAATTAAAATGGCAAAAGCTAAATTCGAAAGGACAAAGCCGCACGTAAATATCGGCACAATCGGTCATATCGATCACGGTAAGACGACCCTGACGGCGGCGATAACCAAGACC
>JAISED010000015.1 GCA_031264295.1 Eubacteriales Family XIII. Incertae Sedis bacterium | reverse complement strand
TTAGAAACAGGTGAGCGTTATTCGGCAGCAAGTATGTATTATAAGGGCATAAAAATGTGCATCGGTGCTTATGACGAAATAGACGAGGTTTACAAAAAACGAAATGGTTGTCTTGAAATAGCAGACAGTGGGCTTACACTAAGCGACTTTAAGGTAAATGGCATCGAAATTCATGTTAAGAATAATGAATACTATAAGTATGCCCATTTCTGTATTGCGTGGAAGACATTGCTTGGAGATGATTATTCAACGAATGGCAGCACGGAGGTTTGGTTTGCTGCTGAACCATATTTGAGTGAACAAAAACAACCTTACCGTACCAAAACGGAGGGCAAATGAATGATTGGCGACAATAATTTTCAGTTAGAGCTTATCCCTTATGCAGATAGCACCGTAAAAGCCGAATACGACCTCGACAAGATAATCTATGACTTGAACAGTCAGATTGATTTACTGTCCGGCCAAGCAGATAGTCTTGATTATTTGGTTTCAATCGGCAGCGGATTGCTCTGCGGATTGCTCGATATACTGTGGGTTGGTGAGTTCAGTTTAGAACGCGGCCGAAGCATAGCAAGCGATAAAATCGACGGTCTTGTTACAAAGACCGCAAAACTATTAGGGTGCAAGAATGATGATTTAGAATCCGCCGTCAAGTTCCTTGAAAAGAAATCCCCGCTTTGACGAGTGATCACGTCGGACCTCATGCGATTTTAATGTAAGAGACCTTTCTGTCTTTGAAGACTGCCACGTATTTCAAACCTGCCGCTATGATCATATCGTGAGCTTCGCTGAGTCCTCGTCCTACGATTTCAAGATCGTGAGCGTCAGAACCGGTGGTAACAGTCTCGCCTCCAAGATCAACGTACATCTGCAGCAGCTCCTTCGTGGGAGTGCGCCGGCCTGAAGCGTGGCGATCGCTTGACGTGTTGATCTCTATGCCCTTTCCATCGTTTATAATTAACTGCATTATCTCCTTTACTATATCCATATACGCGCTGTCGTCAGGTACGACGGGAGCATAACGGTCTATGATATTGAAATGACCGATCACATCGTAATCCTTGAACTGTTTGAAACATTCAAGCATATACGCGTAGAAACCGCGGTAGACGTCCTCCGGCGACCGCCCTTCGTAGTAATCATGCATATAAACGTCCTGCCCCTCGGCGCAGTGGATTGAGCCTATTATAAAATCATAAGGGAAACCAAGCGCGGCGTCGCGGCATTTCTGCATGGGTTCGCCCAGCTGAATACCCAACTCTATACCCTTTACAACGCGAATGGAGGATTTATACTTGTGCTGAGCTGAAAGCAAAGCTTCATGGTAAGAGGGAAAGTCAAGAGAGAATGTGTAGTCATGATTGCAATAATCAGGGTCATAATGATCGGTGATCGCGTAAGCCGTTAAGCCCAGAGAAACAGCCCTGTCTATCATATGTTCCATGGGAACGAAACAGTCTTCTGAGAAATTCGTATGTGTGTGATAATCGTACATCTTTACAGCCTCCATATGTGTATAGTACAATAACCGAAAAAGCGCGGTCATTATACCCATTTAAATGCCGTGCATTTTCGTCCGGCCGGTGAAAACATACATGGCAGATATCATAAATGTCTCCGCTTAGCTTAGCATTTATGATATAATAGCAACAGCCCGGGGACATGACAAGGGTTTCCGGAGTTTGTCTATACGATTATACCCTGTTTGCTGCGATGTATGCGGCGTGTTTTGAAGTTCCCTATACATGATGGAAAGATGCTTATGACTGATAAATTCGATGAGTATGAATTGCTAAAAAAAGCAAAGGCCGGCGATGCGGATAGCTTTGAGGCGCTGATCATGTCATGTAAGACAAAGGCATGGAATATAGCGCTTCGTTTTATGCGCAATGAGAACGACGCAATGGATGCGCTTCAGGAGAGTTTTATAAAGATCTACACGAAACTCAATACATTCAGAGGCGAGAGCGGCTTTAATACCTGGGCTTATCGTATAACGGTGAATACATGTAAGGATATTCTCAAGAAGAATAAAAAATATAAACGTCAGGAGAGTCTATATACTACAGGGGAGGACGGAGAATTTCTCAGGGACTTTATTTCAGATGATCCCACACCGGAGGAGGAAACATTTCAAAAAGAGACCGCACGTGAACTGTCGGACTGTATAAACATGTTGTCGCAAGAACAGCAAGAAATGATAATACTGCGGGATGTTCACGGTTTCAGCTATGCCGACATCGGCGATATGCTTTCTATTCCTGCGGGTACAGTCAAGTCAAGGATAAGCCGCGCGCGAAACACATTAAAAGAATTATGGATGGAACAAAAACAAATAGAAAACGTCTAATGCTGTAAAGGGTTCGCGTCTGCGGACGCTTAGCGGGCTGTTCAAGCCCGGCGAATTTTCGAAGCTGCGTGGGAGCGCCCCGGTGAGGGTTTGCTTTCACATGATGGAGACAGCGGAACGGAGTTAGACATGAGCTGCGATAAAACGAGAGAATTGTTGTCATTATATATAGACGGAATGTTGGATAAAGAGCAGTCGGATGGAATCAAGCGGCATATTGATGTTTGCGGAGAATGCAGAGACGAATATGTAAAGCTCAAAGAAATGATTGAATTGATCAGGAGCATTCCCGAAGAGCCTGTACCGCAAGGATTTGACGCCAGGCTCAGAGCGGCGCTTGACAGAGCGGCGAAACCGGAGGCGAAAAAGCGGAACATGTATATGCGCTTGCGTAAGCTCTCGGTCGTCGCTGCTGTTTTTGCGATTGGACTGCTTTCGATTTTGGTGTATAATGATATGGAACATAAAGATAAACTGCTTTTTTCAGGAAACGCCGATATGGATCAACAGATGTCGGCGACAGAAAAGGATGAGGCAGGAAGGACGGCGGACGGGATTCCCGGATCAGAGGCTCCCGGCGCAGACGACTCCGCGGCGCTTCCGGAGGTAGGCTACAGGTCTGCGGCTGAAGCCGCGGACGCCGAGACGCCGGAACGAAACGCCGCTTCGGATGCGTCGCAAAAGACGGTTCCGCAGGCTTCCGCAGAGCCGTCGATGGGCGGAAACGGGGCTGCTGCGGCGAATGAAATGAGATCGGGGGAAGAAGCCCTCGTGAGAGATGCGGCGGAAGCTGTCGATATGAGCGCGCAGGAAGCGGCGGATTTGCATGCGGCGAAAGCGGCGTCCACAGCGGCGGAGGAACCGGCGCGGAGTATAAGACCTACGCAGGCGGAGCCTGAGGAGGCTTCCGCTATACAGGACGTCATAGTGACGCCCGATGCTTCGTCGCCTTCGTCAGCGGGAGGACAGACGCCCGATGCTTCGTCACCTACATCGGCGGGAGGACAGACGTCCGATGCTTCGTCGCCTACATCGGTGGGAGGACAGACGTCCGGCAACTCGTCGCCTACATCGGCGGGAGGACAGACGTCCGGAGGTTCGTCTGCGTCGGGAGGCGGACAGATGCCCGGCAGCTCGTCTTCATCGGGAGGCAGCGGCGGTGGTTCGCCTTCGATAGGGGGAGGACAGGCGGCAGGCGGCGAAGCCGCGCCGTCACCGGAAGCAGAGAAGATCGTGCCCGGCGGCAGCGAAGCAAGCGATAAGATATTAAAGGAAGCGCTGAAGGGTTGGGATTACGATATAAGCGCTGTTGCATGGATAGACGGGAAGTATCATTATTATGTATATGTGCGCAGAAACGGCGCCGGAGTCTATGTCGGCCGTGAGATCGAGATCATCTGTAACGAGAATGAAGGCAGCGTTTCAATAGTTACATAACATAATTAACATAATAAAGAAGAGGTGTGATGGACAACAATAAAATAGTCATAATTGACGGGAACAGTCTGGTAAACCGCGCATATTTTGCCATAACGCGGCCTATGATCACCAGAGACGGCGTATATACCCACGCAATATTCGGATTTATGAATATGTTCGAAAAGATAATGCGGGACTATTCACCTGCATATGCTGTAGTCGCTTTTGACAGGAAGGCGCCTACATTCAGGCACATTGAGTATAAGGAGTACAAGGCCGGACGCCGTAAGACTCCGCCGGAGCTGCTCATGCAGTTCCCGCTTCTTAAAGAACTGCTTGAAGCCTTGAATATAAAAATGCTTGAAATGGACGGTTTCGAGGCTGACGACATCATAGGCGCCGTGGCAAAAAACGCCGAGGCGGAGGGGCTTGAGCCATTGATCATAACAGGGGACAAGGACGCTCTGCAGCTGGCTACCGAAAAAACAAAGATACTGCTTACCCGCAGGGGCGTTTCGGAGTTTGAACTCTATGACAAAGCGGCGATGATAGAGAAATACGGGTTTACTCCCGAAGAATTCATAGATTTTAAAGGATTGATGGGGGATCAGTCCGACAATATCCCCGGTGTGCCGGGCGTGGGAGAAAAGACGGCTCAGAAGCTCATCCAAGAGTTTAAGAGCGTGGAAAATCTGCTCGCAAATCTGGATAAGGTGGGTACGGTAAAGCTGAGGGACAAGCTTGAGGAATATGCGGGGCAGGCGCGGATGAGCCGCAGACTGGCGGAAATCAACACATTTGTTCCCATTGACACGGATTTTGACGCCTACAGGGTCAAGACGCCCGATGCAGAGAAGCTTACGGATATATATGTCAGACTTGAATTTAACAGCTTTCTGAAAAAATTGGGAGCGGGTCAGGGGTCAGTCCTTGCGCCAGGCGGAAGCGGAGCAGGAGATGGGCGGCAGACGCGTATAGCGAGGATGAAGGACGCAAAGGCGCGGTATTTAGAGAAGGTACAGGGCGTAAAAACCCGAATAATAAGAAGCTCTGAGGGCTTGCAGGCGCTTATGAACGCAGCCGGGCCGGCGGATTACGCTGTGCTAAAGGTGTTCGCGGATCATAGCGGCGCTGCGGCGCCTAAGGCTTATGGCATAAGCATGCTTATCGGAGATGAATGCTTTTATCTGGATATCGACGGGATAGGGGAGGATGAGACCGCCGCAAGTCTGTCTGGGATATTCGGCAAGCTTGCAAAGGGTGCGGCAGGGCATAACCTGCAGGCCGATATCCTTGCGCTCATACCCCTCGGGCTTGCCGATCATATTGATATCTGTTTCGATACGGCGGTAGGGCAGTATATTCTTGAACCTACGCGGAAGGACTACAGCCTCGCTCTGCTTATTTCTGAATATTTCCAGGAAATCTTCAAAGATGACGCCGGGAATTCCGGGGCATACGGGCAGATCGATATGTTCGCTGAAAAAGACGCGGACTGCGCCGCTTTCGGGGCGCTATATTGCAGCGCGGTGGACGCGTTGATGCAGGAAGAGGCGGAGCGGCTTGCGGAGGATGAGCTATGCAGGCTGTTTGAAAGCGCGGAACTCCCGCTTATCAAGGTGCTCGCAGGTATGGAGTTCGCGGGCTTTGCGGTGGATAGAGAGGAACTGCATCGTGTCGGGGATGGGCTTTCTGAAAATATCAGCGGCATAGCCGGGAAAATTCATGACTTGGCGGGGGGCGCGTTTAATATCAATTCCCCGGCGCAGCTGGGGGTGGTTCTCTTCGAGAAGCTGGGTCTGCCTTCCTCGAAAAAGACGAAAACAGGCTACGCCACGGGCGCGGAAGTGCTGGAGAAATTGAGGGATAAGCATGAAATAATAGATCTGATACTTGAATACAGGATGCTGGCTAAGATTTCGGGCACATATGTGGGAGGCCTGCTGCCGCTGATCGGCGGCGACGGCAAGATTCACGCGCATTTTCAGCAGACGGTTACCGCTACGGGCAGAATAAGCTGCACGGAGCCGAATTTACAGAACATCCCCATAAAGCAGCCTCAGGGACGGGAGATAAGAAAGGCATTCGTTACATCGGGCGAGGATTATGTGCTGACCGGCGCCGACTATTCTCAGATCGAGCTGCGGGTGTTGGCGCATCTGTCAGGGGACGAGGCCTTGCTTGAAGACTTCAGAAAGGGCGCCGATATACACAGGCGAACCGCGTCGAGGGTATTCGGGCTTTCTGAAGATGAAGTGACGCCCCTTCAGCGCGGACGCGCCAAGGCGGTCAATTTCGGAGTGATCTATGGCATGAGCAGTTTCGGGCTGTCCGAAGAGTTGGGGATAACGCGTAAAGAGGCTGAGGCGTATATTGACGACTATTTTAAGGCGCATCCGGCCGTGCGCGCATATATGGACGAGCAGATCGGGCTGTGCAGGATGAACGGCTATGTTTCCACCATACTCGGCCGCAGACGACGGATTCCGGAGATCAACACATCTGCCCACAACATGCGTCAACTGGGCGAACGGCTGGCGATGAATACGCCTATACAAGGCAGCGCCGCGGATATAATGAAGCTGGCGATGATCAAGACAGATAAGGCGCTGAGGGAGCATGGTCTCAGATCGAAGCTGATACTGCAGGTGCATGATGAACTGATTATAGAAACGGCGCTTGATGAGCTTGAGACTGTTAAACTGCTGCTCAAGGAAAACATGGAAAATGCCGTCCAGCTAGATGTACCTCTGACGGTGGAAATCAATGTGGGAAAGAACTGGTACGCACTGAAATAGAATGCAGTAAATAAGCGGTACGTATTGAAATAGACTGTAGTAATGAACCGATGCGTGTTGAAATAGGGGAAAAGTGATGATATGAAGGTAATAGGACTTACAGGCGGGATCGGCAGCGGTAAAACCGCCGTCTCTGACTATTTGGCCGGTAAGGGCTATGCGCTGACGGATGCCGATGAGACGGCGCGTGAGATTGTAAGTCCGGGTTCTGAGGGCTTGGCCGCATTGGCGGAGCGTTTTAGCGGCGGGATCTTACTCCCCGACGGCGGTCTTGACAGGGCGCGTCTGGCGGAAATAGCCTTCGCGTCAGAAGAGGAGCGCGGCGCGCTGAACGGCATAATGCACAGCAGGATAATAAAGAGGATAAACGAACTTGCGGAGGAGCATAGGCGAAATGGGACTGAAGTCTTATTTTTGGTTGCTCCGCTTTTGATAGAAGCCGGTATGGCAGATATGACAGACGAGGTGTGGCTCGTCGATGCGGATGAAGAAACGCGTATTAAACGGGTCAAGCGGCGTGATGATTTCAACGAAGAGCATATACGGCGCAGGATGGCGGCTCAGATGCCATCAAGTGAAAAACGGAAATTGGCGGATGTCGTAATTGATAATTCGGGGGATTTCAAGGAACTTTACGAGAAATTGGAGAATTTGCTGAGAGAGAGGCTTTAGGTGAGGAAAATTGCTGCGCTCATGCTGGTTTTAGCGCTGTGCATGATGTGTGTTACGGGTTGTGAGGGCGGAGTAGGCGCTATACTCGGCGGGGATAGTGAGGCGCGGAAGAGCGCCGTGGTTTCGTCAGACATACAGCTTCCAATGGAGAAGATCAGAACGCTGAACCCTATTATTTCTAAGGATGAGGACACGTATTTTATAAATAAACTGATATATGACAGCTTGTTCGAACTGGACGAGGATCTCGCCGCGGTTCCTTCCCTAGTAGAAGCGTGGGGCTACGCCGACGACGGCATGGCAGTGGCGTTTCAGCTCAAAAACGGTCTGCTGTGGCAGGACGGAACGCCATTCGACGGCAATGATGTGGCGTTCAGCATTCAATGTTATACCACATACCTCTATGACCATGTGTTTACCGGCAATGTACAGAATATCAGTGGAGCTACAGTTGACAGGAATAACCCATATATTGTGACTGTCAATTTCAAATCCGCAGATAAAACAGGTACGGAGCTTTTTACATTCCCAATTCTGCCGGAGCATCTTTACAAAAACGCTTATGAATTGCATAGTTTGGTGGAAGAATTCATTCCTATAGGAACAGGCGCTTACGCTGTAACAGAATTCGATATGTATTCGCATATCACACTTGGCGGCAATCCCTACTATTACAGTGCGCCTCCGGGGAACCGGCTTATATTTCAGATTATGCCCTCGAGGGAAGACTCTCTGAATATGCTCGGGGTGAACGCCATATCCTACGCTGTTTCAAGGCAGGGCGACAGGGAGACGATATATAGAAACGCCGATGTGAAGGTTAAATCGTTCGTTTCTAACGAGGCGGTTTGGATAGGCTTCAATTTCAACAGCCCTGTGATGAAGAACAAGAACGCGAGGAAGGCCATAGCTTACGCCATAGACAACAAGGAACTCTTGGAAACCTGCTTCTTTAACAGCGGGGTTCTGTGCGACACTATATATTTCCCTGGGTTTTTAGGTGTAGGAGGGCAGGAAGACCCTTATGCCGTTGATGCGGCGGAAGCAGACACCGAACTCGCGGAGGCGGGTTTTTACGACAATGACCGTGACGGCTATATGGACTATTTCGATGCGGCTTATGGTGATAATGGCGGCTGGATCAGTGCGAGATTAAAATTTTTGATAAACGGGAATGATCAGTCGCGTGTAGAAGCTGCAAAACTAATCCAGACCTCGCTGGATAGGCTTGGGTTGGTTTGCGAGTTGATTTTCGTTGAGGATGATATGTTCGCGGCGGCGGTGGCAGAGGGGAACTATGACTTTTATATGGGATCGGCGAGTTTCAATGAGAGTTATGACCTGCGCTTTATGCTGCACTCCGCTTATAATAATCCGATCTCTTACTCGAATAACTGGCTTGATATCCTTCTGGACGACTTTGCCGCGTCGCGCACTCAAGAGGCCAGGAAATACACATTTACACAGATACACACGCTGCTGACAGAGGAGATTCCATACTACTGTCTGTTCTATAAAACCTATGGGGCAGCCGCAGCGCCATCCATGAACGGTGAGGCGAATCCGAGCTTTAACGATTTTTACCGGGACTGTGAAGGATGGCGAAACGTATATACAAGCGAATATGCGGGCGGTGAATAATTCGATTCCGAGGCTATTTTGCTAAATTGAAAAAATACTTGATATTACTGACATATGTATGATATAATCTCACCGTGAAACGTGGTTGGCTTTTCGAGTCGGCGAAGAGGAGGCACATGAGTTTATAACAGTTTATGTTTCACGATTCGAAAGCACTAGGTTTTTTCCAACCGGCCGATCGTTTTGCCAAAGAATTTGAAGATTTTTTCACTTTTATTACAAAAAGGGAGGAACGAAAATGAAGAAAAAGTTGCTAACATTACTTATTGCTGGGATCGCGATCGCTGCGGTAGTATTCACGGCTGCGCCTCTGGCTGCGTTTGCTGTTGAACCGGCTGCCGACGACGTTGTAGTGACGGTCTATGATGAACCCGGATTCAAAGCCGCTATACGCGACAAGACCACAACGTTCATCAAGCTCGGCGCCGACATAACGCTGAAGAAGAACGACTCGACCTACACCATCAACCCGAACAAGCCCAGGCTTGTCATCGACGGTTCGGTTGTAACGACGGATCCGGCCATAACGGGACCAGACCTGCGTGGTTTCGCCATCTATGAAAATCCGGCCAACTCCGGCGTAGGATGCGCCCAGATCGCGGTACGGGATTCCAAGGTGAAGTTCAACAAGATCATCGTTCAGAACATCAACCTCTACGGAAGCCAGGAACTCGGCATCATACACGTAGCCTGTGACTGCGGCAACAAGGTAAACGTCGAGTTTGACAACGTATACTATGAAGGACCGGCGCTTGCCGTCGCTTACGGCGCAGTCTCGTCCAACTCCGTAACAGTAAGAGACAGCGATATCCTTCTCAATCCTGCAAGAAGCAAGTGCAACCGCGCATCAGAAGCGGTAGTAGCGCGCTACATCTATATCGAAGGCAATGTCAAGATCGACAAGATTAATTCCACGGATAAAGACGACTACAATGAGATCTTCAGGCTGCTCTATCAGGGTTCCAAGCTCTATGTAAGAGCGGGCGCCACATTAGATATCGTTAACAATTCAAATCCGGCCACGCATACGAGCAGAACCCAGAGCCAGAAGTCCACTGAGTATTCCGGCTTCATCGGTACTTCTGTATCTTCCTGCGACACCTCCAGCGTGATCTTCGAAGACGGATCCACAACGACATACAAGGGCTACGGTGTCGTCGTCGAGGATCTGGGACGCGTCGACAGCTGCTTGGCTCAGCTTTACTTGGTTGACGTTCGTGCAGATGCCAATCTGATCATCAATACAAGCTCCAGCGGCATCACAAAGGCATATGACAAGGCTTACTTCCATAACTCATTCTTCGATTGCAAGGAATTCAAGTTCGGCGACACGTCCACTTTCATATACACCTATGCGGGCGATATGAACAAGGGCGAGAAGCTGTTGTCTTTCAATAGCCTAACGACAGCTACGAACACTCTGTTCGTTGTTGCGGCGCCGGATAACACGAAGGCGGAAACGGTAGTCGCCCTTCAGGCGAAAGGCGCCTCCATTGAATTCGACGATCCCTATCGTGTAATAGTTTACAACGGCAAGACCACAGGCGTTTCAAACGCCATCATAAATGAGTATGCGAGCGGAGAACAGGCGTTCAAGGTCTATGCAGACCGTATAAAGCTCTGGGATACAGCTGCGGCTCAGGATGTGACGCTTGAGTTGGATTATTACAATTATACTGCTGATGTTTATGATACCGATGGTGTGGATACATTCCGTATGTGGAAAGGGGACACCACTTACACATATGCGGCTAAGCTAGCCAAGTACACCTCAAAGACAGGCGGCGCGACCCTTGTCTCCCCGAGCGTAAATGCAGGCGCTACATTTGTAAACGGAATAGATCCTGTGAAGGGCACTGACGGAAAAGGCGCCAACGCGATAAATACGCTCTATAACAGGAATATACTTGAGATCAACGGCGATGCGCATAATGGCGGCGTAATAAGCTAATCGGTTTACCGACGCGGCAGTGCTTTTAAGCGGACAAGTTAAGAACTAGGAATAAAAGAACTAAGAATAAAAGAACAAAAAAGATCCCCTTGAGTTTTATAGCTCAGGGGGATTTTTATACTGACTTCATAAAAACCAAGATGTGCGGCGGGTTTTTAGAAGTTATCATAAACTAAACCCCCGTAGAAATCTTTAAGAAGATTTCTACGGGGGTTTTAAGTGTGGTTGCGGGGGAAGGATTCGAACCAACGGCCTCCGGGTTATGAGCCCGACGAGCTACCAACTGCTCTACCCCGCGACGTCAAATATTAAACTCTTACTTTATGTGGTGCCGAAGACCGGGATCGAACCGGTACGAACCTCACGGATCGCAGGATTTTAAGTCCTGTGCGTCTACCAATTCCGCCACTTCGGCAAGCGTGTCTGTCACTTCGGCAAGCATGTCTGTCGCTTCGGCAAGATTGTCTGTCGTTCCGACAAGCATGTCTGTCACTCCAGCAAGCGTGTCTGTCACTTCGGCAAGATTGACTGCCGATTCGGCAAACGTGACCGCAATATACTGCGAAAACATGAGATGCCGGTCGTCAGCTTGGCGCCAAAAGTGTCGATCTATATAATCTTTAGCTGTTGGCGACTTTCTCATTATATAACATGGGAAATATGCTGTCAATGTTTTTGTGAACCGTAAACGAGAAAATTTACGGATCCAAAAATTGGAAATACGTGGCGGCCTTGCGAATAGAACAGATTCATGATATACTATATCACAGCCGATGTTGATTTGTCCCCGTTTGCGCATGGAAGGCGTCAGAAGACGGGGCAGGCTAAGTCGGTAGATATGGAGGTACAAAATGGAAAAGAATCTTACACAGGCTGACGAAGACGGGCTGGCGATGAAGGAACAAGGCGCGGAGACGGAGGTCTTTATTATAGGGCATAAGAACCCCGATACGGACTCTATATGCTCAAGCATCGCATACGCGGCGCTGAAAAACAAACTCGATCCGGATAAATGCTATGTGCCGAAACGCGCGGGACGCGTAAGCCGGGAAACGCAGTTTGTAATAGATTATTTCGGTGTCGGCGCCCCGGAGTATATAGACGATGTAGGCACGCAGATAAAGGATATCAGCATACGCAAGGTGAAGGGTATTTCGGGTGATATAACCCTGAAGAAGGCGTGGGAGGCTATAAAGCTCAACAACATTGTAACGCTTCCTGTTACATTGGAGGGGAAGCTTGAAGGGCTGATCACAGTTAAGGATATAGTGAAGACGTATATGGATGTCAATGACGCCAGAATACTCTCGGAATCACGCACATCCTACCAGAATATAATAGAGGCGCTGGACGGGGAACTGCTCCTGGGCAATAGCGGCGATCACATAGAGATAGGTAAGATATTGGTAGCAGCGGCGAATCCCGACGTGCTGGAAACCTTCATAGAAAAGGGCGACATCATTATAACATCGAACCGTTATGAGTCTCAGTTATGCGCTATAGAACTCAATGCAGGTTGCATTATAACCACTACAGGAGCGAAGGTGGCCGAGACGATTCTGAATTTCGCAAGGGAGCATAACTGCGTCGTGATCTCATCCCCGCATGACACGTATACGACAGCCAAGCTCATGAATCAGAGCGTTCCCGTATCATATGTAATGAAGCGCGAGGGCTTGGTTACATTTAAATCAGACGATTATCTGGTGGATATAAAGGACACTATGTCGAAACTGCGGCATAGAGATTTCCCTGTACTTGACAGATATGGGGATTATTACGGCATGATCTCCAGGCGCTTCCTTCTCAACGCTGGGAAGAAAAAGGTGATACTCGTTGACCACAATGAAAAGTCCCAATCCGTTGACGGGATTGAAGAAGCGGAAATAATTGAGATAATCGATCATCACCGCATAGGAAGTATTGAAACCATAGCGCCTGTGTATTTCCGCAATCAGCCTGTGGGCTGCACAGCGACGATCATATATCAGATATACTGCGAGGCGGGAATAGAACCTGACAAGGAGATCGCGGGCATACTCTGCGCTGCGATAATATCGGACACTTTGCTGTATCGTTCGCCCACTTCAACGGCAGCGGACGAGAAGGCGGCGGAGCAGCTGGCGGCGCTGGCGGGCGTCAGTACGGCGCAGTTTGCAGACTTGATGTTTAAGGCGGGAAGCGATCCTGAGGGCAAGACGCCTGAAGAAATATTATACCAGGACTATAAAGACTTTTCGCTTAACGATATTGATTTCGGCATAGGACAGATAACGTCCATGTACGCGGACGAGCTTGCAGTTATAAAGGATAAGCTCATGCCTTTCATCGCCGAAGCCTGCGAAGGAAACAGAGCCGATATCATTTACTTCATGCTCACAAATATAGTTGAGAATAATTCGGAGATCATATTTGCGGGAGAGAATGCGCGGAAACTGTTGGATGAATCATTCGGCAAATACGGACTTTGCAGAGAGTCGGAGAGCGGAGATTCGGTGATTTTGGATGGCGTTGTATCGCGTAAGAAGCAAATGGCGCCGGCTATATTAGCGGCCATACAGTCCCCTTAATATACTATAGGCAAGCTACAGAAACCCTCGTCACGCCCGATTTTTAGGCGGAAGCTAAAAATAATATAAGGTGATTTCATTACTATTTGTGCTGTGCGCGGCGCGGCGGAATGGCGGTTATAATGGAAAGCCCCATGATTAAAGTCAGTGAAATACTGGAGGCCTTTAACGAGTACGGATTCACGCTGTTGGCGGGTGAAGCGGGACTGAATAACAGAGTGGCCAGCGTTTCTGTTCTGGAGCTTGACGCCGGGAAGCAGGATCCTGCTTGGTTTATCGGCAATGAGTTGGTATTGTCAACGCTTCAGGCATTTCCGAACGCCTCTGCGGTGGCGGAAAGTATAGACTTGCTGGCATCCCATGGGGTCGCCGCGCTGGGCGTGCATCAGGGCGCGGGTTCTCTGCTCATCGATGCTGGGATAACCGAGGCGGCGAATCGGCGGGGGTTTCCTCTGTTCACTGTGCCGCGTCAAGTGCCGTATTCCATAATCTTCACAGGCGTATATGAGCGTATTTTCAGCAAGCAGATCGATCGCGCCGTCAGAGAGGCCGAGAATAAGATGCGCGGCAATCTGTACAGCGGACTACTGGACGGGACTGTCCGCGCTGAGGAGCCTGTGAGCGTTCAGGCGGCGAAACTGGGCATACCGCTCAGGGGGGCTTATTGTGTGGCGGAACTTCAGGTGCATTATAAGGCGTCTGTTCGCTGTGACGACGATAAGATCGCGGACAATGCCGAGCAGATATTAGAGGCGGCTAGGCGAGGCCTTGCGTGCCTTCATGAAAAAAACGCCGTGATCGCTAAGCGAGACGGGTGTTTTATAGTGCTGAATCTGGAGAAGCATACGCCGCAGAACTATTTGGACGAACATATAAGAAGCGTTTACGACCGCATAAAAGAGGTCGCCGCGAAACTGCCTTTCAGCCCGGAGATCCTGCTGGGTGTGGGCAGACCGCAGGAATCCCTCATGCGCATCGCACTGAGCGGGGAGCAGGCCGGGAGGGCTGTCCGCCTGGGGCGCAGGGTTGCGAGGGAACAGGGGATATTCTACTACGGCAAGATGGGCGTGTATTCGCTTTTAGATGTTGACAGTATGGACGATTTCGGCGCAAACTGCGCTCGTGAACTTGAAGGCATATATCAGCTATGCGGTGAAAGCGCAAACACGTATTTTGATACCCTCGAAGCGTATTTCGATTTCGGCGAGTCCATGACTGCGGCGGCGAAACACCTGGATGTTCATGTGAACACAATAAAATACAGAATAAATAAACTCAAGGAAGCCCTGGGCGATGATGTGTTCAGAGACGGGCAGGAGAAGATGCGTATGTACTTACTGATAAAAATGCGCAGACTTTACGACTCGTATTGACAGGGAAACTTACAGCCCCCCTCAACTCAAACAGTAGGAATCAGACAAATTTTTGACTCTATTTTGTCCTTCACGGATATTGTGTTATTGTTTATATTGAATGTATAATGAAGGCAATATTATACTGAATTTATGCTGAATGCGGTTTGCAACGAAGCCCGGCGTGAAAGGACCTTTCCGGCGGCTATGGTTTAGGCCGAGTTCGGTTTTAGGCCGAGTTCGGTTTTAGACTGAGTTTGGTATTAGACTGAGTTCAGTATCAGTACCGGAAGGAGGAATGAAAGCTTATGCGAATCGCGACTGATATCGGCGGAACGTTTACCGACCTTGTGGCGCTTGACGAACAAGGTGATGTTTGCGTTGTAAAGGGGGATACGACGCCCCCGGATTTCGAGCGGGGGGTCGTCCTTGCGCTTGAGGAAAGCGGAATAAACCCATCTGAGGTCAGTGATTTTATTCACGGCGCCACGACCATTATCAATGCGCTCACAGAGCGTAAGGGGGCGAAGACGGGACTCATCACCACGAAGGGTTTCAGGGATGTGCTGGAAATCGCCCGTTGTAATCGTCCGGATCTGTTCAATCTTGTCTTTGCTAAGCCGCGTCCGTTTATACCGCGAAGCCTGCGCTTCGAGGTGGAAGAGAGAATCGCTTACGACGGGGGGATCATCACGCCCCTGAACAGGGCAGATATAGAAAAGGCGGTAGCCGCGCTGAAAAAAGAGGGCGTCGAGGCTGTGGCGATATGTTATATAAACTCCTATGCCAATGACGCGCATGAGCGGGAGACCGCCGCGTATATCCGGGAACTCTGGAGCGATGTGTTTGTAACTTCGTCTGTTGAGGTGACGAGAGAATGGCGCGAGTATGAACGCACGTCGACCATAGCGTTGAACGCCTATGTAGGACCGGTGGCGTCCAGATATATCAATAATTTAGAGAAAAAGCTTGAAGATGCAGGCGTCAAGGCGGGAAAATATTTCATGCAGTCTAATGGCGGCGCCACTTCTTTTAATTGGGCGAAGACGGCGCCTATAAGCATGGTGGAATCCGGCCCTGTGGCGGGCGTGTTCGGCGCGGCGGTGCTGGGGCAAATACTCGGGGAAAAGCAGATAATAGCCCTTGACGTGGGCGGGACGACGGCGAAGTGCTCCCTCATCGACGGCGGTGAGGTTAAGATAACCACCAACTACAGGATTGAGCGCGATGATCGTAATGCGGGCTATCCTATCATGGTTCCCGTCGTAGACATAGTTGAAATCGGCAACGGAGGCGGTTCTGTGGCCTGGATAGATGAAGCGGGATCCCTGCGTGTAGGTCCCCGATCCGCAGGGGCTTTGCCGGGACCGGTCGCCTATGGGCGTGGAGGCGTTGAGCCTACGACGACGGACGCGTGTCTTGTAGCGGGCAGGCTTTCGGCGGAGAACTTTGACAGCGCGGTCGATATGGACGCGGTGAAGGAGGCGCTTTCATCGCGTGTGGGCGAAGCTCTGGGGGTCGACGCGGAACGGGCGGCGACGAGCGTAATACGCGTAGCGGAGTCGAACATGTATAACGCGCTTAAACTGATATCGGTTAGGCGGGGCTACGATCCTCGCGATTTTACGCTGGTAGCCTTCGGCGGCGGCGGACCTATGCACGCTTCAGCCCTGGCGGATGAGCTGGGTATAGACAGGGTGATCATACCTGTAGCAGCGGCAGTGTTCTCCGCGTGGGGAATGTTAATGACTGATATGAGACATGATTACATACAGACAACGATCAATATGCTGGATGAAACCAGTGCCGAAGAATGGGATGAAATGTGGGGCGTCCTGTTGGATGAGGCGAAGTCGGAATTCACTGCCCACGGCGTGCGAGACGCTGCGTTAGCATATAGTTATTACGCGGATATGCGCTATGCGGGGCAGGAGCATACAGTAAAGGTACAGACTCCGGCGCCGTCTTGGGACGATGCGGTGAAAGCTGAGATCCTTGAGCGTTTTCACGTGGCGCACGAACATAATTACACATATCGTCTGGAAGGCGCCAGGGTTGAGCTTGTGAACCTCCATCTGGTGGTGCGCGGGCACATGGATAAGCCGGAACTGAGCAAGTTAGCGCCGGGTAAAATCGAAACGGCTGAGGTTGTTAAGGAGAGACGGAGGGTTTACTTTACAGGGAGCGGTTGGCTTGACGCCGAGGTATACGATCGCGCCGCACTGCCGGCAGGGACAAGGATCAAGGGTCCTGCTATTATTGAGGAGAAGGCGGCTTCCGCCCTTGTGGGAGAAGGCAGGACGCTTACCGTAGACGACTATGGCAATCTGATCATTGAGAAGGATAGCGGCCTTAGGGCGGATAGCGGCGTCCGCGATTCCGCGGCGGCTGAGAAGGATAGCGAGGGGAGGAATGAAAAATGAGTTTCACTGATACAGTAACATTGGATATCGTGAAAGATTCTCTGCTTGCTATAGGCGATGAGATCTTTTACGGATTTGCGCAGACTGCCATGAGTCCTATCATATATGAGACATTGGACTATGCGTGCGGCATCGCCGACGCGGACGGAGAATTGCTGACACAGGGCAACGGCGCCTGTGGGTTTATAGGATTGATTGCCCCGATGATAAGCGAGATTATCGTGAAATTCAGCAAGGACGATATGCGCCCCGGCGATGTGTTTCTGATCAACGATCCATACCTGGGCGGCGGCACCCATCTTTCGGATATAGGTATGGTGATGCCGGTCTTTTACGGCGACGAGATCATCGCATTTGTAGGGAACAAGGCTCATTGGGCGGATGTGGGCGGTATGTCGCCCGGATCTTTCACAACGGACAGCGCTGAGGTTTTCCAAGAGGGGCTGCGCTTCTCGGGGGTAAGGCTTATGAAGGCGGGAGAGATCAACACCGACGTCGTCGGGATCATAGCCGCCAATGTACGCTTTCCGGAGGCCGCCAACGGCGATATGTGGGGGCAGATTGCTTCCCTTCGCACAGGTTATAACCGCATTAACGAGTTGTGCGGCAAGTACGGCAAGGATCTGCTGCTGATGTCTATGAAGCGGCTTATGGATCAAGGGGAGGCGGCGGCTCGCGCCCGCCTTAAAGAGATGACCAAGGGCGTTTATGAAGCTGAGCAGTTCATGGACGACGACGGCCGCGGCAACCTGGTCAATATAAAGGTGAAGCTTACAATAACCGAAGACGAGTTTATAGCGGATTTCTCCGGCAGCAGTCCACAGGTAATGAGTCCTGTGAACACGGGCTACAGCTCATTATGCGCCGGGGTGAAGGTGGCGTACATGTCCATCGTTAATCCGGGTCTGGCGGTGAATGACGGCGTGTTCAGGCTTATGAAGGTCGTCGCGGATGAACATTCGGTTCTGATGTGCGACGCCCCCGCGCCGACTTCTTGCTATTATGAGAGCATGCTGTACGCCCTCGACACCGTTTGGCGAGCCCTTGCACCCGCCTTCCCCGAATACCTGGGAGCGGGGCATATGCTCAGCGTTTGCGCGGTAATCCTGTCAGGCGCTCATCATAAGAGCGGACAGCCTTTCCTCATAGTCGAACCTACAGGCGGCGGCTGGGGCGCGTCACGCGGGAAGGACGGGGAAACCGGCCAGTTCTGTGTAGGTGACGGAGAGACCTACAATGTGCCCGTCGAAATGGCCGAAACGCGTTATGGGATACGCGTTGAGGAATACAGTCTCAATACAGACGGCAAAGGCGCCGGAGAGTTCCGCGGCGGTTCGGGCGCTGTGAGGTCATATAGGGCGCTTACGGACGGACAGATGTTTTCGGCCTCATTCGGGCGCAATAAATTCCCGGCCTGGGGCGCCGACGGCGGCAATGACGGTTCATATAACTATTTCGAGTTTCACAGGGCGGACGGTTCTGTGGAAGGACCGATGGGCGTGACCGCGCATACAATACTGAATAAAGGAGATGTAGCGCGCATGGTGACGTGTACGGGAGGCGGCTATGGTTCGCCGATGAAGCGGGATCCCAAGCGCGTGGCGCGCGATGTAAAGGACGGATATATTACGATGGTGCAAGCAGAAGAAGACTACGGCGTGATCGTTGATCCGGAAACGTTTGAGGTCACAGAGACAAGGCGTCAGTAATGGACAATGTGGATATTTACAAAGACAGGTCGCGCCGGGTGAGGGAGAATATGAGGCGGGAGGGGCTGGAACAGATCGTGATAAGCGCAGTCCCGTCTATATTTTGGCTCACCGGGCTTTGGATAGAACCGCATGAGCGTATGCTTGCGGTTTATCTGGATGTGGACGGGAGACTTACACTGTTCGGTAACCGTTTATTTGCCATAGATGAGACGGATTTCCCATTTGAATGTGTGCTGCACAGCGATGGCGATAAATCCGTGAAGCAACTTGCAACTGTATTAAAACCGGGCAAGGTAGGAGTCGATAAACTGTGGCAAACTCGTTTTTTGCTCGAACTTATAGACTTGAGACCGGACATAAAACCGTGTCTGGGTTCGGCGCCGGTAGATGCTGCGAGAATGCGCAAGGATGGAGCTGAGATCGAGCTGATGCGAACTGCGTCGGAGATAAATGATAAAACGATGGAGGCGGCGGCGCGCGCTTTGCGCGAAGGGATGACAGAGGCGCAGCTTGCGGCCTTCATCATGGAAACATACTCCGAACTGGGCGCTGATTTTCCGGTGGGCATTCAGGCCGTATGCTTTGGAAAAAACGCTTCTGATCCGCACCATATGCCGGATAAGACGGCCTTGAAAGCAGGATGTTGCGTGCTGCTCGACATTTTTACTCCTGTATCAAGGTACTGGTGCGATATGACGCGAACCATGTACTTCAGGGCTGTCAGCAAAGAGGAAGAGGCAATATACGAAATTGTCCGCAGGGCGAACGCCGCGGCAATAGCGGCAGTGCGTCCGGGAATACCCATGAAGCGAATCGACGCTGCGGCGAGGGATATAATATCCGACGCGGGTTGCGGAAAGTATTTTATTCACCGTCTGGGGCATGGAGCGGGTCTTGAATGTCATGAACCACCTGATTGCAGCGCGGCGTCGGAAGTCTTGACTGAACCAGGTATGGTATTCTCAATCGAACCCGGCGTCTATTTGCCTGGTAAATTTGGTGTACGCATTGAAGATTTGGTGCTGGTGACGGAAACCGGCTGCGAGGTCATGAACCACTTTCCTAAAGAAATCAATATAGTTTATTAGTTGGATCTAGAATAATGATAAAAGACCCTGGTATAAGCGTCCGCGTAGAGGGATAATGCACTTATCAGGGCTTAATACAGGCATAGTTTTATGAGCGCTGGCGGAATGGAGTCCTCGACGAAGGATCTACTTTGCGAAGCGCTTTTCTTGCGATTATAACGTCGGGATAGTCTTAAAAACGAGCGAGAACTTGACTCGACTCCGGATCATCAAATACTACAAAAAAAGTGATAAAAAACCCTAAAATGCGATTTATAAACACTCAATATCCAAAAAACAATTAGAAAAGTCCAATTGTGCGATATAAATAATAATTAAACTTATTTTTGCAACAAAACCGCTAAATTACAACGTTTTGAGTAATTAAATGCAAATATATCACGTATAAATCTAAAAAATTTGTCGTATTCGTGTTTGGTAATCCAAGAGCGAGGTATATAATACTTGCGAAAAGTTAAAAGGTATTTAGCGAAAAGTGAGACAAGAAACTTATCGCGGGAGTGAGTCCGAGAGTGACAGAACATGTCGTCAGAGGACATAAGAGGAGTAAAATCGGCAGGTGAGAATTTACGAGGTCTGACCCTGTATCGGGGGATAAGGAACGAAAGCTTATAACAAGGTTATTTTTAAACCGAGTAGAATGAAAGACAAAAATACCTGGCATACTACAGGCTTGTTTCCTTGCACCCATAAACAAGGGTAATACACTGAATAAGGAGGATGATAGAAGAGCTGGCAGCAGTAGTTGACATTTGAAGTTTATACCATTATATTATATCTGTACCATGATTCAAGACAGATATTTGCGCCATAAGACATTTGCACCGTGGACATTGGCGCATAGACATTCAGAAGACGGATATTTGCGCCATAAGACATTTGCACCATGGACATTGGCGCATAGACATTTAATACTGAGTTCAGTATAAGACAGACATAAGAGACACAGACATCGTCGAAATGCAAGACAGCCGAAATAGGGGTTTGGCGCGGCGAGGAGTAAGGCAGAAGAAAAGGGAAGTGGAACTATGTAAAACCAGAGATCTGAGAGAGGGGTTCAACAGAATGAAAGAGATTAATGAAAACAAAGTCGTCAACAAGGTTATAAACAAAAGCGGTAAGAGGCAGAAGGCGCGGAAAAGAAAGGACATCCCTAAAGTGGATATTTCAGTACATGATTGTTTCAAGGATAGTGATAGCAGCGTAGCGTTTGAGATTACCGACGCGGTTGAGCTTTCAATGATGGCGGCGGGTTCCAACAAACCGCACAGACATGCTTTTTATGAGATAATTTACGTGAAGGAGACAGACGGGCGTCACGTGATTGATTATACGACATATGAAAATATATCTGAGCAGATTTTTCTCGTATGTCCCGGCCAGGTGCACTACTGGGAGGGAGTTACGAAGGCGTCGGGAACCTTGATATATTTCAATGAGGACTTCCTGGTCGATAAGACATTGAGCGTAAACGCCATCTGGGAGCTTAATTTACTCCGTGAGATGGGGGGTAATGGAGTCGGGATGCCGGACGATGACGACACAGAGCCGTTGAAGCCCCTGTTAGAGTTGATATCGCTTGAGCACATGCGTAAGGGGCAGGAGTACGCGTCGGTTATAAGGTCTTTTATCAATATATTCTTGATTCAGCTGTTTCGTATCTATAAAGAAGAAAAGATGGGATTCTGGCCGCAGCAAAGGACAAGAACGCTGTGTGAGGACTTTCAAAGGCTGGTGCACAGCCATGTAGCGGAAAGACAGTCGGTACAGTTCTTCGCGGACAGGCTTGAGGTGTCCATGGGTTATCTGAACGAGCAGGTGAAGATACATACGGGTTTGACGCCGGGCGGTTTCATAAAGAGGGCTGCTGTAACCGAAGCTAAGAGGCTGATTGCCAATACTAATCTCAGTATGGCGGAAATAGCCCTGGCGCTGGGCTTTAATGACGGCTCTTACTTCTGTAGACTGTTCAAGACGGAGATGGGGATGTCGCCGATGAAATTCAGACAGACGTGCACCACAGCGAATAGAGCCAGAAACAGGAAGAACGCCAGCAAACGCGCATCGGAAAAGTAATACTCGGCACCAGACGATAAGCGGCGGCGGGAACTGCGTCGACAACTAAATCATACCGAATCTAAAAAGCCCCTTGGCTGCCGCCGGGGGGCTTTCGGCGTCCACGAGACCGATGTGGCGTAAGTCCGAAAGACGGCTCAGCTAACTACGGTTAATACTGGGTTCCCTTAACCGGCCGCAAGCGGCAGGCTGACCGATATAACCGTGCCGGACGAGCCGTCGCTCTGTATAGTGACGCCGCCATGGTGCAGCAGCACGGCGTGTTTGACTATCGAGAGACCGAGACCCGTTCCTTCGACAGAATTGCTCCGGCTTTTTTCGACGCGGTAGAACCTCTCGAACACTCTGTCTTGCTCACACAGGGGGATGCCGACGCCGGTATCGGAGACGGACAATATCGCCGCGCCGTCGGCTTTCGTAATGCTTACAGCAGCGCTGCCGCCGATGCAGTTGTATTTTATCGCATTGTCAAGCAGATTGAATATCATCTCGTCTATAGCTTGCCGTACAGCGTATATTACGGCGGAATCGCCCTCGAGCGAAAGGCTGACGTCTTTTTTTGCTGCGGAATCATAAAAACGCGGCAGGATCTCCTGAGTAAGGGCGAAGAGGTCAACGTCCTCGCGGGCGGGGGGATTGACTTTTTCATATTCATCGAGCTTAGAGAGCAGCATAATATCACCTATCAGGGTAATGAGCCTCTGTGATTCGGTAAATATATTATATGCAAAGCGCGGAACATCTTCTTTTTTCGCGAGTCCTGTTGAAATTATCTCAGCGTAGCCGGAAATAGAAGTAAGAGGGGTTTTAAGCTCGTGCGATACGTTCGCTGTGAATTCGCGCCGCAGCTTCTCCCTGTCCTCGCGTTCCGTCACATCAAGAAGCATCAGTATAGCTCCGCCGGCGTCCCAGACCGGATTCGCTATAAGCTGGATGTATCTGCCGTTTATATGCAGCATGGATTCGGTGGGAGCGCCATCCAGAACCGTTTCTATGGCGGACAGGAATTCCTTGCTGCGGTTTAAGGCGAGGACATTCAGGCGCAGCGGGAATTCGATCTGCAGATGCAGCAGATGCAGGGCGCTTTTATTGCAGGACAGGATATAGGCGTCACGATCAAGGACGAGAAGTCCTTCGCGCATATTGTCGGTAATGGCGGAGAATTCCTGTTGTTTTTGTTTTATTTCAGCCATCTGCCCTGAAATTATGTCGTTTTGATGCTTCATACGGCGGAGGAGGGGAGACAGCTCTTCGTACACAGCGTTGTTTTCTATGTGATCCAGATCAAGCCGGTTGATCGGATCGACGATGGAGTTTGTGACGCGCGCGCCTATCGTGATCGCCGCGATTATTACAGCTACAGCTATTAAGACAGTCAACAGAATGAGCCGGAAAAACGACGCAAATACACTGTCTACAGTTCTGGCAGTGCGGAGCACGTTTCCGTCTTCAAGAAGCACGGCATAATAATACGTTTGCTCGCCGAATGTGTCGGAAAGGCGCGTAGATTCGCCGAAGCCCGCAGTCAGAGCGCCGATGAATTCAGGGCGGCTTGCATGACTGCCGAGACTCTCGTATGATATGTCACTGTCATAGAGCACATCGCCGTTTCGATCCATCAAGCTTATACGAAGCTCAGGATTAACGTTAATTATTGAATCCAGATAGCTTTCGCCTACAGTCTCAACGGCCGCCTTGATCAGATTGGTTTCGCTTATAGTTTCCTGTTTAGCCTCCGCAAAATAGTTGTTAAACGCGGCGAGCTGGAACAGCGCAGCTGTCAGTAACACAGAAAGCACGGCGAGAAGGCATGAAAATATCAGAATCCGTTTCTTCATCAGGAGCCTCGTTTCGTAATAGCGCTCCCGGGAGCGCATATTTTATATCCCACGCCTCTGACTGTCTCAATGAGGCGGCCGCATTCGCCGAGTTTGCCCCGCAGCGTTCTTATGTGCACGTCCACAGTTCGAGTCTCGCCGTCGAAATCATAACTCCAGACAGCGGATAATATATGATCCCTTGTCAGCACCATGCCGACATTTTTCATCAGAAATATCAACAAGTCGAATTCCTTCAGCGTGAGTTTGATTTCAAGGCCGGAGGCTGTGACGACATGCCTGGGGACACTGGCAAACAGTTCGCCTATACTGTATTCTCCCTTTTCGCCGGTCTGTTTCGAACGGCGCAGAAGGCTCTTCACCCGCGCGACAAGCTCCATCATCCCGAAAGGCTTGGGAAGATAATCGTCGGCGCCGAGATCGAGACCGAGAACCTTGTCATATTCAGCGCCTTTGGCGGTAAGCATCATGATAGGCAGAGCCGTTGTGGATGAGGAAGCTCTCAACTTTTTAAGTATGCTGAGTCCGTCCTCGCCGGGGAGCATGATGTCGAGCATTACAAGCTGCGGTGTATTCTCATCCAAAGCGATCCAAAAATCCTTGCTATCGGGGAATCCTCTCACCTCAAAGCCGGTGTTTTGAAGTGTATACACGACCAGCTCCCGTATGTTTGTCTCATCTTCAACCAGATAAATCATCAGTCTACTCCATTATTGTTGCCGAATCATCATTGTCCTGATATCCAGTATACCACGGATTCGGCGATATTTTCAGCGTGATCGCCGATCCGTTCAAGATATTTCGCGATCATGAGAAGATCCAAGCAGTCCCCGCCTTTTCCGGGATCCGCCATGATTATGTCTATAAGTTCGCTCTTTATCTTATCGAATAGCTCATCGACAATGTCGTCATAATCCACTACTTGGCGCGCCTTGTCGAGATCCGCGCGTACGAAGGAATCCACGCTGTCGGTAAGCATCTTTATCGCGGAGGAAGCCATATCTGCTATATGTATGTCGCTTTTTACCGAGCTTGCCGCGGTGAAGGTTGAAATTTCAGCGATGTCCCTAGCCTGATCCCCGATGCGCTCCATGTCTATGATCATCTTTTGCGCGGTGGTTATCTGACGGAGATCGCTCGCCACCGGCTGTTCGCGCAGCAGCAGCTTCACGCAGAAGCCCTCGATTTCGCGCTGTTTGAGGTTTATCGTATCCTCAAGATAAAAGGCTCTTTCACGCAGTCCGGCGTCGTCATAGAGCAGACCTTTCACAGCGCAATTGATCGATTCTTCGCAGTAGGCGCCCATACGTATCAATTCTGTATGCATTTGCTGCAATTGTTTTATATAACTGTCGCGCATTATCCAAATCTCCCTGTTATGTAATCTTCTGTGCGTTTATCGCACGGTAATGTAAAAATACTCTCTGTTTCATCAAATTCGATCATCTCCCCAAGCAAGAAGAATGCTGTATTATCCGATATTCTCGCCGCCTGTTGCATATTGTGAGTTACAATTACAATGGTATAATCGTTTTTTAAATCGCCGACCAGATCCTCGATCTTGGAGGTGGATATAGGGTCAAGGGCTGAGGTGGGCTCGTCCATAAGCAGGACTTCAGGTTCTACTGCCAACGCCCGGGCAATGCAAAGGCGTTGCTGCTGACCGCCGGATAATGACAAGGCGCTCTTCTTCAGCCTGTCCTTGGCTTCGTCCCAGATGGCGGCGGCTTTCAGAGAGTTTTCAACCACATCGTCCAGAAGCGTCTTAGACCTGACGCCGTGGGTTCTTGGACCATAGGCGATATTGTCATAAATGCTCATGGGGAAGGGATTGGGTTTCTGAAATACCATGCCAACGCGTTTGCGCAACAGGTTAACGTTCATATTGTGGAAAATATCCTCGCCGTCAAGTGTTACGGCGCCTTCGATCCTGCAACCCTCAACGAGGTCGTTCATGCGGTTCAGTGTTTTTAAAAGTGTGGATTTCCCGCAGCCGGAGGGACCGATTAACGCGGTTACGCCGTGTGCGGGTATTGCCATATTGACGTCCTTCAGCGCATGGAAACCGCTGTAGTAGAGATTGAGATTGTCGATGATGATCTTGTCCATTTAAAGCTCCGTTTTCGTAATGCGCCCCGCCAATGCCTGGGAAAATGTATTTATTGCCACTACAAGCAGCAAAAGCACGACTGCGGTGGCATAGGCCTGGTTAATATAAAGACCTTCATTTGAGAGGCTATACATATGAACTGAAAGTGTTCTCGCCGATGAAAATAGATCCGCAGGGATGCGCGCTACTGTGCCTGCGGTGAATATGAGGGCTGCCGTTTCGCCCACCACCCTGCCCACCGCGAGGATTATGCCCGCGAGAATGCCGGGAACGGCGGCGGGCAGCACGATCAAGAAGACTGTACGCAGCCTTCCTGCGCCCAGACCGAAGCTTCCTTCACGGAATGAGTCGGAGACTGCCAGCAGCGCCTCCTCGGATGTGCGCATTATAAGCGGCAGTATCATTATCGCGAGGGTAAAGGCGCCCGCGAGGATCGAATAGCCCCAGTGCAGATAGACCACAAAAAGCAGGCTGCCGAACAGCCCATATACAATGGATGGAATACCCGAAAGCGTTTCAGCGGCAATCCTTACGACCGAGATGATCCTATTGCCGCGTCTTGCGTATTCTGTCATGAATATGGCGGAAAAGACGCCGGGAGGACCCGCCAGCAGCAGAGCCAGTGCCGTCATTATCAATGTGTTTATAAACGCGGGCATGAGCGAAACGTTTGTACTGTTATATTTCCACTCGAATAAACTCGGTGTGATGTGGGGGACGCCTTTCACAAATATATAGCCCAGGATGCATACGATGACGGCAGAGGTCAGAACCGCCGCCGCGTAGACAAGCACCCGGAGAAAGAACGAAAGCGGATCCCGCAAGATGTTTTTCAAGCCTTCATACCTCTTTTCACAATAGAGAACAACAGATTTATGACCAATATAAATACAAATAACACGACCGCGGTTCCTATAAGGGCTTCACGGTGCAGATCCGCAGCGTATCCCATCTCAAGCACGATGTTCGCCGTCATTGTGCGCACGCCCTTGAAGATGCTGTCGGGAATGGCCGGTTGGTTACCGGCGACCATGATAACGGCCATCGTCTCTCCTATGGATCTGCCGACTCCGAGGATTATAGCCGCCGTGACGCCCGATTTCGCAGCAGGGAGAACGGTGAAGAAAAACGCGTATTCATGGGTGGCGCCGAGGGCAAGGGCGCCTTCATAATAGTTGTCGGGTACTGCCCGGAGCGCTGTCTCCGAAACGCTGACGACAGTGGGCAGGATCATGATCCCGAGCAGGATAGACGCGGTGAATATGTTCTTTCCGGTTCCGAACAAGCTCTGCATGATCGGGACTATTAAAACAAGCCCGAAAAAGCCGTATACGACCGACGGTATGCCCGCAAGCAGTGATACGGCCGGGCTTAAGAGGCGGTGGAGACGATCCGGGCAGAATCCCGCGAGGAAAACAGCCGTTAAAACGCCTGCGGGCACTCCGGCGAGCATGGCGCCCGCAGTAACGTACAGACTGCCGATTATCATGGGGGCTATGCCGTATATGCCGCTTGCCGGCTTCCAGACCAATCCTGTGAGGAATTCCAAAGCGCCGATCTTGATGATGGGAGGCAATCCGTTCGCAAACAAGAAAAGGCATATAAGAAGAACGCATATTACCGATATAAGAGCGGCAATAAGGAATACCGCATACATTATCGTGTCCGCAAGACCGGCACGCCGGACACGCGGGGCAGAGGAGGCCGCCGCGTGTTTGCCTGCTGCTGCGTGTCCGCCTGCGGCCGGCGATACGGATGCCGCGCCGCGCGCGTTTGATGTTTTATTGTAATGCTGACCAGTCACTGATTTCTCCCGAGAAGATGGCTTTAACCTGCTCGGCGCTTAATCCGTCGGCGGCGTTCCCTTTATTTACGATAACAGCTATGCCGTCCATGGCTATTCTGGTGGGACTGAGACCCTTTTCTATTTCGGAATCTTTAAGTTCCCGTGAAGCCATGCCTATGTCGCATATGCCGTCTATGGTAGAATTCATTCCGGTGGATGAATCGCTTTGCTGTATTTCTATGTCGGCCTCCGGCTGAATCGCGCTGTAGGCTTCGGATAAAGCTTCCATCGCCGGCGTCACGGATGAGGAACCCGCTACGACGATCTTTTCGGTGGGCTTGGCGCCGCGGTAAGAACCGGAATCGCTCACGCGGATATAACCTGACGCTTCAATGACGTCCTGTCCTTCGGCACTCATAATGAAGTTGAGGAAATCCTGGGCGCTGGGACTCAGTTCACCCTTGACCGCTATATTGAAGGGACGGGAAATCGTATAGCTTCCGTCGCTCACATTGGCGGTAGTGGCGTCTACGCCGTCGATCTTCAGAGCCTTGACGGTGTCGTTAAGAGAACCCAGAGAAATGTAGCCTATGGAACCTGCGTCGCCCGCGACAGATGTCATCATAACCGCGGTGTTGTTTGTGATTTCAGCTGAAATCGTCGTAAGATCGGGATTGATATCATCATGGAGTTCAAACAATTCTACGAAGGCGCTTCTGGTTCCGGAACCCTCTTCACGTGATATAACGGTAATGCCGCCAAGTTCAGTCCCTTGACTTTGAACGGTGTTAGGGGAGTCGTCCGCACTCCCTGAGGCGGGCGTGGAGCAGGCAGTCGCCGCAGTCATCAGCAGCGCACATCCGATAGCGATAACAGATATCTTCTTCATTTTCATTTTCCTCTTTCTGCTTTAATTTACTATGACAAGCGCGTTATGCAGCCGTCTTGATTCCAATATACCAACAGAATGTAAAGGCTTGAAGCGGAGCTATGTTAAATCTATGTAAAATTTCAAGCGCTGCTATTTACAAACGCGGCGCATCAGCGCAAAATACATATAGGCAAGCTCCGGAAAAAAAGACCGTCCGAGGGCGTGACGAGGGTTTTCGGAGCTTGCCTATATGTAATATAATCCTGATACTGAGTTCAGTATCAATTATGGAGGGCGGATATGGGTTTCCTCGGTTTGAGTTTTGAGAGTCCCGAAGAGAGAAGGCAGAAGCAGAAAGAATTCGAAAAAAAGATCTTTCCCTTCGGCTTGGACGCGCATCGCGAGTTGGTCAAAGACAGACTCGCGCAGATTATGACAAGCCCTATTCTGGATGAAGAGCGCATGTTTGCGTTTATTGTAGCTAAGGAGAAGTATCTGCTGGAAGATAACAGCGCAGAAGGTATGATGCGGGCGAGATTACAGTTGAAAAAAATACGCGATCTGAACGAAGCGGATATAGAGCTGATTATAGCTCTGGTGCACTTGGATTCACGGCTGACGTCGTTGGAGGGCTATCCGACGCCTCAGATGATCCGGGCGGCGGAGAGCTGACTATTCAAACACACGCAGGGGAGCTTGCCTATATGATGTTGACGATCCTCTGTTCGAACTGGTTTTTTTCGGATATGCTGGGGGGATCGACAGGGTAACGGCCGCTGAAGCAGGCGTCGCATATAGGACAGCCGGCGCCTTCGACGACGGAACCGAGCGCTTCGAGCGACAGATATGCGAGCGAATCGGCGCCTATTATATTCGCAGTTTCTTCTATGGAATTGTTGTAGGCTATGAGCATTTCGCTGTCGGGCACATCGGTGCCGAAATAACAAGGATACATAAATGGCGGAGAGGAAATGCGCATATGTACCTCTTTCGCGCCGGCGTCTCTCAGAGCCGATACGATACGCGCCGACGTTGTGCCCCTCACGATAGAATCGTCGATCATGATCACACGCTTGCCTTTTATGTTGGCGGCTAGGGGATTAAGCTTCAGCTTGACCGCTCTTTCGCGCTGCCCTTGCGACGGTTGGATAAATGTCCTGCCTATGTATCTGTTTTTTATGAGTCCGACGCCGTAGGGTATGCCGGATCCGATGGCATAGCCTATCGCGGCGCTTATACCGGAATCGGGTACGCCGATCACAATATCGGCGTCCACCGGCGACTGCTTCGCGAGGCATTTGCCCATCTCCTGCCGCGCCGACTCTACACTGAGACCCTCAAGCACGCTGTCGGGACGCGAAAAATATATGAACTCAAATGAACAGAAAGACTTGGGGGCGTGAACCCCGGAATCCATAGGGTGCATGACGCCGTCTTCAACAACGATGATCTCTCCCGGGAGGACGTCGCGTATAAACTCGCCGCCGACAGCGTCTATAGCGCAGCTTTCGGAAGCGAATATATAATGACCTTCGAATTTGCCTATACAAAGAGGGCGAAAACCGTTAGGATCGCGAACCGCTACCATTTTCCGGGGACTCATTATTAGGAGAGAATATGCGCCCTTAATTCTTTGCATAGCGCTTTTAACAGCGTCCTCGATGGAATTTGTGCGCAGCCTTTCCTGAACTATTATGTAGGCGATGATCTCGCTGTCATTGGTTGAGTGGAATATACCTCCGGAGGTCTCTATTTGATGGCGAAGCTCGCCGGCGTTCACGAGATTTCCGTTGTGCGCAACCGCAAGGTTGCCTTTGTAGTGGGTGACGACTATGGGCTGGGCGTTTTCTACGCTTGGAGTTCCCGTTGTAGAGTAGCGGACATGACCTATGGCCGAGTTACCTTTGAGTTTACGAATCATTTCGGAGTTGAAAACGTCGAGGACGAGACCGAGACTCTTATGGCAACTGATGACGCCCGCGTCGTTTACAGCGATTCCGCAGGATTCCTGCCCCCTGTGCTGCAGAGAAAAAAGTGCTGTAAAAGTCTCGTAAGCGGGGTCGATCCCCGAACCGGGCGGCGTCGCGATTCCGAATACGCCGCATTCCTCATGAAGTTTGTCGCAGAACGGCGCTGCTGTTATGGATTTTTCATTGATCATAGCTATTCCTTTAAATACCCTTATCGTCGTCAGATTAGAATTGTTGTTATAGTCCAAATGATTCGAACAAAATTACTCATCGAATCGGTTAATATCATATGTGTTTATTATGCGGCGCGCTATTTCCACCTTCGTCATCCTGCGTTCCATCGCCTGTTTCTCAAGGAATTTATGCGCTTGGTTCTCCGACATCTTCAGGTTCGATATCAACAAAGACTTGGCGTGGTTTATGATCCGCATGTCTTCAAGCTTTTGCTTCAGGTCGTCGTTTTGCGTCTGCATAACCTGAAGTCTATTGTGTATGACAGCTATGTTTTTCAGTGTCGCCCAGAGAATGTCGCGTTTTAAAGGCTTGACCAAGACGAAAACCCCTGAAGGCTCGACCGCGTTTCCGATCTCTTTCGCATGCCCTTCGGCAGCGACCACCAAGCACTGGCAGCAACCGTGTTTGAGTGCGTCAAGAGCCAGTCCGGCGCCGGAATCGTCCGGAAGCGGGGCGTTGATAATACAGAGGTCGTAATCATCCCGCGACAACTCGGCGCTTGCAATTTCCGCGCTTTCCGCCTTTGTTACGGCGCCGTACTGACATGCGGTCAAAAAATCTTCAAAATATACAAGACCCGATAATGAGCCGGAGACTACTAAAATATTATTCATAATCGCTGTAACACCTCATGTTATAATAACATAAATTAGGCCGGATGTGTCGCATATGTCCAAAAAATATTTTCGGCGCGGTCTCCACGCGGAATAGCAATTTCAGACAGACAAGCAGGCGGGAGTGTGCTATAATGAACGGGTAATATCAGGTTTGGCCGTTTTCCGCCAACGAGAGGCTTATTCATAAATAAGAATAAGCAAACGGAAGAAATGGTCTGTTGTGAAGTAAACGGCATTGTGAAGGGATAATGTTTAATGAACGGTGAACAGCGGCGCGAAAAAATACTTGGGATTTTAGAAAAGCAGGCGCGTGCGGCGGGCAGGACGCCCGTCAGCGCGACGAAGCTTGCGCGGGACGCGGAGGTCAGCCGGCAGGTGATCGTCGGCGATATAGCTTTGCTGCGCGCACAGGGTCACGCTATTATAGCTACGGCGCGCGGATATATGATGGAAGCTTCGCCTATACTGGCGGGACGGTATGTCGGTAAGATAGCCTGTAGGCATAGCGCGGAGGATACCGAAAAAGAGCTTGTAACAATAGTAGAACTGGGCGGGGAGGTGATCGACGTCGTTGTGAGTCATCGCTTGTACGGCGATCTTACCGGGCAGTTGAATATCGTTACTAAGCAGGACGCGATCACCTTCGTCGCCTGTGTCCAAAAAGGTGGCGAACGCTTATTGTCGGAGTTGACGGGCGGAGTGCATTTACACACAGTGGCGTGCCGCGACAGAGAGGAGTTTGAGTCGATCAAAGAGGGACTCAGGGAATTAGGCGTTCTTTATGAGTGAAAAAGCTTGACGTGTCCCCCCCTATCCTTTATACTTGACATATGTCAATACACATATCTAATAAAGGTGTCTTATAAAGACAAGGGGGACTCATTATGAAAATTTCATCTACTCACAGGATAACAGCTGCAGCTCTGCTCATCGCGATAGGCATAGCCATTCCGATGTTTTCACCCGTTAAAATCGCACTGGAACCGGCCTCATTCACGCTGGCGAGCCACGTCGCTATATTTATCGCTATGTTTATCGATCCTATCATAGCGGTGGCTGTAGCGATAGGAGCTACTGTAGGATTTTTGCTCAGTTTTCCGATTGTGATCGCTCTCAGGGCGGCGTCACATCTGGTATTTGTGATCATAGGCAGCCTTTACTTGAGAAGGCGCCCCGATGTGCTGTTCAAGCCGGTGAGGGTTCAGATTTTCGCATTTCTGATCGCGATAATACATGCGGTTTGCGAGGTTGCGGTTGTGCTTGCGTTCTATTTCGGAGGCAGCGTGCTTCAGACCCAGTACAGTTCCATAGGGCTGGTGTTCATGCTGATAGGCGTCGGTTCGGTGGTACATAGCATGGTCGACTTTGAGATCGCTCTAGTGGTGTACAGGGCATTATGCAAACAAAAATCTTTCGCGTCTGTGTTTTTAAGAAAAGCTGCTTGAGGGGGATTGTAAAAGCGAAGAAAATCTTGGCCGAAAATGGCTGAAATTACAGAGTTTTCTGACTTTTAGTCTTGAAAGAAATCTTTCGTTTTTTTTATTGACAATAGTATTAAACACTGTATAATGAAATTAAATTTGATTTATTTTTACCGATATCACAATATCAATGGAGGTTAATGAAATGAGTTATGTCGACAAATTGCTCGCTGGACTGAAGACTAAAAACGCGCACGAACCTGAATTTCTCCAAGCGGCCGCCGAAGTGCTTGAATCACTGAGAGTGGTCATTGAGGCCGACAAGAAGTACGAAGAAGTTGGATTGCTTGAAAGACTGGTAGAACCTGAGAGGGTGTTTATGTTCAGGGTTCCGTGGGTTGATGATTCCGGAAAAGTCCAGGTGAACAGGGGTTTCCGCGTACAGTTTAATTCGGCTATAGGACCGTACAAAGGCGGTCTGCGTTTCCATCCGTCGGTGAATCTGAGCATAATCAAGTTCCTCGGTTTTGAGCAGATATTCAAGAATTCGCTCACGGGTCTTCCTATCGGGGGCGGTAAGGGCGGTTCGGACTTCGATCCTAAGGGCAAGTCGGACTTTGAAGTAATGAAATTCTGCCAGAGCTTCATGACGGAGCTTGGGAAATACATCGGCGCGGATACCGACGTACCTGCAGGAGATATCGGTGTCGGCGGCAGGGAGATCGGTTTCATGTACGGACAGTACAAGAGGAATACAGGACTTTATGAAGGTGTTCTTACAGGTAAGGGTTTGACATTCGGCGGATCGCTCGCTCGTACGGAAGCCACAGGATACGGTCTGGTTTATTGCGTTGAGGAATACTTGAAGAGCATCGGAGATTCCTACAAGGGTAAAACAGTTTCGGTATCGGGTTCCGGAAACGTTGCGATATTCGCTACAGAGAAGGTGTATCAGTTGGGCGGTAAAGTGGTAACAATGACCGACTCGAACGGATATATCTACGACGATGAAGGTATCGACTTGGATCTGATCAAGGATATCAAGCTTGTAAAGAGAGGCAGACTGACAGAGTACGCCGCTGCGAAGAAAAACGCGAAGTATGTTGAAGTAGGCAAAGGCAAGGTTTGGGACGTTCCCGTCGACATCGCTCTGCCGTGCGCGACCCAGAACGAACTGGATCTGAATGACGCCAAAGAACTGGTCAAGAACGGTGTCAAGATCGTGGGCGAAGGCGCCAACATGCCTTCCACGCAGGAAGCCGCGGACTTCTTCCTTGAAAACAAAATCGCATTCTTCCCCGGCAAGGCTTCAAATGCAGGCGGCGTAGCGACGTCCGCTCTGGAAATGAGCCAGAACAGTTCACGTACAAGCTGGACATTTGAGGAAGTTGACAGCAAGCTCAAGACGATCATGGTTAATATATTCCACAATATTGACGATGCTGCGAAGGAATACGGACTTACAGGCAACTACATCGCCGGCGCGAACATCGCGGGCTTCAAGAAGGTCGCCGACGCCATGCTGGCACAGGGAGTTGTATAAATCGAAACAAACCGGCATACGCTGAGATGAGTCGGAACGCGCTTGTTGATACTGAGTTCAGCATAAACATAAACGTAAAACGGCTTAGATAAAGCGATTGTGTGAAAATGAATAACAACAGATAGAACAAAAACAGCGGGCTTAGCCCGCTGTTTTGCATTAGGGACATGCTAAAGCATCGAGCTTGATCATTGCACTCTATATTCGGCGATTAGGCTGTCGAATTCTGAATATTCCCGGATACTTGTCACAGCCTCATAAATGCGGTATAATGTAACCGCACCCCCGAAGGAGGAACCAATCTGATGTACAAGTTTTTTCGGGCGATTTTAGTTTTATCGCTGACGGCGTGGCTGGCAGCGGGCTGCGGCAGTCCTGAACCCGTGGACGTGACCGCCGAATTTAACGAACTCATAAAGGCGCCGGCTACAGCGGAAAGCGTAGCTGCAGCCGATGAATTCCTGCGGAGCAAGCTTGCGAACATAGACGAAGAGCAGGCGGCGAACTTGCTTCTAGCGTTGGAAGAATACGCGCTGAGTTATGATAATACCTCTGTAGATTATGCGGAACTGCTGAGAGATTATGAAAATGAAATACCCGATTATCTGGTTGAACTGTTCCTATTCAAGGAAGCGGAATATCAGACGCCTATAATATCGGGCGCCGCCCTTATGATAAGCTGGCCTGAGCTTCTGGAACGGACGGACGCCATAGAAGGGTATATAAAAAGATATAAGGATGCGGCGCTTGTAAAGGAAGATGCGCTATGGCTGTATCGCAGATATTTGAACGCTGTATTGACCGGAGCGAGCAATTCGCCTGTGTTTGATTATACAACGCACCGTTTTTCGGAAGAAGCGCAAACCGCATACAAAGCCTATACGGATAGCCATCCCGATACTGTACTTACATGTGCGATTCTTGAGTACGAAACATACCTTGACAGTATCGGCTATGAGTTCTCGTATGAAGGTGATGATTCGGTGGAATTTTTTGATATGTGTAACCGCTTGACGGCGGACGCCGAAAAAAAGGTATATCAAAACACCCAATAAAGTATAAAGCAAGATTGGGCGGATGAACCACGGTTGGTTGAGGATGAAAGAATGAGTATTATCGAGATAGAAAATCTCGTCTATGAGTATAAAAGGGATGAAGATGATCTCGTGCGGGCGATCGATAATGTAAGCATTGAGATCGAAGAGGGCAGTTTCACAGCTATTATAGGGAAAAACGGCTCGGGCAAATCGACGCTGGCAAAGAATATCAACGCATTGCTCATTCCGGACAGCGGAACCGTGTATGTGGATGGTTTTAATACTGCTGCCGACGAGGCGGGGCTATGGGAGGTTCGGCAGAGAGCGGGCATGGTATTTCAGAATCCTGACAACCAGTTAGTTGCGGCTATAGTGGAGGACGATGTGGCCTTTGGACCGGAAAATCTGGGCGTCCCTTCAGAAGCCATCGATGAGAGGGTGCGTGAAGCGCTTACGGCTGTTGATATGTACGAGTACAGAAAGAAGGCGCCGCACATGCTCTCAGGGGGGCAGAAACAGCGAGTTGCGATAGCGGGCGTCGTGGCAATGCGCCCCAAGTGTATCGTTTTCGACGAGCCTACGGCTATGCTCGACCCTCATGGCCGCGACGAGGTTATGGATATAATGAAACGCCTCCATGACGATGGGATCACAGTCGTGCTGATAACGCATTTCATGGAGGAGGCGGCGGACGCGGACAGAATCATCATCATGAATGAGGGAAAAATAGAACTTGACGGGACGCCTGAGGAAGTCTTTCGGCATGCCGATAGGATCCGCGCGCTGAATCTCTCCGTGCCTATTGCGGTGGAACTCGGGGACAGGCTCAGAAAGCGCGGCAGAGAGATACCCGGCGATATTATAAGAATGGAAGAATTGGTTACATACCTATGTCAATAATAGTAAAGGATCTGGTTCACATCTACGGGGAAGGCACGCCATATGAATCGCTGGCACTGGATAAGGTCAGTATGGAGGTGGCGGATGGCGAGTTTGCCGGGCTTATAGGCCATACCGGCTCCGGGAAATCGACGCTTGTTCAGCATATGAACGGAATATTGAAGCCGAAATCGGGTCAGATATTTGTAAACGGCGTGGATATTACCGCTAAGGGCGTGCGGTTGACCGAAATTCGCAGGAAGATCGGTCTGCTCTTTCAGTACCCCGAATATCAACTTTTCGAAGAGACGGTTTACAAGGATATAGCCTTCGGCCCGTCCAATCTGGGGATTAGCGGGGATGAGCTGGACGCGCGGGTGAGGGAAGCTATGGCTACCGTGGGTCTTGATTTCGCTACGTTTGCGGAACGCTCGCCTTTTGAACTCTCAGGAGGGCAGAAGAGAAAGGCCGCCATAGCCGGAGTTATAGCCATGAAACCGGAGGCCTTGATCCTGGACGAGCCGACGGCGGGTCTGGATCCAAAGTCACAGGCGGATGTTTTCGATATGATGAACAAGATCAGGGAAGAAAACAAGATCATCATGATACTGATCTCCCATAATATGGGGGATGTCGCGCGCATGTGCGACAAGATCTTCGTTATGGAAAAAGGGAAGATCGTGCTTGAAGGCGCTCCGGACGAGGTATTTTCCCAAGGAGAATTCCTAAAATCAAGGGGATTGGGATTGCCGCCGACCGCGGAGCTGATACATATGATGCGAGAGAGCGGCGCCAAACTTGCCGAAACACCGCTGACCATTGACGCCGCCGTCGAGATGATCGATGATTATATGTCGGAAAGGGAACTCGGCCGGCCGGGCGCTTCGGTTTAGATTAACGGATTTAGCGGATAGAGATACTACTACGGGAGTTTACACATTGATAAGAGATATAACGATAGGTCAGTACTACCCGGGGGAGTCGTGGGTGCACAAACTCGATCCCCGGTTGAAGATAATAGTAACGCTGATATTTATAATATCATTGTTTTTTATCAGGGATTTCGTCGGATACAGTATAGCCGTAGCCGCAGTGTGGATTACGATAGGCATTTCGAAAGTGCCGCTGCGCTTCATATTGCGCGGCTTGAAGGCGATATTCATGATTATTATATTTACATTTGCGCTGAATATGTTTATGACAGGCGGGACGGTACTGGTCAAAATCGGATTTCTGACGGTCACATATGAAGGACTCTATCGGGCGTTTTTCATGGCGCTGAGGCTGGTGCTTCTCATAATAGGCTCGTCGCTGCTGACGCTCACTACAAAGCCTGTCAAACTGACCGACGGCATAGAGCGCCTCTTGAATCCCTTCAAGCGTATAGGTTTACCGGCGCATGAGCTTGCGATGATGATGACAATCGCACTCAGGTTTATTCCTACGCTTCTCGAAGAGACGGATAAGATAATGAAAGCGCAGATGGCGCGCGGCGCCGACTTTGAGAGTGGCAGTATATTCAAGCGTGCGAAGAACATGATACCCATACTGGTGCCGCTTTTTATAAGCGCCTTCAGGATAGCGCAAGAGCTTGCTATGGCTATGGAAGCGCGTTGTTACCGCGGGGGAGAAGGCAGAACCAAGCTGCATGAACTCAAATTTAAAAAGAGGGATTTAGCGGCGGCTATACTCACATGCCTATTCCTTGCATTGATAATTGTGGTAAGATTGAAGGGAGGATAAGATATGAAGCATGAGGATCTAACAAGTCTTGCAGTCGAATCAACAATGCATAAGAAGTTATCCAGGACTAACTTCTTGGTGCAGGCGGCCTTGATCGGGGCGTTTTACACGGCAATAACCTATGCTATGGCGCCGCTAAGCTACGGGCCTATGCAGGTGCGCGTTTCCGAGGCGCTGACTGTATTGCCGTATTTCACACCGGCGGCTATACCCGGAGTCTTCATAGGCTGTGTCATTTCCAATATAATCAGCCCATATGGTTTGATTGACTTGGTCTGCGGAAGTCTGGCCACTCTATTGGCGGCGGTGGGGACATATGCGCTCAGGGGTAAGAGAGAACTGGCGCCGCTCCCTCCGGTGCTCATCAATGCCCTGGTTATCGGGGCAATGCTGTATTATGCCTATGGGGTAAACGCGTCGCTGTGGGTGAATGTGCTGTGGGTCGGATGCGGCCAGCTAATAGCCTGCTACATGGTAGGATATCCTCTTTTGCGTATACTTGAAAAACAACGCGATATATTCGAATGAGCGAGACGCGATGCGACAAAGGAAGCCTAAAAATCTACAGGAAAGACTGAATATTTACAGACATCTGCTCGTGGAAGAACCCGAGTCGCAGAAAGGTGAGTGGCGCGGCTTGTTTCGTGAGCGTTTTGAAGCCCGGCGCGGCGAGACTCCATGCCGGGCTGCGGAAGCGGCGCCTGGCGAAACGGATATGGCGCCGGACTTTGAAACGGGCGTATGCGCAGACCGGCGCGGCGTGGACACATGTGCGTTCTTTGAACAAGATACAAAGCTCTTTCTTGAACTCGGTACGGGGAAGGGGCGATTTATTACATCAAAGGCTGAGGCGGATCGCGGCAGCCTGTTCATCGGCGTTGAAGGCCGGGAAAGCGTAATACTCAGAGCGCTCGAAAAGGCTGAAGGCGCTCAGCTTGCTAATGTGCTGTTTTCGAGGTATTATGTGAAGAACGCCCTGAATATGTTCGCAGCAGGAGAACTCGACGGGATATATCTCAACTTCTCCGATCCTTGGCCGAAAGACAGACACGAGGCGCGAAGGCTTACGTTCGGCGGCCGTCTGACAGAGTATGAGAAAATACTTAAGCCAGGTGGATTTCTCGAATTTAAAACCGACAACAGGGATTTTTTTGACTATTCATACAGGGAGATTGATGCGGCGAATTTCACTGTCGTTGAAGTTTCTACCTGCCTACAGGACTCTCAATTAGCTGCCCGATTTACACTTACAGAATATGAAGAACGCTTTATAAGGTGGAGGCGTGATATTTATTTTATCAGAGCAATAATAGAGCCGCAATTCTGCGTGTAAATACCGGAAACTATCCGAATGATCCGAATTCAAATCTATGTAATTATACTATAAATCTCAAAAGCGACAAAACGGATTAAAATAAACGATTAAAATACAATAAAACATCGGTTTAGTGCATTTATTTTGAAAAAGTACAAAAAAATTTAATTATAGCTTGACTTTCTATAAAACACAGCTGTATAATCTAATTGTAGGGAAGCCTGCGAGCATAAAGAGAAGAGATGACTAGAATTATAGAGGTAGTGTAGTAATGGACGGCAGGCATAATAAAAAAATCGTTATTGCAGCGATAATACTCTTAACGGTAGTGATTACGCAGATGCAGGCAGGCGCGGTATTCGCGTCTGATGATATCGGAGTTGGCGCCCAGGTGGTTTCGCAAGAGGCGATAAGCGCGGAGAAGGCCACAGTCAGACTGGAAGAGCCGGAGGTTCCGCTGTACGGACCGGCGCGTCTCGGGTTTTGGTCTCTCGCGAATCTCATCATAGCTATCGCGAGTCTTACCGCATCCATGGTCATGGCTGTAATCATCATGGCTGAACGCACAGGGAAGAGGCGAGAGACGAGTATCAGAAAACTGCGGCTGCGGATCATGGGGATCGCGGCGGGTCTAGCGGCGCCTGTCCTATTTTTGACTACGGAAGAAATCCGCAATGTAATGGAAATATTCAATGAAAAAACCGTGCTTATGGCGGCACTGCTCATAGCGCAGTTGGTATTAATAAGAATCGGGTCTAAACGGACAGAAGCGGCAGCTATTCTATCCAGCAACGGTATGAGGCGTCACTAGGCATACGCCAGTCTCCGCGCGGCGAAAGACTCACTGTACCGACTTTGGGACCATCGGGTACGCAGTTGCGCTTGAACTGTTGTGAAAAGAAGCGCGTATAAAAAACCTTAAGCCATTTATCTATTTCTTCTTTAGAATAATCGTCTGAAAATGCGGCCGTCGCAATGTGAGAAAGTTTATCGGGACGCATACCAAAACGAATCGTGTAGTACAAATAGAAGTCGTGAAGAATATACGGACCGATCGCATCCTCGGTTTTTTGTGCGATCTCGCCGTTCTCATCAGGCGGCAGAAGTTCCGGCGAGATGGGCGTATCCAGGATACTCGCGAGGGTTTTTCTAAGACCGGCGTTGTCATTGCTGAAGTTCATATCCTCGGCGCTGCCCGAAAGCCGATAATCCATAATGCGCCGAATGACAAAACGGATGAGCGTTTTAGGGATGCTGGCGTTTACCGCATACATGGACATATGATCGCCGTTATATGTAGACCAACCCAGCGCCGCTTCGGAAAGATCGCCCGTTCCCACAACAAGACCGTTTTCGCGGTTTGCGACGTCCATGAGTATCTGAGTGCGTTCCCGCGCTTGCGCGTTTTCATATGTGCGGTCGTGAACCGAAGGATCATGACCTATATCGCGGAAATGCAAAGTCACAGCATCGATGATCGATATTTCCCTGACATCCGCTCCGAGCAGACTCGCCAGTGAAAGTGCGTTGGCAAGGGTTGAGCGTGTAGTCCCAAAGCCGGGCATGGTGATCGCGATCAAATCGGACGCCTTGCGTCCCAGCAGTTTAAGGGCGCTCACGCAGATCAACAGGGCGAGGGTTGAATCCAAGCCTCCGGAAACGCCGACGACAGCCTTTTTCGCGCCTGTATGTTCAAGGCGTTTGGCAAGACCGGCGGACTGTATGTTGAATATTTCATCACAGCGTTCGTCTACGGCGTCCGTTTCTAAAGGAACGAAGGGGGTTTTGCGGTATCTGCGAATGAGAGCGTCGGCTGAGGAAAGCGTGCGAAGCGGCTTGACGGCGACAGACTCAAATCTTGCGGCGTCCGCTAAAAAGTCGGCGCAGTCTGACATGGAACTCGCTTGGACGCGTTCAAAGCGGATTCTTTCATAGTCAATATCACCGAATGTTATAGTGCTCTCCCTTGAAAACAGAGGACTTTCCGACAGCAGAACGCCGTTTTCCGCGATCAGACTATGACCGCTGAAGACGAGATCTGAGGTGGATTCATTGACGCCTGCAGAGGCGTATACATATCCGCAAATCCCTGATGCGCTTGACTGTAACACAAGCCCGCGGCGATAGGCAGGCTTTCCGACGATCTCATTACTGGCGGAGAGGTTGAATATGATCTCCGCGCCGTTTATAGCCATTAGAGCGCCCGGCGTTACGGGCGCCCACAGATCTTCGCAAAGCTCTATGCCGAATGAAACGCCGGATTTACCGCATTTGAATATAATATCGCCGAAAGGCGCCGCGGCGCCGAATAATGCGACTGAGCGGACGCCTCTGTTAAAGCGGTCTGCCGGTGAAAACCAGCGCGCCTCGTAATATTCCTTCGAATTGGGGAGGAAACGTTTTGGAACAATGCCCATAATGACGCCGTGCTGCAGGAATAGGCCACAGTTATAGAGGCGGTTTTCCACACGGATATACGCGCCCAATATTATTCCGGCTTCGAGTTTGGCTGTTCCCTCCAGTATGCGCGCCAGGGCGTCAAGCTGGCTCTGATATAGCTGCTCCTGAAAGAACAGGTCGGCGCAGGAGTAGCCGCTCACACACAGTTCGGGAAATAGGATTAGCCCTGCGCCTTTTTCGGCGGCGGTTCTGGCGCACTGTATTATTTCATGTGAATTCCACTCTGGGTCGGCAACTCTGAGCCTCGGTGTGACAGTAGCTACCCTGAGCATTCCAAGATTATTTTCAGTCATTAAAAAAACTCCGTTCTTTATTAGTTGTAGCGGGCGCGAACCTTTTACACCCGGCTGTGCATCAGCGAGTCCAGGATCATACTGCAAGGCCGCGCGTTACTTTATAGTGAGTTCGGTATTAACAGTATAGCTTATATCGGCGTTAAAATAAATATAAAAGTGTGCTATAATATTAATATGAACACGAAATCCATGGAAATAACTGGGAAAAATAGTGTTGACATGAACGTGAAAGAGGGATATACTGTAGCCATAGTATATCCAAAAAAGGAGCGATGAAATATATATGAAGCAGTATTATACGGCCTATTTGAAAACTAACGAGGAAATTACTGATTTTTTCGCGGTGAGAATGATTGCCGTGAAGATAGGATCCAACAAAAAGCAATATCTTGATCTGATTCTGGCGGATAATACAGGTGAGATCACCGGAAAGAAATGGGATATCTCGGATTTGGAACTGCCTTCATTGAATATGATACAGGAAGGCGACGTAGTAAAGATAAAGGCGAGCGTAACGGAATGGAATGGGCTGCGTCAGCTGCGGATAGCGCGCCTTCGAAAAGCGGTTGATCAAGATGAAGTGGACAGAACCGACTTCATCAAGGCGGCGCCGGAACCGTCTGACGCCATGTACGAGTTCATTTTAGATGAAGCGGAGCAGATTAAAGACGAGGACTTGAGGGGAATTGCCGTGAAACTGCTAAGCGACAATAAAGAAAAACTCATGTATTACCCCGCCGCGGCCAAGAATCACCACGCCGAGATGGGCGGGCTGTTATATCACATGAAGCGCATGCTCATGATGGGGAATCGGTATTGCGAGGTATACGCCAATCTGAATAAGTCCTTGGTCGTTACCGGTGTGATAGTACATGACATTGAAAAGCTGAATGAGATGATATCGGACTGCGACGGTGTAGTGTCGGGATATTCCTTCGAAGGTCAAATGCTCGGGCATATAATTCAGGGCATTAAGACTATTGATAAATTGGCGGAAGAGCTTGATGTGCCCAGAGAGAAGGCGATAATGCTGGAGCATATGATTTTGTCGCATCATTACGAACCGGAATTCGGAAGTCCCAAGAAGCCGCTCTTTCCTGAAGCGGAATTGCTGCACTATCTTGATATAGTAGACGCGCGGATGTATGATATGGAAGAGGCTCTTATAGGTGTAAATAAAGGCGAATTTTCCGATAAGGTCAGGACGCTTGATTTCAGAAGGCTGTATAAGCCGGATGCATTTTAGCCCGGCGGAAAATCCTCTCCGGATGAGATAATGCAGGTTTGTGGGGCTTGCCTTTAATACGACTATACGATTATGGGATAATATGGAAGAAAAGATATGTACGCTTACCGAGATAATCTATCATAATAAAGAAAACTGTTTTACTGTGGGCGTCTTCATGGAAGAGGAGGGTGAGTTTACAGGAACAGGATATATTCCGAACGCCGCGAGAGGGCGCAGGTTTAAGCTTTCAGGCGTATGGAAGGAGCATAATGTTTATGGCAGGCAGTTTTCATTTTCGAGCTACAGCGAAGAAACGCCGGATACCGGCGAGGCCATAGAACTTTTTCTGGCCTCGGGAGCGATAAAGGGTGTGGGCAGGAAGACGGCGCAGCTTATAGTAGGCGCCTTCGGAGACGATGCCCTGAGACTGATGGAGGAAGAACCGCAGAGGCTCACGCAGATCAGCGGAATCGGTCCAAAGAAGGCGGCGATGATAGGCGAATCATTTCGCGCACATAAAGAATTGGCGGAGATCGCGCTCTACTTTCAACAGTTCGGCATTAACGCGAGAGCTGCCATGAAGCTATATAAGGTATACGGGCGGGAAACGATAGCCGCTGTAAACGAAAACCCATATCAGCTCATCGACGATGTGTTCGGCATAGGCTTTAAGTCGGCTGACCGTATCGCATTCAGACTGGGACTGGATATGAACAGCAAGTACCGCATAAAAAGCGGTGTAAATTATTTGCTGTGGCAGTACGTCAATGACGGCAGCACCTACGTTCCGCAGAGCATACTACTAGAACAAGCAGGGGTATTACTCGACGTCCCCATGGAAAGTGTAGAAGAGAACATCATTGAGATGGTTTTCGAAGGCGTGCTGAGGCTCGAACTGCTTGAGGGCAGGAAGGTGGTTTTTCCGGAAGCCTACTATATGGCAGAGCAGAACGTGTGTAAAAACCTGATCAGGTTGGAGAGGGCGTCTCTGAAACCGATTCAGACGGATGTGGAGGGTCGTTTATCCGCAAGCGGAAGGCGAGCAGGTCTTGCGCTGTCTGAAAACCAAAAGTACGCCGTGCGAGAATCCATGAAGAACGGGGTATTCGTGATTACGGGCGGACCCGGAACCGGCAAGACTACGATCATTAATGCTATAATCAACATACTTGAAAACGAAGGAATCGAAACAGGCGTCGCGGCGCCTACGGGCAGGGCGGCGAAACGGATAAGCGAGACTACGGGGCATGAAGCGTCTACGATACACAGGATGCTGGAGTATTATTATTCGGAAAATGATGAGCGCATGAAATTCAGGCGTACCGGGCAGAACCAGCTCGAATACGGCGCTGTTATAGTCGATGAGGCTTCGATGATAGACATAATGCTGATGAACGCGCTGCTTGATGCAATACCCTCGGGAGCGAGGCTTATCATTGTCGGCGACGCGGATCAGCTTCCGTCTGTGGGCGCGGGCAATGTGCTCAGAGACATGCTGAGCAGCGAGCTTATAAGTTCGGTGAGGCTCACTGAGATCTTCCGTCAGGCGAAGGAGAGCATGATCGTCGTAAACGCTCATTGCATCAACAATGGCGAATATCCTGAACTGAACAAGCATGGGAGGGATTTTTTTATGCTGTCCAGACGGGGAGAGCGCTTGATAGCGGATACGATTTTGGAACTCTGCCTCTCCCGCCTGCCCAAGTATTACGCCGATTGCGATATGCTGAGAGATCTTCAGGTTCTCACCCCGGTCAGGAAGGGTACGCTGGGTTCCATTAACCTAAACGCAGAGCTTCAGGCCGTTTTGAATCCGCCGTCGGAGCGCTTGGCGGAGAAGGCTTTCGGCGATAAGATCTTTCGCGTTGGCGATAAAGTGATGCAGATAAAGAACAACTACGGGCTGGAATGGCGCAGAGGCGAGGCCAGGACTTCGATGGGCGGCGTCGGTTCGACGGGCGACGAGCGCGTTGGCGTCGGCTTTCGGGATGGAGGCGCCGCGGATCTTTTAGATGGAGCCGAAGGCGAGACCGAGGCCGAAGGCGAAGGCGTATTCAATGGCGACGTGGGTTTTATCCGGGCGATAGACTTGGAAAATGGGACGCTTACGGTAGTGTTCGACGATGTACGCTTTGTGGAATATGACTTTTCACAATTGGATGAACTGGAGCTTGCCTACGCGGTCACGGTTCACAAGAGCCAGGGCAGCGAGTTTCAACTGGTGTTGATGCCGATGTACGCATTCCCGCCCATGCTGGCCACGCGGAATCTGCTCTACACCGCAGTGACGAGGGGCAAGAAGGCGGTGATTCTAGTGGGTTCGGAATACCACTTGCGGGCAATGATCGATAATGACCATATTAAAGAGAGGTATTCGGGGCTTTGCTCTCATTTAAAGGAGTTTTTGCTGAACGAGTGAGGGGGAGGAGGCATGTTTATGGGAGCCTTGACGCGTAAGCTCTTGGATCTGGTGTTTCCGCCTTCGATTTATTGTATATCATGCGGAAATCTTATAGATGAGACGCGTGTCTACTCGCTCTGCGACAAGTGCGCGCGTGAATTCAAATGGGCAAACGGAAAAACGTGTGAAAAGTGCGGGAGGATACTGGGAGACGACTATAACGGGACGCTTTGCGGCGAGTGCGGCCAGAGCGCCCATGCATATGAAAAGGGCTATGCTTGTTTGGAATATGGAAGTTGTCGTGAGGTGATCCACGGCTTTAAATACCTCGGAAGGATGTATTACGCGGAAAGCATTGCGCAGATCATGCATGATAGGCTGGCTGAGGCGGCATCCGAATTCGATGCGGTACTGCCGACGCCGATGTACAAGCCCAAGGAACGGAAGAGGGGGTACAATCAGGCGGATCTTATCGGAGGCTTGCTTGCCGCCAAAACAGGGCTTGACTATGATAACGATACGCTTGTGCGCCGCAGGAATACGGCGCCGATGAGCGGTTTAGGTAAGGAAGCCAGAGAAGAAAATGTAAGAGACGCTTTCGCGGTGGCGGAGGGTAAGGCTGACGCTGTGAGAGGAAAACGTCTGCTGATAGTAGACGATATATATACGACAGGCAGCACATTGGACGCGTGTGCCAAGGTGCTTACGGATGCAGGCGCGAAGTCCGTATGTTTCATAGTGCTGGCAGCCGGCGCGTCAGGCGCCAATGTCTGACGGGCGCGCATGTCTGACGGGCGCCAATAGTTTGACGGGTGCACATGTTTGACGGGCGCCAATGTCTAACGGGCGCACATGTTTGACGGGCGCGCATGTTTATACGGAACTCAGTATTATACTGAATTCAGAGTTAATCGAATCTCGCGGCTGTCCGGGTCTGTGGTTGAAAGTCCATGCCAGCTGCGGGCTAAAGGACCCACGTAAACTGGACCGCAAGGCGGCAGTGATCATGGCGCAGCTTAGATGTAAGTCCTCCGGCAAAAGCCGGTAAGGCGAGTGTGGGGGCAAAGACCAGGTCAGCCGGACAGCCGCGGGATTCGATAATCGAGGGAGTTACGGAAGATTAAAACGGATTTATCCACATGACGACTTTTCAGAATAATTCGGCAAATCAATCGCCGCACCGTCGAACTGGTGTATAAATATCCAAGGCGAGAAAGCTCTGAAATTTCAAGAAAACGCATGACAAAAACAATAATGTACATCATGTTATGCATAATAATTCACAGGGAAAACCATCCACATCCAAAGGATTGGTATTTCAATTATTAACAGACTTATCCACAGTTTCAACAGGCGGTGTGAGGCGAATTATTGGTTTGTCAGTTTCACTTTTCCCTCATAGGGCAATATGGAAGATAGAAAAGAATGTTTCATAATGAAGGGCGGATAAATTTCAAATGAATAATATTTTATTGCATGATATTTATCACAATGCCCATGTCGGGATGATAAGAGTGTTACGATCTATCGCCGATAATTCCTGCTTCATGCAAATAACAGCGCCCGTACCTCGCTCAAGTTCCGCTTTGTCGAGTACTTTAAACGCGTTTGTGAGCTCGGGGGACGGAGAAGCGGTTTTCTTGATTTCAATCGGATGCAGTTTTCCGTCGCTCTCCATCACCAAATCGATCTCTTTGCTGTCCTTGTCGCGATAATAATGGAATATTGCTTCTAAACCCCGATTGCTGTAGCTTTTCATGATCTCTGAAACAACGTAATTTTCGAGGATTGCACCGTTAATCGCTCCATTCATCAGGATTTCGGGGGATGAGTATTTTGTAAGATACGCAACAAGCCCGGTGTCGAAAAAATACATCTTAGGCGCCTTTACCGTTTGCTTTAAAAGATTATTTGAAAAGGGGCGCAGATAGAAAATGATATCGGATTGTTCCATCATACCGAGCCAGCGTTTAGCGGTATCATCGGAAACACCGACGTCCAGCGCGATATTGTGAATATTCAACATCTGCCCAGCGCGGTAAGCGGCAGCCCTTATGAAGTCGGCGAATTGCAAATAATCCACACCGGCGTTCATTTCTCTGATATCTCGTTGAATATATGTTTGAAGATAACTGGAATAGAAAATGTCTCGCTGTGGATATTGTCCGCTGATATGCCCCGGTAGAGAGCCCATCCATATGCGTTCGTACTGTTGCAGAGTATCAATTCTTGTTCTGCCCTTGGTTCGTTCTTGCAGTGCCGCCAACTCAAGAGAAAAAGGCTCGTCGGTTTTCCCGCCGTAAATCTCGCCTTGTGAAATCGGTTTTCGCCAATCGCCTTGTTTCGTCGTCGGCGCACTTGAACACCTGCACCAGCGACGCCAGCTTTTCAGCTTCGGCCGACAACTCTTGAGCCGCCGCCGCGCATTCTTCTGATATAGCTACGTTCGCTTCAACTACCTTGTAAGCAATTGCGGTATATCATCTTCTGTCATATACTTAAATTCTAATGCATCTTCTATACTTTTTCCAGACAGTTCCACATTTTCATACAACGCATCAATAATGGTATTCTTTGCTGTTTCATCGGCGTTTAATAATCCAATGCCGACAGTATTAGAAATAACATCAGTCTCAATACATAAAATTCCAAAATCATCAAGGCTCGGAAGAAGGAATCCGATTATGGCGTCCAATTCGTCAGCTGAGTATTTTGCGGACATCAACAAAACATTGCCATCATCGCTGGATGTTCTGCTTTTAATACTTTTGCCGGTAATCAGTTCCGGGGTATTGTATACGATATCATTCAATGATTCGCTATCTTCTACCAGCATAAGCACCAAATTGCCATCATCGTCGATATAGACACCGCTGTATTCCTCCTTGTTGACATCAACACCGAGCTTTTCTAAGGCGTTGTCGGCATTTATGTCTTCAATGTACACAATTTCACGAATGCTATCATCAGCCGCATCAATAATGATGCTAATACTTTCTACGTTTGAATTATTCGGCTCACCGGCGGACGTCCGCATCACCAATACCGACAACATAGCTAAAACCGCCAATGAAATAACTGCAATTATATTTTTTTTCATGTTACCCCTCCATCGAAACGCAAGTTGCTTAAAACGTCAACACTTATACGGATACATCTGGCATTATATACAAGCTTCCAACGCAGGATAACTTTAACATGTATTTATGCGATTGTCAACCTAACAATGCGGGTTGCCCGCCTGATTCTGAACCGCCTGATTCGTCGTCAGCGCATTTGAACAGCTGCACCAGCGACGCCAGTTTTTCGGCCTCGGCTGACAACTCTTGAGCCGCCGCGGCGCATTCTTCTGATATGGCTACGTTAGCATCCACGACATTGTTGACCTGCTCGGTCTGTTTATCCAGCTTGAGCACCTCACCCATCTGCTGTTTCATTGCCGCACTAACCTCGCCCGAGAGATTTGCGTTGTTATCGATCGCTTCAATAATCGTGCGGAATGATTCGCTTGTCTGTTTTGCAATCTTCGTTCCTTCGGATGCTTTCGATATGGTATCCTCTATAAGCGCGGTGGTTTCGCTTACCGCTTTGGCGCTGTGTCCGGCCAACATGCGAACCTCATCTGCGACTACGGCGAAACCCTGACCGTGCTGCCCGGCTCGTGCGGCCTCCACGGCTGCGTTGAGCGCTAATATATTGGTCTGAAACGCGATATCCTCTATGGTCTTGATCACGCGGGAGATGTTCATCGACGACTTGCCGATCTCATCGACAGCGGAGATCATATTGTTCATATATTCCGCGCCCTTTTTAGCGTTCTCGGCAATCTGTTTGCTCACGAGATTTGTTTCATTGGTTTTCTCTTCAATAGAACTGATTTGGTGGGACATAGTGGAAATAGTCCCTGAAAGTTCCTGTATTGTAGCAGCCTGTTCCGTGGCGCCTTGAGCGAGAGTTTGCGAACTGTTGGCGATCTGACCTGAACCCGAAGAAACCGTCCTCGACGCGGTTGCTATGCCTGCGATGAAGTGGTTCAGATTTTTGTTGAGAGTGTTGAGCGAATTGCCGATTACATCGTTGGCGGAACGGACAGGTATAGGTTTTGAAAGATCGCCTCCCGCGATACATTCGGTGGCGCTCGCCTGCTGATGTATACATGAAGCCATACTAAGGAATGATTTGGTGAGTTTGCCGATTTCATCGTCGCCGCGTTCTGCCAGATCGATATTCGCGCTGCCTTCAGCCAGCGAATCAGCAGCCTTTGTAAGAGCAGCCACCGGTCTCACGATCATACGCTTGACCATTATCCGGATCATGAGAAAAGAAAGCAGCATCATCACAAGCAGCAGGGCGGCGCTGAGCATAATCAGGTTATATACCGGCGCTTCAACGACGTTTGCCGGGATGGCGGTAAAGAGCTTCCAACCCGACGCAGATATAGTATTCGCCGAATAATACATGTCTTCTCCGAAGATGCTCGAAAACTTCATTTTGCTGCCCTCTGCCGCCATACCATCCCACAGAGGCGCGAAAGCGCCGTTGTCGATTTCCTGCAACTTAGGAAAAACATCGTTCTCGTCCGGCGGATAATCATCAAGTAAGATAAGTATGCTTCCGTCCGCAGCGGTCATGAAGGCGTAGCTGCCGTCGCCGACGCTTGTCGCGTTGACGATGTCCTTCAACTCACTGATCAGAACGTCCGCGGCGGCGACGCCGACGACCTGACCGTTCTTTTTGACTGCCTTCGAGATAGTCATACAGAGTTCACCTGTTTGCGTGTCCGTGTAAATGTCAGTGATTACGGATTTGCCGGTGTCTGCGAGAGCGTCTATATACCACGGTCGTTTCGGCGCAGACCACCCTCCGGCGTAGTTGGGGGCGAATTCCGTAGCGAACACCGCGTGACCGTCCGGAAAGCCCAGATATACATCGAAGTCTTGCGGATTCTCCGCCAGATGTGCTTTAAGTACGGGGAATAGAGCATCTTCGGAATAATCATCACGCATCGAAGCTTCGACAGCAAATGATTGTATATATGATTTTTGTGCTTCAAGCCAGCCGTTGATCCGTTCGGATTCCTTGGCAGTATTCTGCGCGACCCTTTCCAGTGATTCTTCGATTAGAGAATTTCTGAGCAAAATCGCCCCCGCGCAAGCGATTAAGCCCATGCCCACCAACGAGATCAGTAGCATTACCGCTACAAGTCTTGTACTGATGCTTTTCATAGTTTAAATTGCCTCCATATATTACTAATAATTTATTAATACCATTGTTTATGCTTGTAGGTATATATGTAAGTATATTACAGAAGAAATTGTACCATAAATATAGTGAAAATGCAAGTAATTCTGCGGAATGAATCAATCTGCGAAATTATTATTCTGCGGAAATAATAATTTTGTAACATACTATTTGAAAATATTCTATAAAAATAATGTTGACTTTAGTGCTTTATCGTAGTAAAATGGTAAAGTGAAATGCAATACCTGATTTGGATATTGTTGACAGCTGTGGCCAAGACTGATGTTGGTGTTGATACGGACACTGATGTTGAAGACGATGCCGACGCCGACGCCGACGCCGACGCCGACATCGACACTAATGTTGAAGCAGATGCAGTCGACATCGCCGACGCTGAACAAACGCAGATGGAGAGATTATGTTAAAATATGATAGAATTACCCCAGAGGGTACACGGGATCTCATGTTCGAAGAATGTGAGGCGCAAAATACCATCGTGGGAAGACTGAGGGACGTGTTTGAAAAACGGGATTATCGCGAGGTGATGACGCCGGGATTTGAGTTCTATGATGTATTTTCAACGAATTCCGTGTATTATCCGCAAGAAAGTATGTACAAGTTCATTGACAATAGGGGCAGGATTCTGACTCTAAGACCGGATTCAACTATACCTATAGCCCGAATGACGGCGACAAAGCTGAGGGGCTGTGAGCTGCCGATACGCCTCTATTATGCACAGAGGGTTTTCCGCAACCAGCCCGAGCTTAAGGGCAAGCTCGGTGAGCTGATGCAGATGGGGATAGAGCTTATCGGGCTTTCGACATTTGAATCGGACGCGGAGATAATCAGCGCGGCGGCGGAATCACTCGCTGTTTGTTCCGGTTCGCGTTTCAGGCTGGAATTGGGGCATGTGGGGATATTCAAACTGCTCATGTCGGAGCTTGAGGCGGGCGCGGATGAAAAAGTCAGGATACACGAACATATTGCCGCAAAGAATTATGCGGCGCTGGACGATGATCTTGAGAGACTGCCGCAAAGCGGAACGACCGCTATATTGCGGGGCTTGCCTAGGCTATTCGGCGGTGCGGAGGCGCTTGACGCGGCGGAGAAATTGTTTGAAGGCCATAATAGCGGGCTGATGGAGATGCTTGTTTATTTGAGGCGTGTATACAAAATCCTGGCGGAACTCGATCTGGAGAAGCAGCTTATTATAGACTTCGGGCTTGTGAATCAGGCGGAGTATTATAGTTCGCTGGTCTTCAAGGGATATATTGAATCGAACGGCGACGCGGTACTGTCCGGCGGGCGTTATGACAGCTTATTCAAAGACTTCGGGGAGGATATGCCGGCCATCGGATTCGCCATGCAGGTGGATTCACTGGCGGAGGAGTTGAGGAAGCGCAACGCGCGGGAGCGGATTGGAACTGAGGCCGGTATCAAGCTCGCGGCGCCGGGGAGGGTCACTGCCGGCGATGTTTGTGCCGGTGCACGGCAGGGCGCAGGAAGCGACGTTTGTGCCGGTGCGAGGCAGGACGCCGGAAGCGATGTTTGTGCCGGTGCGAGGCAGGGCACCGGAAGCGACGTTTGTGCCGGTGCACGGCAGGGCGCCGGAGGCGATGTGCTGCGGGTGGCTTTGACGAAAGGGCGCTTGGAAAAGGACGTCGTTAAGATGATGGCGGATGCGGGTTATGATGTAAGCAACCTGCTTGACAAGGGCAGGAAACTATTGCTGCCGATACCGGGAACAAATATAGAGGTTGTCCTAGTGAAGGCGGCTGATGTGATTACATATGTGGAGCACGGGGTTTGTGACGCCGGCGTCGTTGGCAAGGACACCATCGCCGAGCATGGAGGCGTTTTTTATGAAATAATGGATTTGAAAGCCGGGATTTGCCGATTCGTACTGGCGGAACCTAAGGGAGGGGATTTTTACGGAGGCTATGGCACAAAAAGGATAGCCACTAAGTATCCTAATGTCGCCGGTTCATGGTTCGAAAGCAAGGGCATGGACGTGCAGATAATAAAAATAGAAGGCTCTGTAGAACTTGCACCGCTTTTGGATTTAGCCGACGGAATCGTGGATATAGTAGAGACGGGCGTGACGCTCAGGGAGAACGGTCTTGAGGTGATAGAGGAGATTCGCCCCTTGTCGGCGAGGCTGATTGTAAACGTAGCAAGTATGAAGATGAAGAAAAGGGATGTTGATTCATTGGCGGCCGCATTGCAAGGCGTTATTGGGCGGAACATAGTTTAATTTCGATTAATTAAAGAACAAAGTAGCTCCAATTCAGCGGAGGGAAGCATGGAGACAAGTATTATAAAAATAATGGAAGCGAACGGCAGGGATGAACTGCTTGAGCTGGAAAAGATGGAGAAGCGCGCAGGTGAAAGAAGCAGAGAAACAGAGGAAACGGTACTTGGGATCATTAGGGATATTAAGGATAATGGCGACGCTGCGCTGAAAAAATATAGTTTGCGTTTTGACGGCGGTCTGCCTGAGCAGTTCGAAATCGGCAGGGAGCAGATGAAGGCGGCTTTTGATTCGGCTGACGCCGAGTTCAAGGCGGCTTTGACTAAAGCCGCCGCGAATATACGCGAATATCATGAGTTGCAGCAGACGCACGGTTACGAAATCTCGCGGGACGGGGCGCTCGTAGGACAGATCGTCAGAGGTCTGGACAGGGTGGGACTTTATGTGCCCGGTGGGACAGCTGCTTATCCGTCGACTGTGCTGATGAACGGTATACCGGCGAAGCTGGCGGGAGTGGGGGAATTGATTGCGGCGACGCCGCCTTTAGCCGCCGCTTTACCGGCGGACGCCTTGCAAGAGACGCGTCATGTACAGGCGGCCTCAGACGCGGCTGAGGCTAACACGCTTGCGCGGCCTGAACAAGGGGCGCAGACGATGATCGCTAATCCGGATATACTTGCCGCGGCGTATCTGGCGGGTGTGGATAGGGTGCTGCTGATGGGAGGGGCGCAGGCGGTCGCTGCGATGGCGTATGGAACCGAGACTGTACCTAGGGTAGATAAGATCGTAGGACCCGGCAATATCTTCGTAGCTACGGCTAAGCGCCTGCTTTTCGGACAAGTCGATATAGAGATGATCGCAGGTCCCAGTGAAATACTGATAATGGCAGATGAAACCGCCGAACCTGCATATGCCGCCGCTGATATGCTTAGCCAGGCGGAGCATGACGTCAACGCCGCGGCTATACTCTTGACCACCAGCAAAAGCGTTGCGGAAGGGGTATCGAAGCAGCTTGCGGAACAACTAAAAAATCTAGAACGCTGTGAAACGGCGAAGTCGTCGTTAAAAAATCACGGAATCATTATTATATGTAGAGATTTGGGCGAGATGTGCGCCATCGCGGACAGGATCGCGCCGGAGCATCTGGAAATACTCACGGAAGAACCATTGGACGCGCTGAAATTGATAAGAAACGCGGGGTCTGTGTTCTGTGGAGAGTTTGCCCCCGAACCTCTGGGGGATTATTACGCGGGGACGAATCATGTGCTCCCCACATCAGGAACTGCGAGGTTTGCTTCGCCGCTCGGAGTATACGACTTCGTAAAGAGGATGAGTTACACTTTTTATACAAAAGAAGCGCTTGAAGATGCAAAGAATGATATAATACTGATAGCCGAACGCGAGGGTCTAACGGCGCACGCAAACGCAGTCAGGATCAGATTCGGGGATTAGCCGGATGCGAACCGCTTGCAGCGCGGGCGGCAGTGGCGTGCCTGCCGGAGCGGGCGACAGCGGCGTGTCTGTCGGAGCGGGCGACAGCGGCATGTCTGCCGGAGCGGGCGACAGCAGCGTGTCCGCCGGAGTAGAATAAATTTAGCGAACGTAAACCGCTTGCGGGTATAATCGCAAGCGTAGGGCGAGGTTCGCCGGAACGGAGCAGGGAATGAGAATAGGTGAAGTGCAGAGAACGACTAAAGAGACGGATGTAAAGGTGAAACTGAACCTGGACGGCGCGGGAGCGGCGGAGATTGAGACGGGCATAGGTTTTTTCGATCACATGTTGACAGCGCTGGCTGTTCATAGCGGTTTTGACATCTATATATCATGTAAAGGTGATATATTTGTGGACGGACACCATACCATTGAGGATGTTGGGATAACGGTGGGACAGGCCTTTGCGAAAGCCCTAGGTGACAAGGATGGAATATCCAGATATGGGAATTCAAGCATTCCAATGGATGAAGCTCTTGCGTCGTGTGCTGTAGACGTCAGCGGCAGGGATTATTTGGTTTTTAACGGGAGATTTCAGTACGCGCGCATGGGGCGGATGGAGACTCAGATGGTGAAAGAATTCTTCAAAGCCTTTGCTTCAAACGCGAGACTCACCTTGCACATCAACATTTTGTACGGTGAAAATGATCACCATAAATGCGAGGCAGTTTTCAAAGCTTTCGCCCATGCGCTCGGGGAAGCGGCGGCTGTTATGGGGAGCGGAACGCTCTCGACGAAAGGAAGCCTATGATAGCGATCATTGATTATGGCGCGGGTAACCTTTTCAGTGTGAAAAACGCGCTGGATTTTCTGGGTTTTGAGAGTGTAATAAGCTCGGAGAAGGGACAGCTGGCCGAGGCTGAAAAATTAATATTACCGGGAGTCGGAGCTTTTCCTGATGCGATGGGAAAACTGGAATCCGCAGGACTTATTGATACGATTATCAACATGTCGGAGAAAAAGCCGCTTCTTGGCATATGCCTTGGGATGCAGATACTCTTCGAATGGGGATATGAGTTTGAAAAGACGCGGGGGCTTGGTCTTATTGCGGGTAAGGTGGAGCGTATAAACGCGCCGGGCTTGAAGATTCCCCATATGGGATGGAGCGATGTCAGACGCGCCGCTGAATGCCCGCTCGCTGCGGGCGTTTCAGAGGGGGATAGGCTGTATTTTGTCCATTCGTATAAGGCGGTGACAGATATGGAAAATATATCGCTTTACACAGAATATGGGGATTTGATACCGGGGCTTGTTTTTAAAGGCAATGTGTTTGGTTGTCAGTTTCACCCCGAGAAGAGCGGTGGGATCGGCTTGCGAATACTGAAAAACTTTGGAGAACTCACATGATAATATTTCCGGCTATTGATATTAAGGACGGCAAGTGCGTCAGACTGACGAGGGGCGCGTTTGACACAGCGGAGCAGGTGGCGGAGGATCCGCTTGAAACGGCGCTGAGTTTTTGCGCCGCCGGTGCGGAGTGGATACATATGGTGGATTTGGACGGCGCTGTTCGCGGTGAACGTGTGAATTCGGAGATCTTCACGCTGGTAGCGGAAAAAAGCGGGCTGAAGGTGGAACTGGGCGGCGGTATAAGGGATATGGACGCTGTGGAATATTACCTTGATAGGGGAGTCAGCAGGGTGATCCTGGGGTCGGCCGCGATCAATGAACCGGGATTCGCGAAGCGGGCGGCGGATAGATACGGCGATAAGATTGCCGTAGGTATTGACGCGCTTGATGGTATTGTCAGGACATCGGGGTGGCTGGAGAAGAGCGAAGCGGATTATTTGGAGTTTTCGAAAAAGATGGAAGCCGCCGGGGTTCGGACTATAATATTCACTGACATTTCAAAGGACGGCGCCTTGGAGGGACCGAATTTCGAGCAACTTGAGGCGCTTCAAGTTGCGGTGAGTTGTGATATTGTTGCGAGCGGCGGAGTCACGGTAATAGAAGACGTGAGAAGACTTGCGGCTGCGGGGCTTTATGGCGCAATCTGCGGGAAGTCTCTATATAAAGGGAGCTTGCGGCTGAGAGAAGCGATAAATGCCGCGTCGGCGCGGTTGTGACGCAGATTGAATGTCACGAAGTTATGCGGCGTTATGCGGCGGCAGACGATTGGAGGCAGTGCTGCGGGCAGTTGGCGCGACGGCCGGAGGCAGTGCTGCGGGCAGTTGGCGCGACGGCCGGATACGGCGGCGCAAACGCTTGTGCAGGAAGCGGAAAGGGAATATATGCTTGCTAAGAGGATAATACCGTGTCTTGATGTGCGAGATGGAAAAGTTGTTAAAGGGATCAATTTTGTGGGGATCAAGGAAGTGGGCGATCCTGTGGAACGCGCTATGTTTTATAATGAGATGGGTGCGGATGAAATTGTGTTTCTGGATATTACTGCGACTCATGAGGGGCGCGGGACAATGGCTGATGTCGTTCGAAGGACGGCGGAAAATGTTTTCGTGCCGCTGACGGTAGGCGGAGGAATCAGAAGTACAGATGATTTTCGAACTTTATTGCGGGCGGGCGCCGATAAGGTTTCGGTGAATTCGGCGGCAATAAAGAATCCTGAGTTGATTTCCGACGCGGCTTCAAGCTTCGGCAGTCAATGCGTGGTTGTGGCGATAGATGCCAAACGCGCGGCGGCGCAGAACGGAGATGAAGCGCCGCGTTATCATATCTTTGTACATGGAGGCAGGATCGATACCGGGAAAGATGCTGTGAAATGGGCAATCGAAGCGGAACGGCGCGGCGCGGGTGAGATCTTGCTGACATCAATGGATACGGACGGCACCAAGAACGGATTTGATATTGATATGCTTAACGCTATCTGTTCCGTCGTAAATATTCCGGTCATTGCGTCGGGCGGCGGCGGGCATATCGGTGATTTCACTGAGGTATTTCAAAAAACCGATGCGGACGCGGCTCTTGCGGCGTCAATATTCCACTACGGGGAGCTTAGCGTTGGAGATGTAAAGAAAGCGCTTGCGGAGACCGGCGTGCCTGTGCGTATTGTGTAATCAGGACTTTAACCCGCATGCAGCGGCTTGGGATGCGTTTAGAGACACTTATTCGTAAAAAAGTGATATTCGGATCCCGTTGGAGTGGTTACAGTGCGTTTAGAGACGCGTTGCCTGTGAGTATGTCCGCCTGCGAATTTGTTGGAAAGATGAGAGAAGATGGAAAGATAAGGGAAGATGGAAAGATAAGGGAAGATGGAAAAATACTTTAAAAAAGGCGAATTGATACCTGTGATAATACAGGAGACGGGTACGAACGAGGTACTGATGCTCGCATATATGAATCATGAGAGCCTGAAGAAGACTATTGAAACGGGATATACCTGGTTTTTCAGCCGCTCCCGCAACGAGCTTTGGAATAAGGGCGCGACGTCGGGGCATGTGCAGAAGGTGATTTCGATAAGGAGCGACTGCGACGACGATACATTATTGATCGAAGTAGAGCAGACGGGAGCGGCCTGCCATACGGGTAACAAAAGCTGCTTTTATACGGTTATTCATTCGAATACCGACTGCGGTAACGGCGGCTAATGCCGACGCAGGAACTGCAGCAGCAGAGCTTTTAAGAAGTCATCATAGCTGTGAAATAATAGGGAGAACAGATACGAATATGGAAGATGCGCTGAAAGAATTATATAATGTAATACTCGACAGACGATCAAATCCCACTGAAGGGTCGTACACATGCTACCTCTTTGAGCAAGGGCTTGACAAGATTCTGAAAAAGTGCGGCGAGGAGTGCAGCGAGACTATAATAGCGGCTAAGAATCTGGCGGCGGCTGTGAATATAGGAGAAATGGGAGAACGCGAAGCCGAGGCGGAAGCCACTGTTTTGGATTCAAAAAAGGATATGCTGAAGGCGGATGTTGAAAATGAAGTATGCGACCTTATATATCACCTGATGGTGCTGCTTGTACAGATGGATATACCGCTGGAAAGCATTGGAGAAATACTTGAGAAACGGAGCGCTAAGATCGGTAACCTTAAGCAGTTTCATACGGTCGAGCGCAACAGTTGAATAAATAGTATCGGCAATTGAGATAAGGAGATTCGTGTCAAGCATTATCCGCATGATGTTTCTCCCAACGGTCACGGCGGACTTCTTTGACCAGCGCAACCACATCATCCTCGTTTTGCAAACCCAAGCGTTCGGCTTCGCCTACAAATGCTTCCTGCATACGATTGATAGCGACTATCGCGGCATTTTCCACATAGTATCGATTTCCGTCTTGAATAAAAAGCACTTTATCGCCATCTTTCAGTTGCATGCTTTTACGTATAGCGATGGGAATGGTTATTTGTCCCTTTGCTGTTATCTTTGCGACTTCCATTGCAACACCTCATTTTCCTTACTCATAATATGCGTTATATATATTTTAATATAAAACATGTGTGATTACAATAAAATAAAATTATTTCGGCGGGATAGTGTAGTGGTAGTGGTAGTGTAGCGGATGAAGATGGGGCGGCTCAGAACGCTAAAATTATTCAATGGCGTGTCTTGACAAGCTGAACAGATTAAAGTATGATTGCGAATGAGTAGATGTTGTAAATTAAACCAAAACGGAGGCATGCAAAATGCAGAATGTATTTATAACCCAAATTCATATAGATAATGTGCGTCACTTGCGTAATGTTGATATCATGCTGTCAACAGACGACGCGCCGAAACGTAATCACCTCATACTTACAGGGAAGAACGGCAGCGGCAAAACGAGCCTTCTTAACGCATTGCGGGATTATATTTTTCTGATGCAGCACAAATGGTTATATTTGGATTCGCATAGTGCGACGGCCATAAAGCTAAGAGGCATGTTAGATAGAGAATTTGAAAATATAACGGTTCCTAAAATCACAGTAAGTTATTCGGAAGAGGTTGACTATTCCAACGCCACGTTTGTGTTTATTTCGGCGGAGCGCAGTCATCTCGCTGCGCCGGAAGCGATAGAACAGATCGACTATGTCGGTAACATGCTGATAAAACGAAACGCAAGCCGCGATTTTTACAAATATATACTCAATCTTGATTATCAAAGAAATGGGGCAATAGCTGACGGAAATGAAGGCTTAGCGGCAAGACTGAAAGGCTGGTTTGATAATTTCAACAATGCATTGTGTGAAATTTATGACTGTAGTACGCGATGACACGGAACTATCCGCGAAGTTTTCGCGTGAACTTAAGGGAGACTTCTAGCGAAAGCTCAATGAATTCCCCTGCTAGCGAAACACCAGGTGCCGTGTGTGTGTATTATAAAGCGCACGCATTGAAACAGGCGAATCATAGGACTTCCAAACGACCAAATTTCTCTCAAAAAATTTAAAATAGCTATTGCATTATTGTTGAAGATGTATTATACTGAAAAAGCTTGCGAATAAACGGCGTATGTATGTCCGTTTTTTTGTGAGCGTGCGCATCGGCGGGAGGTTGCTGAGCTATCAGGTAATTTCCGTTGAGAATTGCCCTCTCAGGAAGGGGGCGAAGGGGTTTCGCCCTATTATTTTGGGCTAACGAAGAACACACGGAGCTGTGTGTGAAATCCCTCGTGCAGATAAATCACATCGACTTGAAACCGGGGTGCTTTGGGCGGCGTTCGCAGGACGCGAAGCCCACCGATAGGACATGAACCCGTCAGCGGGACGCGAAGTCCGCCGGTAGGACATGAACCCGATTAGCGTTTCAAGCGAACGGTGTGAGTCATAGCGGTTGTGTACGAAAACAATACAGGAGGAAATGATGAGCGAACAGAAGAAAATCAGAATCAGGCTGAAGGCTTATGATCACAAGACACTCGACCAGTCGTCAGCGAAAATAGTTGATACGGCCAAGAGAACCGGCGCAGAAGTCTCCGGACCCATACCGCTTCCCACACAGAAGGAAGTAGTAACGATCCTGAGAGCCGTCCATAAGTATAAAGACAGCAGAGAACAGTTTGAGCAGCGCACACATAAAAGACTGATTGATATATATCATGCGACGCCGAAGACGGTTGATTCCCTGATGAAGCTGGATTTGCCGGCAGGGGTTGACATAGAGATTAAACTCTAATCATAAATCGAAGAACAGCATATAGCTTAGTATGATTGCCTGCGGTTTTCGCGGAGCGTCAGACCGCATGAGCTTTCGCCGTGACGCGTCGGGCGTGAAAACCTTAGAAGCCTCCGGTGGGCAATCCGCTGTAAGAAAGGAATTATCAAACTATGAAGACAATACTTGGGAAGAAACTCGGAATGACGCAGATTTTTTCTGAATCCGGAGAGTCCATACCCGTGACTGTCATAGAAGCGGGACCGGCGTCTGTCACACAGATAAAGACGCAGGAAAACGATGGATATGACGCCGTTCAGATAGGATATGGAGAGGTGAAGGAGCAGAGGCTCAACAAGCCTGCCAAGGGTCATTTCACAAAATGGGGAGCGCCGTTTAAAAAGCATCTGGCCGAGATTCGCCTTGAAGAAGGTGAGAAATACGAGGTAGGTCAGGTGATCACGGTAGCAGATTTTGAAGAAGGTAAAAAACTCGACATTACCGGCGTGTCAAAAGGAAAGGGCACGCAGGGAAATATAAAAAGACACGGGCATCACAGAGGTCCTGTCACTCACGGTTCAAAGCACAAGAGACTGGCGGGCGCGCTTGCGGCGGGCACATACCCTTCAAGGGTATTTAAAGGAAACGCTGGACCCGGAAGAATGGGTCGTGAAACGGTTACAGTGCAGAACGTGACGCTCGTAAAGATATTTGCGGACAGAAACGTCATGCTTGTGAAAGGCGCTGTTCCGGGTGGACGCGGCGGATTACTCCGCATACAGTACGCAGTCAAGGGACGGGAGGAATAATCGATGGCAAAGGTACAGGTTTTAGATATGTCAGGCGCCGAAGCGGGCGATATCGAACTGAACGACAGAATATTCGGCGTTGATATAAATGAGAACGCGGTATACGCGGTTGTAAAGAACTACCTGGCGAATCAAAGACAGGGCACACAGTCGGCTAAGACCAGAAGCGAAGTCAGAGGCGGCGGGAAGAAGCCCTTCAGGCAGAAGGGAACGGGCAGAGCCAGACAGGGCAGCACAGTGGCGCCGAACCATGTGGGCGGCGGAATAGTCTTTGCGCCCAAACCCAGAGATTACAGGTATACAGTGCCCAAGAAGGTCAGAAGACTGGCTATGATGTCAGCTCTTTCATCCAAGGTTGCGGAAAATGAGATAATCGTCCTCGACAAGCTGTCATTTGAAGCGCCGAAGACAAAGGAAATGATCAAGGTGCTGGGAAATGTGAACGCCGCGAAAAAGGCGCTCATAGTCATGTCGGAGAAGGACGACAATGTGATTCGTTCCGCTCACAACATTCCGGGCGTAAGAACCTGTCTCGTTTCGACAATGAACGTATACGAGATAGTGAACTATACAAGCTTCATCGTGACAAAAGACGCGGTGAACAGGATTGAGGAGGTGTATTCCTGATGAAATTCGCGTATGATGTTATATTGAAACCTGTCATATCCGAGCGCAGCATGGATGAGGCGGCGAACCGCAAGTACACATTCAAGGTGGCGGTTGACGCGAACAAGACAGAGGTGAAGCACGCGCTGGAGGAAATCTTCAGCATCGAAATCGAAAAAGTCAATATCATGAATGTTAAGGGTAAGCTGAAAAGAATGGGAAGAAATATGGGGCGGCGTGCGGCTTCTAAGAAGGCCGTAGTGACATTGACGCCTAAGAGCAAGGAAATTGAATTCTTCCAGAGCCTGTAAAATGGCGGAACCGTTGAGGCGGCATCAGCCGAACAGTTACAGTAAATTAGAGGAGTGATAATTATGGGAATAAGAAAATATAATCCGACGACTCCCGGACGCAGAGGAATGACGGTTTCGACATTCGAGGAAATCACCACAGACAAGCCGGAAAAATCCCTGACAGTCACGTTAAAGAAACACGCGGGCAGAAACGTCAGGGGCAAGATAACAGTACGTCATAGAGGCGGGGGCACTCGGCATAAATACAGAATAATAGATTTTAAGAGGAACAAGGACAGTATTCCGGGGAAGGTTGCTACCATAGAATACGATCCGAACAGAAGCGCAAACATAGCCCTCATCGTTTACGCCGATGGGGACAAACGGTACATCATCGCTCCCCACAAGCTTAAAGTAGGCGATACCGTGATCTCGGGTCCGGACGCCGATATTCAGACAGGTAACGCGTTGCCTTTGGCGAACATCCCTGTAGGCACGATAGTGCACTGCATTGAGATGAAGCCGGGCAAGGGCGCCCAGATGGTCAGAGCAGCCGGCAACGGAGCGCAGCTGATGGCGAAGGAGAACGATTACGCCCAGGTGAGGCTGCCATCAGGTGAGGTCAGGCGCATAAGGATTGAGTGCAGAGCCACCATAGGCGAAGTGGGAAATCTGGATCATGAAAACATAAAGATCGGCAAGGCCGGAAGAAAACGCCTCATGGGTATCAGGCCGACAGTAAGGGGCAGCGTTATGAACCCCAACGATCACCCTCACGGAGGCGGCGAGGGCAAGGCGGGAATCGGCCGTGTAGGACCTGTGACCCCTTGGGGCAAGCCGGCGCTTGGATACAAGACGAGAAAGAAGAACAAGCCTTCAGATAAATATATCGTCAAGAGACGCAACAAGAAATAGCGGAAAGGAGCAAGTGTTAATATGGGTAGATCCTTAAAGAAAGGGCCGTTTGTCAACCAAAAGCTACTCAAGGCGATTGATGATCTGAATGCGGCAAACGATAAAAAAGTGTTGAAGACCTGGTCAAGGCCGTCAACAATATTCCCGCAGATGGTAGGACATACTATCGCGGTGCATGACGGTAAGCGCCATGTTCCGGTTTACATCACTGAGGATATGGTCGGACACAGGCTCGGCGAATTCGCCCCTACAAGAAATTATCGCGGTCATGCCGCAGATAAATCCTCAAAAGTGAGAAGGTAAGAAAGGAGAACGCTGAGCTATGGAAGCAAAAGCAGATTCAAAGAATACGGCAAGAGCGGTAGCGAAATACATCAGAATGTCTCCGATAAAACTGCAGCCGGTTGCGGCGCTGGTAAGGGGTAAAGACCTTAAAGAAGCGCTGACTATTTTGAAGTTTACGCCGGGGAAAGGTTCGGAGATCGTTGAGAAGGTTGTGAAATCAGCCGCCGCCAATGCGGAAAACAATTTCGACATGGATCCGGACGATCTGTATGTCGCCGAAATATACGCCCACAAGGGACCGACTATGAAAAGGTGGCGGGCGGGCGCTCAGGGAAGAGCGTCAATGATCCTTAAAAGAAGCAGCCATGTAGGCGTTACACTGAGAGAAAAGGATAGTTGATAGAGGAGGATTCGAATGGGTCAGAAAGTTAGCCCGCATGGTCTCAGGGTAGGAATTATAAAAGACTGGGATTCAAAATGGTATGCGGATAAGACGCACTTTGCGGACTTTTTAATTGAAGACAGCCAGATAAGAGAATATGTGAAGAGAAAACTCTATGCGGCAGGCATCTCGAGAGTGCTGATCGAAAGGGCGGCGGACAATCAGGTCAAAGTCACTGTTCTGACAGATAAGCCGGGTATTGTAATCGGAAGATCCGGCAACGGAACCGATGAACTCAAGCTTGCTCTGGAGAGAATGACCAAGAAGACCGTAAGTGTGTATATCGTCGAGATAAGAAGGTCTGAAATGGACGCTCAGCTCACTGCTGAGAGTATCGCGCAGGCTCTTGAAAAGAGGATATCATTTAGACGCGCCATGAAGCAGGCCATTGGAAGAACAATGAAAGCCGGCGCCAAAGGGATGAAGGTTCTTGTTTCCGGCAGACTTGGCGGCGCTGAAATCGCCAGAAGTGAAAAATACAGCGAAGGCAACGTCCCCTTGCATACCCTCAGGGCTGATATCGACTACGGATTCTCCGAAGCGGATACCACCTACGGTAAACTCGGCGTGAAGGTTTGGATAAACCACGGAGAGATCCTGGAAAAGGGTCTGAAAAGCGCAATGCCGCAGGAAAAGAGCGAGGGACGCAGAGGCGAAAGGAACGACAGAGGTGAAAGAGGCGAACGCCGCCCGAGAAGAGACGGCGACAGACCCAGGGGAGATCGCCCGCCCAGGAGAGACGGCGACAGAAGAAATAACCGCGACTCCAGGCCTGAAATCCCAAGAGCGAGAAATCCGAGGGTGAGAAAGACGCCCGCGAAGCCATATACGAGTCCGGCAAGCCCTGAGATTACAGAGACAAATGCCGGCGGAACCACAAACAACCAAGAATAGAAGAAAGCGAGCGCGCATAGCGCGAGAGCTGAAGAGGAGGTTATTGCGATGCTAATGCCTAAACGCGTTAAACGCAGAAGAGTCCATAGAGGAAGAATGAAGGGCGTGTCGACAAAAGGGAACCGTATAACCTATGGATCATACGGCCTCATCGCGATGGATCGTGGATGGATTACATCAAATCAAATAGAGGCGGCTCGTATCGCCATGACAAGATCCATTAAGAGGGGCGGAAAGGTATTCATTAAGATATTTCCGCACAAGTCCGTAACGAAAAAGCCTGCGGAAGTGCGTATGGGTTCCGGTAAAGGCGCGCCGGAATTTTGGGTGGCCGTGGTCAAGCCGGGCAGGGTTATGTTCGAAATCGAAGGCGTAACCGAAGCCCAAGCGAGAGAAGCCATGAGACTCGCGTCACACAAACTACCTGTGAAGTGTAAATTTGCCCTGAAAGGCGAAGAATTGGCAGAGGGTGGTGAAGCGTAATGAAACTTGAAAAAATGAGAGAATTGAGTGAGGCCGAATTAAACACCGAACTCGGAAAAATGAAAAAAGAACTCTTCAACCTCAGATTCCAGCACGTGACAGGCCAGTTGGAAAACCCCATAAAGATGCGGGATGTGAAGAGAGAGATCGCCAGAGTTAAAACGATAATAAGAGAAAAAGAAATCAATAAGGCTTAAGGAAGGGAGGTCGCGCGAAATGGCAGAAGACAGAAATAGAAGAAAGACAAGAGTCGGCATGGTTATAAGCGACAAAATGGATAAAACCGTCGTCGTCGCCGTCGAGGACTTCGTCAGGCATTCCCTTTACGGAAAGGCCGTTAAGAGGACTAAGAAGTTTAAGGCGCACGACGAAGAGAACCAGTGCAACATCGGCGATAAAGTGAGGATTATGGAGACAAGACCCATCTCAAAGGACAAGAGGTGGAGACTTGTCAATATAGTAGAGAAAGTAAAATAGGAGGCAGGTGAAATGATTCAGACTGAAACAAGACTGCGCGTTGCCGACAACTCAGGAGCCAAAGAGCTGCTTTGCATAAGGATTCTCGGCGGTACGAGCCGCCAGTACGCGAATATAGGAGATATTATCGTGTGCGCCGTCAAAGAAGCGACTCCAGGCGGAGTGGTCAAAAAGGGCGACGTTGTGAAGGCTGTCGTCGTTAGAACAAAGAAGGGCGCCCGAAGGGCGGACGGCAGTTACGTTAAATTTGATCAAAACGCTGCGGTAATCATAAAAGAGGATAAGAATCCTGTCGGGACGCGTATTTTCGGGCCGGTTGCAAGGGAGCTTCGCGAAAAAAGCTTCATGAAGATCGTCTCGCTGGCCCCGGAAGTACTGTAGGAGGTGGCGCAGGTGCATATAAAAAAAGATGATACAGTGCTGATCATCACAGGCAAGGACAAAGGTCACAGAGGCAGAGTGCTGAAAGCGATGCCCAAAGAAGGCAAAGTAATCGTTGAAGGCGCAAACATTCAGACGAAACATGCTAAACAGACGAGAAAAACCCAGAGCGAAATCAAGCACCAGGAAGGACCCATCGACGCATCGAATGTGATGTATTACGAATCAAAGACTAAAGCGCCTACTCGCATAGGTTATAAGGTCGTAGGCGATGAAAAAGTAAGGGTATCAAAGAAAACAGGCGCGGAGCTTGACTGAGAAAGGAGGGAACAATTTTGGCTGCAAGATTAAAGGAAGCATATAAGAAGGAAGCTTTTCCGGCACTTCTGGAAAAATTCCATTACGGCAATGTGATGGAAGTTCCCAAATTGGAAAAAATTACCATCAACATGGGCTTGGGCGAAGCGAAGGATAATCCGAAGATGATGGAGACGGCTGTTGAAGAACTGTCAGTCATCAGCGGTCAGCGTCCGGTAGTCACTAAGGCGAGAAAATCAATCGCCAATTTCAAAGTCCGCCAGGGAATGCCGGTGGGTTGCAAGGTGACGCTGCGCGGTGAGAATATGTACGTCTTCGCCGATAAATTCTTCAATATAGTACTCCCGAGGGTCAGAGACTTCAGAGGCGTCAGCAAGAATTCATTCGACGGCAGAGGCAACTACTCGGTAGGCGTGAAGGAACAGTCGATATTCCCTGAGATTGTCTATGACAGAGTAGACAAGGTAAAGGGTATGAATATAATTTTCACTACGACGGCAAAGACCGATGAGGAGGCTGCGGCGCTGCTTACGCTTCTCGGTATGCCGTTCGAAAAATAACAAGGAGGCTGTTATGGCAAAAACTTCGCTGAAAATCAAGCAGCAAAGGAAACCAAAGTACTCGACGAGGGCATACACAAGGTGCAGAATATGCGGAAGACCGCATTCTGTCTTGAGGAAATATGGGATTTGCAGAATATGCTTCAGAGAACTGGCCTATAAAGGCGAAATTCCCGGAGTTAAGAAAGCCAGCTGGTAAACAGAGCTGAGATATTATGTATCAGGAATGATAACCCGACGGTATGCGGCAGTCGGGCGTAGATAGAACCCGGCCAAGGGAAACGGGGTAGGCGGATTATCCGCAAAGCCGTGAACCCGCGTCGGCGGAAGTGATCATCAGCAAGGAATTTCGTAGAACGGTGAGGTTTAGCCGGATGCGATACGGTCTGGCGCCGCGGGGCGCAGACCGAATGTCGTCAGGCGCAGGCTGAATACAGCCGGGCGCATGCCGAATGCGGCTATGTTCGGCGGAAATGACAAGCTGAGGAAGGAGAGCTGAAATGACAATGACAGACCCCATAGCGGATATGCTTACAAGGATTAGAAATGCGAATACCGTAGGCCACGCGATTGTTGACGTTCCCGCGTCCAAGATGAAAAAGTCTATAGCCGGGATACTCACGGAAGAGGGTTACATCAAGGGATTTGACTTGATAGAAGACAATAAACAGGGTGTGCTGAGAATCAGTATGAAATACGGCGCAAACAACAAAGAAAAGGTTATCAGCGGGATTCGCAAGATCTCGAAACCGGGACTCAAGGTATACGCGAAAGCGGAGGATGTTCCTAAGGTACTGGGCGGTCTCGGTATAGCCATTATCTCAACGTCCAATGGAGTTATCAGCGATAAAGAGGCTCGCAGGCTGGGGATCGGCGGCGAAGTGATCTGTTATGTTTGGTAGGAGGAACGAAGATGTCAAGAATCGGTAGGATGCCTATCGCGATACCGGACGGCGTAGAGGTCAATGTCGGCGGCGATAATATAGTATCCGTAAAAGGTCCCAAAGGCGAGCTGAGGGAAAAAATAAGCAAACATATTAAGGTTGAAATTAACGGTGGTGTGCTTCAGGTAACCAGGGACAACGATAATAAAGAATCGCGTTCAGCGCATGGCTTATCAAGAAGTCTGATCGCGAATATGGTAACAGGAGTTACAGCGGGTTTCGAAAAGAAGCTTCAGATCAACGGGGTCGGCTACAGAGCAGAGAAGAAGGGCAATACCCTTGTGCTGAGTCTGGGCTATTCACATCCTGTGGAGATGAACGATCCTGAAGGCATTTCCACGGAAACGCCCACGCCCACCGAGATCATAGTCAGAGGTATAAGCAAGGCTGAAGTCGGCAACTATGCCGCGAATGTCAGAGGATGGAGACCTCCCGAGCCGTACAAGGGCAAGGGCATCAAGTACGCGGATGAGATTATCCGCAGGAAAGAAGGCAAGGCCGGATCTAAGAAGTAATTCAGAAAAGGAGCAAGAAATGGCAAAGGAAAGCAGGAATGACAAACGCCTGGCGAGGCACAGGAGAGTCAGAAAAAATTTGCGCGGAACTCCTGAAAGGCCGAGGTTGTGCGTATTCAGAAGCCTGAAGAACATATCCGTTCAAGTCATTGATGATGTGAGCGGAATCACTCTCGCAGCTGCGTCGTCACTTGACAAGGACATCAAAAGCCAGGCGGCTTACGGCGGCAACAAAGCGGCGGCGAAGCTTGTGGGTGAATTGATAGCGAAGAAAGCTCTGGAAAAAGGCGTAATCGAAGTAGCCTTTGACCGCGGCGGTTTTCTGTATCACGGGAGAGTCAAGGAACTGGCCGACGGGGCGCGCTCAGCGGGCTTGAAATTCTAAGGAGGAAGCAAAAATGCGGCAAAACAGCATTGATCCATCAACATTGGATTTAAAGGAATCTATTGTCAGCATAAGGCGCGTGGCAAAGACCGTTAAGGGCGGCAGAAATATGAGGTTCAGCGTTACCGTTGTTGTAGGTAACGAAGAAGGCTGCGTAGGCGTCGGTCTGGGCAAGGCGCGGGAAATCCCCGAAGCCGTCAGGAAGGCTATTGAGGACGCAAAGAAGAAGCTGATATACGTCCCCACCGTAGGGACGACGATTCCTCACAGATCATTGGGAATCTTCGGCGCCGGGCAGGTTCAGCTGATGCCGGCCGCGCCGGGTACCGGGGTTATCGCAGGCAGCAGTGTGCGTACAGTGCTTGAACTTGCAGGCGTTAAAGACGTAAGAGCCAAATCCATCGGTTCGAACAACGCCGGCAACATGGCCAACGCCACTATAGAAGGTCTGCGCGAACTCAAGACAGTAGAACAGATCAGCAGGCTCAGGGGAAAGACCCGGGAAGAAATTTTGGGATAAGGAGGTTATGCAAAATGGCTGGAAAGATCAAGATAACGCTTAGCAAAAGCCCAATAGGTTCTTCACCTGCCCAGAGGCGTGTACTAGAAGCGCTCGGACTCAGGAAAATGCACCATTCTGTAGAATTACAAGACACTCCGCATACGCGCGGAGCTGTTGAAAAGATAAGGCACCTCTTGACCGTGGAAGAAGCATAAAGGAGGTTTCACTATGAAATTGCACGAAATTCACGCGCCTGCCGGATCGTCCCGCGCGCCCAAGAGAAAGGGCAGGGGTACGGCGACAGGGCAAGGCAAAACCGCCGGCCGCGGCATGAACGGTCAGAACTCCAGAAGCGGAGGCGGAACAAGACTAGGTTTCGAAGGCGGCCAAATGCCGCTTTACAGACGTATACCCAAGAGAGGGTTTACGAATATTTGGCGCAAGGAATACTCAATACTGAACGTAGACGACTTAAATAACTTCGATGAAGGCAGCGTAGTAACACCGGAAATCTTGCTTGCAAGCGGTGTGATAGGGAAGCGCGGAGACGGAGTGAAAGTGCTGGGAGACGGGGAGCTGAAGAAGAAACTGACAGTACAGGCACATAAGTTCAGTGAGAGCGCGGTTAAAAAGATCGAGGCTGCCGGCGGAAAGGCAGAGGTGATATAGCATGAATATTTTTAAGACTTTCGTTCAAGCGTGGAATGTTCCCGATATTCGAAAGAAAATAATATTCACGCTTCTGATGCTGGTGATCTTCCGCTTCGGCGCCAATATACCGGTGCCGTTCATAGATCGGCTCCAGCTTTCGGAGCTGGTCAGCGGTGAAGGACTGTTTCAGTTCTTCAACCTGTTCTCTGGCGGCGCCTTCAGCAATTTTACCATTTTTGCATTAAGTATTACGCCCTATGTCACGGCTTCCATTATATTCCAGCTGTTGACCATAGCTATACCAAAGCTGGAAGCCTTGGCGAAAGAGGGCACAGAGGGCAGGAAGAAGATAGCTCAGTACACGCGTTATCTCACTGTCGCCCTTGCCTTTGTACAGGCGATCGGAATGTCGGTGGGACTTTTCAGACCGGCGCTCATATATACCGACTTTTTCTCTATGACAGTGGTGGTGCTGACGCTTACGGCAGGAACCGCCTTCCTGATGTGGTTGGGCGAACAGATAAACGAGTATGGGATCGGCAATGGCATATCATTGATAATCTTTGCGGGCATTGTTTGCAGAGGACCCGCCGCCATAGGCACAGCACTGATAGCCTACAGATCGGGTTCCGTGTCCGTGATATCGCTGATACTCTTCTGCATATTCGCATTGGCGGTAGTTGTGGGAACAGTCGAAGTCCAGCAGGGACAGAGGCGCATCCCGGTTCAGTACGCCAAGCGCGTAGTCGGAAGGAAGATGTACGGCGGACAGAGCACGCACATTCCTATCAAGGTAAACCAGGCGGGCGTAATCCCGGTAATATTCGCACTTTCATTGCTCCAATTCCCGTTGACAATCACGTATTTCTTCCAGGGTTCGGGATTCACCGACTTTGTGAATGTTTGGCTTTCACCGAGCGGTCAGTACGGAGTGTACGTTTACTCTTTACTTAATATAATATTTATCATGTTCTTCACGTATTTCTATACGGCGATCACGTTCAACCCGATGGATGTGGCTAACAACATGAGAGCGAACGGCGGCTTTGTACCGGGTATAAGACCGGGGAAGGCGACCGTGGAATATCTAAACAGAGTCATGACGAGGGTCACCTTTGCGGGCGCTGTGTTCCTTGCATTTATAGCCACACTGCCGACATTGGTGCAGGGCGCGACCGCGCTCCAAATCAGCTTTGGCGGCACCTCACTGTTGATAGCGGTGGGTGTCGGACTGGATACGATGAAACAGCTTGAATCGCAAATGGTGATGAGGAATTATCAGGGGTTCCTGAAATAGAAGGAGGAGTTCTGTGTTATGAGCACCAATGTTATAATATTGGGCGCGCCCGGATCAGGGAAAGGCACACAGGCAGCAAAACTCACCCACTACTTAGGCATTTCAGCTATATCGACCGGAGAAATATTGAGGGCTAATATATCAGACGGCACGGAGCTTGGGAAACGTGCGAAGGAGTACATGGATAAGGGCGAATTGGTTCCGGATGAACTGGTTACAGAGATTGCTGTTGAAAGGCTTGGCAGAAGCGATTGCACCAAAGGCTTCCTGCTCGACGGTTTCCCAAGGACGCTTGCCCAAGCGGAAGCGCTGGACGCTTATCTCTCAGGAAACGGAAAGAAGATCGATAAGGTTCTGCTGATCAATGTCACGGAAGACATGGTCGTCAGACGGCTCAGCGGCCGGAGAGTTTGCAGATCCTGCGGAGCGTCCTATCATGTAGCTACCATGCCGCCTGCAAAGGAAGGCGTATGCGATCTCTGCAGCGGAGAATTGATTCAGCGCAGTGACGACAATGAAGAAACAGTCAGAAACCGCATTCGTGTCTATGAACAACAGACCTTGCCATTGATCGAGTACTACAGAGGGAAAGGTCTTTTGGCAAGTATGGACGGCGAGGCGGGATTAGAAGAGATCTTTGCTGAGATCGTGGAACTGTTAACATAATGATTATCATTAAATCGAATCATGAAATACAGACAATGCGGGAATCCGGCAGGGTTACCGCAGGAATACTGAGGGATCTGAAGGACTTCGTGAAACCGGGAGTAAGCACAAAAGACATTGACGATTTCGTTGAGGAAACTATACGCGGAAACGGCATGACCCCTACATTCAAGGGATATAACGGCTATCCCGCCAGTGCGTGCGTATCCATAAACGAAGAGGTCGTTCACGGAATACCCAGAAGCGACAGACTCCTGGCAGAGGGCGACATAGTCAGCGTAGACGTAGGGAGTACCTGGAAGGGATATGTCAGTGATGCGGCGCGCACCTATCCGGTCGGAGAGATAAGCCTAGCGGCTCGCAAGCTCATAGAGGTTACGGAAGCCTGCTTCTTCGAAGGCATTAAATATTGCCGGGAAGGATTCAGACTGTCGGATATATCTCACGCCATACAGACAAAGGCTGAATCGGAAGGCTTCTCGGTGGTGAGAGACTTTGTGGGACACGGAGTAGGGCGGGAAATGCACGAGGATCCGCAGATTCCCAACTTTGGCAGACCAGGAAAAGGTCCAAGGATTATGAAAGGCATGACTTTTGCCATTGAACCAATGATAAACCAAGGGACTTGGAAAGTAATGGTGCTGGAAGACAACTGGACGGCGGTGACAGTCGACCGAAGTTTGGCGGCTCATTATGAAAATACCATAGTCGTAACGGACGGTGAGCCCGAACTGCTCACACTGTTGTAAGGAGTCTTGAAAATGGCTAAAAAAGATGTCATCGAAGTGTTTGGGACTGTCATGGAAGCTCAGCCGAACGCGATGTTTATAGTGAAGCTTGAGAACGGATATGAAATCTTGGCGCACATCTCAGGGAAGATCCGTATGAATTTCATAAGGATACTGCCGGGAGACCGCGTTAAGGTGGAATTATCGCCATATGACCTCACAAGAGGGAGAATCACCTGGCGGGACAAATAGAACGGCGCGGCGGCAAGTACGGGCGCGATGAAAGAGAGCGCTTTGAACAAAAACGCGGTAACGATAGAATAAGGAGAGTGTGTCATGAAAATCAGAAGCTCAGTTAAGCCTATCTGCGAAAAATGCAAGATAATCAAACGCAGGGGCAAGGTGATGGTGATCTGCGAAAATCCTAAACATAAGCAGACACAGGGATAAAGATAAGCGAATTTTCTAAAGAATGAAAGAAGCAGAAAGGAGTTTAGTATGGCTCGTATAGCCGGTGTGGATCTGCCAAGAGACAAGAGAGTCGAGATTGGTCTGACATACATCTTTGGAATAGGGAGACCGACTGCCACGGAAATATTGAAAAAGGCAGGGGTGAACCCCGATACAAGAGTCAAGGATCTCTCAGAGGATGAAGCAGGCGCGATAAGGAAGATAATCGATTCAGAATATATGGTCGAAGGCGATCTTCGCAGAGAGGTTTCGCTGAATATCAAACGCCTTATGGAGATCGGATGTTACAGAGGAATAAGGCACAGAAGAGGGCTTCCCGTCAGAGGACAGAAGACAAAGACCAACGCGAGAACGCGGAAGGGTCCCAAGAAGACGGTCGGCAGAAAGAAAAAGGCGACGAGATAAGGAGGTAGGAACGAGTGGCTAAAACAGTAAAAAGGACGGTTCGTAAAAAAAGAAGAGAACGTAAGAATATCGAAAAAGGCCAGGCGCATATTCAATCCACCTTTAATAATACGCTGGTGACGCTGACCGACTTGTCAGGCAACGCGCTTTCATGGTCAAGCGCCGGTTCACTGGGGTTCAAGGGTTCCAGGAAATCGACGCCGTTCGCGGCGCAGAGTGCCGCGGAGGAAGCCGCGAAGGGCGCCATGGAACATGGACTGAAGAATGTGGAAGTCTATGTGAAGGGGCCGGGTTCCGGCAGGGAGGCTGCTATAAGAGCCTTGCAGACGGCGGGGCTTGAGATAAGCATGATCAAGGATATAACGCCGATTCCGCATAACGGATGCAGGCCGCCTAAGAGAAGAAGGGTATAAGGAGGAGGTGTAACAATGGCAAGATATACAGACGCCTCATGCAGGCTTTGCAGAAGAGAAAGCCAAAAACTGTTTTTAAAGGGCGAACGCTGCTACAGTGTGAAATGCGCGCTTGAGAAGAGGAATTACGCTCCAGGGCAGCATGGACAGAGCAGGAAAAAGATCTCTGACTATGGCATTCAGCTGAGGGAAAAGCAAAAGGCAAAGAGATTTTACGGACTGCTTGAGACGCAGTTCAGAAATACATTCGATAAGGCGGCGAAGAAGAAAGGCATCACGGGTGAAAACTTGCTCGTAATGCTGGAAACCCGTATGGATAATGTTGTATTCAGAATGGGTTTCGCCTCTTCGAGAAAAGAAGCTCGTCAGCTTGTAACACACGGGCATTTCCTTGTCAATGGAAAGAAGCTGGATATTCCGTCGGCTGAAGTAAAGCCGGGTTCAGTTATCAAGGTGAAGGAGAAGAGCCAGAATTCACCCAAGTTTAAAGAGATCAAAGACATGGCAATATCCGTTCCCGCCTGGATAACTGTTAATGTTGAGAAGCTCGAAGGCAGTGTGCTTGCTCTTCCGAGGCGCGAGGACATAGACACGCCCATAGCAGAACATCTTATTGTTGAGTTGTACTCCAAGTAATCTGCCTTTAAGAGGCGCATTACTTGAATGATGAGTAAGAGGGAGGGTTTTGCGTGATAGAAATTGAAAAGCCGACAATCGAGTGTATTTGTTCAGACGATGTGAATTACGGGAAGTACATTGTTGAGCCGCTTGAAAGGGGCTATGGTACCACCCTCGGCAACAGTCTGCGGAGGATACTCCTCAGTTCGTTGCCGGGTACTGCTGTCACGTCTGTGAAGATAGACGGGATATTGCATGAGTTTTCCACCATCCCGGGGGTGAAAGAGGACGTTACAGAGATAATCCTTAACCTGAAGAAGCTCGCCGTAAAAATAAACGGAGAGATGATCAAGCAGGTTACTATAAACATTTCCGGACCTGCGGATGTTACGGCGGGCGATATCATAGCCGACCCCGACGTGGAGATCTTCAATCCGGATCTGCACATTGCAACGCTGGAAGACGGAGCGTCCTTGTCTATGGAGATCAACCTGTCCCGAGGACGGGGCTATGTGAGCGCGGATCAAAACAAGTCGGAGTCCATGCCCATAGCTGTTATACCTGTAGATTCCATATATACCCCTGTTCGCAAGGTGAACTTCAGCGTTGAAAACACCCGTGTAGGGCAGGTCACCGACTATGACAGGCTGAATCTTGAGGTGTGGACGGATGGAAGCGTCACGCCGGGCGAGAGTGTTTCCATAGGCGCTAAGATAATGCAGGAGCATCTCAAGCTGTTTATCGACCTGACAAACACCGCCGGCGATATGTCGATCATGGTTGAAAAGGAAGAAAACCAGAAGGAGAAGGCTCTGGAAATGACCATTGAAGAGCTGGAGCTTTCGGTTAGATCATTCAACTGCCTGAAGCGGGCGAACATAAACACTGTAGAGGAGCTTACCCATAAGACGGAAGAAGAGATGATGAAGGTTAGAAATCTGGGTAAGAAATCCCTTGAAGAAGTAAAGTATAAGCTACAGGAGTTGGGTCTGGGATTAAGACCCGGCGACGAGTAGACTATGTAGAATAGGCTATGTAGAATAAACTATGTAGAGACAGAAAGGAGTAGGGGCATATGCCAGGTTACCGGAAATTAGGCAGACCTACCGCACACAGAAAGGCGATGTTGCGTAATATTGTGACGGATTTGCTGCGTTCAGGGCGTATCAGCACCACCGAGCATAGAGCAAAAGAGGCTAGGCGCGAGGCTGAGAAGATGATCACTCTGGGTAAACGCGGTGATTTGCACGCAAGGAGACAGGCGCTTGCATATATATATGACGAAGATGTGGTCACGACACTGTTTGAGACTATAGCACCCAAGTATGCGGATCGCGCCGGCGGATACACCCGGATACTCAAACTGGGACCTAGACAGGGCGATAACGCGGAAGTTGTGTTTTTAGAATTAGTGTAAGCGTTTTTATAAACCGGCGTAATGCAAACGGGCGCGCTGACAGGCGGCCAAATGTATACGCTGATCGGCGTAGGATCAAACGGAGTCAAATATGACTATTAGCTTAAAGGGCAGAAGTTTTTTGACATTGATGGATTTTACCCCACAGGAGATTAGATATCTCTTGGATCTTGCCGTGAAACTCAAGGCAAAGCGGAGGGCAGGAGACAAGGGAGAACTCTTAAAGGGGAAGAATATACTGCTGATTTTTGAGAAGACGTCAACGCGCACCAGATGTTCATTCGAGACGGGTGCAATGGAAGAGGGCGCCCATGTCACATATATGGAACAAGGAACCTCGCAGTTCGGCAAGAAAGAGTCCATAGAGGACAGCGCCAAGATATTTGCCAGGTTTTATGACGGGATCGAGTACAGAGGCTTTGAACAGTCAACCGTAGAGAGACTTGCGCGTTTCTCGGGACTGCCTGTGTGGAATGGTCTGACCGATGTAGATCATCCGACTCAGATTCTGGCGGATATGATGACCATCGAAGAACATGCGAAAAAACCCCTAAATGAGATGCATGTGGTCTTCTGCGGGGATACGAGAAATAATATGGCTTACGCGTGGATGTACGGATGCGCTAAGATGGGCATGAGATTCACAGCATTAGGACCGAAGGAACTCGAACCGGATCCTGAGATTTTCGAAATGGTAGGAGCGGCGGCGGCCGAGACGGGCGCCGTGATAGAGTTCAGCAGTGACGTCGCCTGTGTTAAAGGCGCCGACGTCGTCTATACCGATGTCTGGGCGTCAATGGGCGAAGAAGAGAAAATACCGGAAAGGGTAAGACTGCTTTCACCCTATAAGGTAACGATGAACATGCTGGAAAAAACAGGAAATAGCGACGTCCTCTTCCTGCACTGTCTGCCTGCCTTCCATGATTTCGAGACCGAAACGGCCAAGAAGCAGATGGCGGCGGGTTACGACATACGCGAGGTAGAGGACGAAGTATTCAGAAGCAGACATTCTGTAGTTTTCGATGAAGCCGAAAATCGCTTGCATACCATTAAAGCCGTTATGGTCGCGACGCTTACGTAACAGGCGCAGGCGTTACAAGCGGCACGGACTTGACTGCCGGCGGGCGGTGAACGACGCTTATTTAACAGCTGCGGGCGTTACCGGTACCGGCGTTACAACCGTCGGCGCGGTACGCGTGACAGTGAGATTATACACTCTGGTCTCTCCCCCTTGGGAGGGGCCTTTTATTTCCATTTGAATCACGGTCGAAAGAGTCGGCGGACTCTCAAGGTTCAGCTTCTTGCGTTCACCGCTCTTGATGGCTGTCCTCGTCCCATTCGCCGTGATGAGACTTGCCGTCATCTCCGGAGCGAGGGTGATGGACATCGTGATCTCCGAATATGTATCCGGTACATTGACGGAATAATTTCCGGAACTGTCTTTTACGGGTTCTGATGGATCCGATCCCGAGACGTAGACCGATTTGACTTCGGGTACGTTTTCCTTTACCGCGATGCGGTAGGTCTTTTTAGTTTTCCCCGCTTCACTGGTCTCTATGATGATCGTATCGGGCGTTCCCGCAGATGCAGGCATGGAATAATTGAAGTTGGAATTGTTCGAGGCTATGCGCCCGCCGATGATGATATCCACGGTATTTCCCGCAACGGGGCGCAGTACAAGCGTCTTGGAACCGTTGGGAACCTCTACGCCGGTGTAATCGTAAACAGAGGCGTCGAAGCTGAAACCGGTGACGGCTCGTCCGCCCGCGCTAATAGTAAGCCCGCTGAGACCGCCCGCCACAGTTGATTTTTCGATAAGCCCTGTGGATACGACGCCGGAGAAACTGCCCGACGGATTCTCGAAACAAGCGTATATTCTGTATTTTACATTCGGCTGCAGGGGATCACCGGCGGAGAGCGCCGCCTTAGTAACCGTGACCGAGCCTGTCTTTGTCACATCAAAGCTGCCCTTGTCGGCGACGGTCTGATTTGAGTTTGCGGAACCCGCCTTGATCTTCTCCGCCGTAGGGGCGAAAGCCCTGTCGCTTTCCGAGACGGCGATCCAGTAAAATTTCCCGGTGGTGTTTACAGTAAAACCCATCTCAAGCCGATTGTCATTACCCCAGTTGGCTGTGAAGCCGCTGAGGGAAGGCGTGTTGACGCCACCGGTGGAGAACGAGCCGGACTCGACCCTGGAAAATGAGTTGGCAGCCTTGGAGACATAGCCGTAGATCTGGTACGTATTCCCACTTTTAAGACCCGTTATATCAGCAGTATATGACACATTTCTTTCCAATTCAGCGCTGCCGCTTTTTACGACCGCGTCGCCGTACTTGTCCTTGCCGCCTGCGATATTGGCCTGCGAGGGTCTGCCTGCCGAACGATTCTCTACGACGACCCAATACAGCGTACCCTTTTCGCTGGATTGCGCCGTAAGTACCGCCGAATCCTGGGTGGGATTTCCGACGCTGAAACGGTTTAGCCAGTTTTCACCGACCGAAGCCGCCTCAACCGTAGAAAAACCCAAGGTTTTCACGCTTGAAAGTTTACCCGATGAGGCCTTCAGCACAGCGCACAGATTATAGGGTTTCCCGGGTTCAAGCGATGTAAGGGCGGCGCTGACGGGTTCGAAGGCGGTTACTTTGATATTGCCTTTATTTATGGCGCCGGCGCCGGAACTGTCCTTGCCTTGAGAAACCTGCGTGGGCGTGGGTATGTCGGCGTCCCTCTTAATAAGGATCCAGTACAGCGTGCCGCTGCTTCTGGAAATAAAATTGCTGACGGTCTTGACGTCTGTGGTATCGGAAACGCTGATGGAAGTGATGGCTCTGGCATCCTCGTCAATACCCAGAACCTTGTTGATAACCTTGACGGTTTCCGCGCGGGTCAGATTGCGTTTGGGATAGAAATTCCCATCGGGATAGCCGGTGAGATAGCCGTTACTATAAGCGGCGCTTACAGCGGTAAGCGCCCAATCGCCGATCTCGGCGGAATCCTTGAGCTTTTTCGGTGCTTTAGCGCTGCCGCTGCCCGGAGAAACGCGATAGAGCACCGCCGCGACCTCCTCGCGGCTCATAGGATTATTGGGAGCGAACCATTCACCATTGCCGTATCCGGAAATATAACCGGCCGCCGCGGCCTTGCGCACCTCATCATAGTACCATTCGTTGTAAGGTACGTCGTTAAAGGCTATGTTGCCCAGATCGGTAAAGCCCATAGCCGTATTTATGATCTTAACAAATTCGGAACGCTTGATAGGTTCGTCAGGGTAAAACCTGCCGTCCGCATAACCGCGGATGTAACCGTAATCCACGGCTTCGCGGATTTCATCGTCAGCCCAGTGACCGACGGTGTCGATAAAATTCTCCGCCGCACTGCTTATAGGCACGGCGAAAGACCATGCCCCCATAAATATAACTGCCGCCAAAAACACGGCAAAAGCGCGATTTAAAGCGTTAATTCTGATCATATCCCATTCCCCATAATCTTGTTTGAACCGCCCTCCATTCACATTGATTAAATGCTCTCACTACGCCCTTGATTACTGTAGGAAGAATCTGGCGGAATCACTCTGGTTAGTATTAATTTTATTCCAACTATAACATTCTTAAGTTCCTTGACATCATAATCAGTTTTTTTAAACAGAAGCTTGGCGGCAATATGAAAAAAATGAAACCCATTAAACATCACTGTTACGATCAATAAAAAAATAAAGACGATCAATAAAACCGCAACATTTACAAACCGGAAAATATTTACCCCATGTATTACACAGATTAACGCTATGAGAAATACACTGGCAACCGTGCAAGCTAACTTCAAAACACTATTAAACATAAAACCCCACCCCTTTTTACAATAAAAGCATAAAACAAATCAATAGATAGAATTCACCGCTGTACACCTGATGATTGAATAAAGTAAAAGCTAAAAACAGTATAACGAGGGAATAACCATCTAATAACTTGCTATTGTAATTGTAACATAAACATCTAGATATATAAAGCAAAAAAAAATGATTTTTGAATAAATTATCGGGAGTAAATTTTATTTGGTATTGACCCAAATTATTCGACTTGTCTTGCAGTTACAGTAAAATATCCGCTTTCCGGCAATCCTGTCCCCCCGACAGCTGCAAATGTATAGTTAGGAAGAACATTCCAAAATCTCTATTGAGAACTAGCATCTAGCATAGTATAGTGTCCTTATAGAGTTAACGGTTTACGAAGGGGGACTGTGACATCCCAAACGCAAACGGTTGATGCAGTATAGGCACTTT
>JAISED010000048.1 GCA_031264295.1 Eubacteriales Family XIII. Incertae Sedis bacterium | reverse complement strand
AACCGCCTTTATGGTTACGCACAGGGCATAATGGGCGCGGGCGCCGTATTGGGCGGCGTGTGTGCGGGCGCGTTGTCAAATAAGTTAAAACTCACTGCAAGCCCGTTTCTGTTGGTGGGATGTGCGCTGTCCGTGTTGATGGGTGGGATTGCGTTACATCTGTTATCGTCCGCAATGGCGGTCTATGTCGTTCTGATAATCGGCGGCGGGCTATTGGTGGCATTGTCCACCGTGTTTCAAATTCAGTTTATGACACACTTTCAACGTCTAACGCCAACAAATTTAATCGGCAAAGTAATCTCTTGCGTTTTATGCGTGTGCCTGTGTACCAATCCTATTGGACAGTTTGTTTATGGTTTTGTATTCGAGAATATAAGGCATAGCATATACATTCCGTTTTACGTGGCGGCGATACTTATGATGGGTGTCAGTATCTTTACCCGCAGTATGTTCCGCACAATAAACAATCAAATCAACTAATACTGAACTCAGCATAAATGCCGCAAGTAATAAATAACGCTTGTTATGAAAAATAAGTGATTTTCACAACAAGCGTTAAATCTTTAAGAATTCATAAAAACTAACAGCGTAAGCGCCGATTCAAGCGGCGCTTACGTTGTGTAGAAACCTTACTACGGCGTTACATTCAGTACAACTGAGGATGCTAGGCCGCTTCCGCCCTCGGCTCTGAGTGTTATGATAACACTGCCTGCTCTTAAGGTCGTCACAGTTCCGTTCGCGTCAACCTTGGCGATGCTTGGATTGCTTGATACAAACGTAAAGTTACTGGAGTCGATGGAGTAATCTAAAGTGAAGGTGGTTTTGGCGCGTACGCTCTGCCTCGCGATCGAGCTTGCCTTCGCGAAGGAAGCGGGCTTCTCCTGCGAGAATAGCCAAGCCATTATTGTGGAACCCTCATCCGAATCCGGCTTTCCGCCGTTGGCGACGAATTCGTTGTTGAGAACCATAACCCAAGACCAGTGGCCGTCTGGATAGTGCTGATACTGTGCGCCGTCCGCGTCTACATAATCCGCGTTTGGAACCTCCGTACCTGTTACATGCGGGAAAGCGGTGCGTCGCGCGTCGACCGCACCCAGTTCGAGAAGTCTGGTATACGGTGTCAGTGAATTCGTCAGCTGCACAGTCCTGTCATCTTCAGCGTGTATGTACCAGATCGGAACATGCTTGAAGAGTGAGAGCTGCGCATTGCTCAAGTTAGCGCCGCCTGACGGACAGATGGGAATCCCTGCGGCGAATACATTGGGGTATTCCAGCAAGAAGTTATGGGTTTCCTGACCTCCGGCGGAAGCGCCCGACACGTATACCCTGCTCACATCAACCTTGCCCTGAGCGATCAAGTCCTGTACAAAGGCAATGACGCCTGCTCTTGAATATCCGTTGAAGCTTCTCTGGGGAACAAGCACATAGGCGGGTTCCGGAGAGTTCTTCACCCAGCCTACGCCGCCCATGTTGGCGAAGAGCTGCGAACCTTCATTTCCGCCCGCGTTAGCTGTGTATGTCTCGCCTGAGCCGTGATTGAAGATGACGAGCGGCAGTTTCTCACCGGCTACCGCGTCAGGCGTATACAGCCTGTACTGCTGTTCCGTATATCCTTCAACCGGATTGCTCACCAGTTCGAAGTCATCGAAAACGGGTCTTGTTATCGCGTTGAACACCGCTTCGTTACCATAATATTCAACTGTATAGTCGAGATTAAGCCAGTAATTTCTGCTCTGATACACGATGGCGGCGGAACCGTTTACCTCGCTCAATGTCGCGTTATAGCCGTATTTCAGTTCCAGCACTACATAGCGTCCGCTTGCGGAGGGGATGCCCTTCTCGTTCGTTGCGCTTACATATGCCTTGGTAATGGTGCGATCACCGTCGTATACCGTATTTCCGTTAACCGGATTCTTAGTCAGCGCAGATACAGAGAAGTCGGCCGCGTCAATAGAGCCGGCGTCTACAATAGACTTCATATCGACGATGACCGCTGTGACGGCGCTGCCCCATTCAAGGACGTCAACTACGATGTCAAACGCAGCAGGCTGCTGCTGCGCAAATAGCCAGTCAATTATAGCGGAGCCATCATCCGAGCCCGGTACGCCGCCGTTAGCTACGAACTCATTGTTCAGCACCATAACCCACGACCAGTGACCGTCAGGGTAATTCTGATACTGCTCGCCGTCCGCATTGACATAGTCGGCATTCGGAACCTCTGTGCCGATCACGTGCGGGAAGGATGTGCGGCGCGCGTCAGCTCCCAGTTCGAGAAGCCTGGTATAAGGCGTAAGCGAGTTCGTCAGTGCAACAGTCCTGTCGTCTTCGGCGTGTATGTACCAGATCGGAACATCCTTGAATAACGAAAGCTGCGCATTGCTCAAGTTTGCGCCTCCCGACGGGCAGATGGGAATCCCCGCGGCAAATACTTCGGGATATTCCAGTAAGAAGTTATGCGTCTCCTGACCTCCCGCTGAAGCGCCGGATACGTATATCCTGCTGCCGTCGACCTTGCCCTGGTCGATCAGATCATTTACAAAGGCGATAACGCCGGCTCTTGAATATCCGCTGAAGCTTCTCTGCGGCACAAGCACATAGGCGTCTTCCGGAGCGTTTTTCACCCAGCCTACACCGCCCATATTGGCGAAGAGCTGCGAGCCTTCATTTCCGCCCGCGTTAGCTGTATACGTCTCGCCGGAGCCGTGATTGAATATGACAAGCGGCAGCGTGCCGTTCGCAGCCGTGTCAGGCGTGTAAAGCCTGTACTGCTGATCCGTATAGCCTTCGACAGGGTTCTTCACCAGTTTGAAATCGTCGTAAATCGGTCTCTTTATCGCGGCGAACATCACCTCGTCTCCGGCGGCGCCGAATCCGGCGATCGGACTGTTCAGCGTAACCGTATAGTCGAGATCAAGCCAGTAATTCCTGCTCTGATACACGATAGCGGCGGAGCCGTTTACCTCGCTCAATGTCGCGTTGTAGCCGTATTTCAGCTCCAGCACTATATAGCGGCCGCTTTCGGCAGGACTGCCTTTTTCATTCACGGCGCTCACATACGCGTTGGTGATCGTACGGGAACCGTTGTATACCGTATTTCCGTTAACCGGATTCTTAGTCAGCGCAGAAACGGAAAAGCTCTCAGCGTCGACGGAATCGGCATTTACAACAGTATTCGTGTCGATGACGATCGCCGTAACGGCGCTGCCCCACTCGAGGACGTCCACTACGAGGTCATAGCTGGCTTTCCTCTGTGAGAAGAGCCAATCCATTATCGCCGGGCTGTTTTCATCGCCCTCTATTATGGGGTCATTATTCAGCACCATAACCCATGACCAGTGACCGTCCGGATAGATCTGATACTGCTCGCCGTTCGTGTTAACATAGTCGGGGTTCGGAACCTCAGTGCCGGTTACATTCGCGAAAAGCGTTCTATTCGCATCCGCCGCGCCCTGTTCGATGAGCATGTTATAGGGCGTCAGTGAATTAATCGGATTTACGGTTCTGTCGCTTGCGGCTTGGATGTACCAGATCGGAACATCCTTGAACGTATCGATCTGAGCGGCAGTCAGGCTTGAACCACCTGCCGGGCAGATGGGCATTGCCGCCGCGAATACATCAGGATACTCTTTTAAGAATTCATGGGTTTCCTGACCTCCCGCGGAAGGACCTGTCACATATATCCTGCTCGCGTCGACCTTGCCCTGTGCGACCAGATAATCCACAAAGGCTATAACGCCGGCTCTTGAATATCCGTTGAAATTTCTCTGAGGAACAAGTATATAGGCGTCTTCAGGGGCATTTTTCACCCAGCCTACGCCGCCCATGTTGGCGAAGAGCTGAGCGCCCTCGTTTCCGCCTGCGACATCGGTGTATATCTCGCCGCCTCCGTGATTGAAGATGACGAGAGGCAGTCTTACGCCGGGCGCCACATCCGGTTCATAGAACCTGTATTGCTGATCCGCATAGGTCTCAACCGGATTGTTTATCAGTTGGAAATCATCATAGATGGGTCTTGTTATCGCGTTGAACACCGCCGCGTCGCCTGCGGCGCCAAGCCCTCCTATAGATTTGTTTTGCACAACCGTGTAGTCGAGATTCAGCCAGTAGTTTCTGCCCGAATATACTATGGCGGCTGAGCCGTCCACTTCACTCAAGGTCGCGTTATAACCGTATTTCAGCTCCAGTACGATATAGCGGCCTCTTTCGGCGGGACTCCCCTTTTCGTTGACTGCACTTACATATGCATTTGTGATCGTCCGGGGCCCGTTGTATATCGTACTCCCGTTAACCGGACTTGTAGTCAGCGCAGATACGGAAAAAGTATCCGCGTCAACAGAATCGGCGCTTACAGTGGTCTTCGTATCGACTATGACTGCTGTAACCGCGCTGCCCCACTCAAGGACGTCCACTACAATGTCGTAGGGCAATCCGGCGTCGATCGGTATAGCGGCGTCCGGCGCCGCGCCACCTCCGCCTCCGCCTCCGGCGGCGCCAAAGACGCCCGGCGCAGGTATGAGCGCCAGCACAAGTGCAAATGACAACAATAACGTTAAGAGCCTTCTTCGTTTCATCAGTACACCTCCAATTCTTAAAAAACAGCCAATAATAGAATTACATGGAGAACGATCTAGGGGACTTCTAAAAACCCCGCCGATAAACATACGGTAAATTTTTAGACGTCCCCTAGTAATATTACGAAACTATTATATCACTTAGTTACATGAATGTGTCAATTAAAAAATATAAAAAGTAACAAAAACTAATCTATCCATTCTTTGAATTTCCAGAAGGCGTAAAGCGGTAAAATCCTCATCGTCATTTCGTCAAGCGATGTTAAAACAGACATCTCAGGATTGAATTTTTTGCAATATTGCGTTATCGAACGGGCGTGTTTTGCCGTACCTGATTTAACTTCAATAGGAATAATATAACTTTTATCATCCTGCACAATAAAATCAACCTCCGCTTTTGCGCTGCCCCCCGCCGTCCAATAATACAAATCCTTGTTCTTTAATTTCCCGTACATTTTTTTGAGTTCGCAGGCAACAAAATTCTCCGCCATCGCGCCCTTAAATTCCTTGTACGCAGGCGTATCATCAAAGACGATGGCTGATGGTAAATCCGCATGACGCCGCAACAAGCCGATGTCTGACATATATAACTTGAAAAAAGTATGATCGGCATAGGACGAGATAGGATAATTAGGTTTTTCAATACACTCCACCTTATAAACCAGACCCGCGTTAATAAGCCATATCAACGCATCCTCTAAATCCTTCGCCCGCCAGCCCTTTTTTACTTGACTAAAAATAAACTTACGGTTTTCTTTTCCAAGCTGACTTGGGATAGACTGCCATATAGATGAAATTTTCGGGTAATCCCTTGTATCCGCGTATTTAACAAAGTCTTTTTGATAGCCGATAAGTATTCCGTCCTGCTCCTTTTCTACATCTTCAATGTTTTTTGTATCAAGCCAAATCCGGACAACCTCCGGCATGCCGCCGACAACATGAAAATCTCTATACTTTTCTAACAACTCATTCCTGAAATTATGCCAGATATCATCCTTGAATGAGCTGTTTTTCAATTCTTCCGCGAGCATTTTATTTTGAGCATACAGAAATTCATAGAAATTCATAGGGTAAAGCGTTAAGAACTCAACTTTTCCGACAGGAAAAGACGTACCCTTTTTCATAGCTACGCCAAGCAAAGAACCGGCTGAAATAATATGATATTCGGGAGCATCTTCATAGAAATATTTAAGCGCGGTAACGGCCTTGCCGCATTCTTGGATTTCATCAAAAATAATAAGCGTTTCATGCGGTTTAATAGCCTTACTGCGAGCAAGCCCCAAGTCTTTAATAATTCTTTTCGGATCTAAATCTTGTTCAAAAAATCCTTTGATTTTAGCGTCTTTATCAAAGCGATAGTAAACGACATCGCTATAGTATCGCTGCGCGAATTCTTTTATTAAAAAGGTCTTGCCGCATTGCCTTACTCCTTGCACAACAAGCGGTTTCTTATGGGGATTATCCTTCCATGCTATCAAATCTTGCATCAACATTCTTTCCATAGTGTTCACAGCCTCCGACTGTCATTATACACTAGTTAAAAGGCATTGCCAATATAATTAACAAAAATTACACCATGATATTCGTCGAAATTCAGCATAATTACACTTTAGGGAACTTCTAAAAACCCCGGTGTGAAGATTCGGCGCCCCGGCAGTTTTCAAATTCGCGCTTGACAAGTTTCGCATTGACGTATATATTTTAGGCGAGATAAACCTATTTTGATTGGGGGAAACGGATAATGAGTTATTAAATATCGTCATATGGTTAGGAGGTTGCTTTATGAAATTATTAAACATTGTTCCTATAACAAGTGACATTTGGACGCTTGAAATGGACAGCTATGTACGGAAGTTTTTGCTTCCGGATACTGAGGTCATTACCCGCCGTATCATGCACGGTCCGGCGAGTATTGAGAGCGCGTATGATGAGGCGCTGGCGTCGCCCGAAATTATCATGCTTTGCAAACAGGCGGAGCAGGAAGGGATTGACGGCGTGTTCATTGACTGCTTTGGAGACCCGGGCGTTAAAGCAGCCAGGGAGTGCGTAGATATTCCCGTATTCGGCGGTTTTGAACCCGCTATATATTACGCGCTGGGTATAGCCGATAGAATCGGTATAGTTACAGTTCTGCCCGACGTCGTTTCTATGCTGAATGGTCTGATCGCTAAAGAGGGCATACGCGAACGTGTATCATCCTTACGTTATGTGAATATCCCGGTGCTTGAGCTTGCCGAACCGGACAAACTGACTACCGCACTCATTGACGAGGGTAAGAAGGCGATCGTGGAAGACAGCGCAGGCGTCATCGTTCTCGGTTGTACCGCTATGGTTGACGTAAAAGAATCGGTTGAAGCAGGGCTGAAATCAGCGGGCTATGATGTGACAGTTATTGAAGCGGCGCAAGCATCCCTCATAATGCTGGAAACCTATGTCCGAATGGGCTACCGCCACAGTAGGCTGGACTATATGCCGCCAAGGGATAAAGCGCGCATTTGGTGGGGCGGCGCCCTACAGTAACGAATAAGGAGGCATTAATTTTGCGAAAAATTGGAATCAAAGAGATTGAAGATATCGCCCTCGGCGCGGCTTTGCTTGGCGCAGGCGGCGGCGGCGACCCGTATGTCGGGAAGTTGATTGCGCATGGGGCGATAAAGGAACACGGTGAAGTTACACTGTTGTCTGTTGACGAAATTCCGGATGATGCTTTTATCGTGCCTATTGCGATGATGGGAGCGCCGACTGTGCTTGCCGAAAAAGCGATCGGCGGCAGTGAGTATGAGCGTCTGCGCGATATGGTAAGCCAGTTTTACGGCAGGGAGATTTACGCTTTTATGCCTATAGAAGCGGGCGGCGTGAACAGTATGCTTCCATTTGCGGCGGCGGCTCGGCTCGGTGTTCCGCTTGTTGATGCCGACGGGATGGGCAGGGCGTTTCCCGAACTGCAAATGGTGACGTTTACAATGGCGGGCGTGAACGCAACGCCTATGGCTCTGACCGACGAGAAGGGCAATAGCGTTATCTTCCGTACAATCACGAACAAATGGACGGAGGAGCTAGCCCGTGCTGTAACGATGAGCTGCGGCGGGGCAGTTTCGGTCAGCTTGTTTTGCATTGACGGTAAGACTTTGAAACAATACGGCGTCCGCGATATTGTTACGCGCAGCGAGAGACTCGGACGCGCAATCAGAACAGTTAAGCAGGGTTCAGGCACGCCGGAAGAGAATTTCTTTGCGGCGACCGAGGGGTTCAAGCTGTTTCGCGGAAAAATCACCGACGTACTGCGCGAAGTGCGCGGCGCGTTTAACTTCGGCAAAGTCCTTTTGGAGGGTGTCGGAGAGTACAAAGGTCACGTCGCCCATGCGGAGTTTCAGAATGAAAATCTGCTTGCGGCGGTTGACGGAACGATACTCTGCACCACGCCCGATTTGATCTGCATTGTGGACAGCGAGACATTTACCCCTGTCCCGACCGATGCGTTGAAATACGGCAAGCGTGTGCTTATGCTGGGTTTAAAGTGCTTTGATGCCTGGCGCACTCCGGCCGGACTGGAACTGGTAGGCCCGCGCTACTTCGGCTGTGAAACGGATTATGTGCCTGTTGAGGAACGTGTGAAAGGGGGCGCCTTATAATGTATAAACTTGGAATTGATGTCGGCGGGACGAACACAGACGCTGTTTTGATCGACAGTGAGCGCAATGTGATCGCCTCAGCGAAATCCCCTACTACGGCTGATGTGTATGAAGGCATACTTACCGCCATTGACAGTGTTCTGAAAAGCACAGATATTGACAAAGCGGGCATTTCACAGGCTATGCTTGGAACTACCCACTGCACCAATGCCATTGTAGAACGTAAAAATCTTGCCTCAATAGGCATACTGCGCATCGGCGCTCCTGCAACGCTATCTATACCGTCCATGGTAGACTGGGCGGATGATTTGAAATCAATAGCCGAAGAGATCGATATTATCGGCGGGGGTTTTGAATTCGACGGCAAAACGCTTGCAGAGTTCGACAAGGCCGCGGCAATAGCCTTCTTTGAGCGCTGCAAAGCTAAAGATATTAGGTCTATCGCCATTAGCTGCGTATTTTCTCCGGTGCGTGACGACCATGAACTTGAAGCGGCGCGGCTTGCGCGCGAGGTCATGGGGGAACACGTTCACATTTCACTGTCGAACAAGATCGGCAGTATGGGGCTGATCGAGCGGGAAAACGCTACTATTCTCAACGCTGCTCTATACAGGGTATCGCAGAGTTTCACGGAAGGCTTCGCCAACAGCCTGTTGGAGCATGGCGTAACGAATGCGGAAGTCTATTTTTCGCAAAACGACGGGACATTGATGAACGCGGAAACCGCGAGAAAATACCCGATACTGACCATCGCCTGCGGACCGACGAACAGTATTCGCGGCGCAAGTTATCTCTCAAAGCTCAACGACGCAATCGTTATTGACGTCGGAGGGACGACTACGGACATCGGTGTATTGCAGAATGGCTTTCCGCGTGAAAGCGGGATCGCTGTAACTATCGGCGGGGTTCGCACAAACTTCCGTATGCCCGATATCGTGTCGTTCGGGCTCGGCGGCGGAAGTATTATTCAGAACAAAAACGGAGTGATTACCGTTGGCCCGGAAAGTGTAGGATACCGCATTACCGAAAAAGCTCTAGTATTCGGCGGCGATACGCTGACGGCTACCGATATAGCGGTGAAGCTAGGAATGGCCGATGTGGGAGACAAGAGCAAGGTTGCGTTTATAGATCAAGAACTTGCTGAAAAGGCTTTGGCGCGAATCGTAGAAATGGTTGAAGACAACATCGACGCGATGAAGATTTCCAATGGCGACGTTGATGTCGTTCTGGTAGGCGGCGGTTCTATTCTGCTTCCGGAAAGGTTGAAAGGCGCAAGCCGGATTCACAAGCCGGAACACTTCGCCGTCGCCAACGCGATCGGTTCAGCTATCTCAAAGGTAAGCGGAACGTATGAAAAGCTCATATCATACGATGAAACGCCTCGTGAGAAGGCTTTGGAGATCGCCAAGCAGGAAGCAATAGAAATGGCGGTGCAGTCCGGCGCGGTACGCGAAACCATAGAAATAATCGACGTTGAGGACATTCCGCTCCAGTACCATGACGGGAATACCTGCCGCGTGAAAATAAAAGCGGCCGGGGAGTTGGGCTGAGCTCGGCTTACAACGAAGCCCGGCACTCATGCTGCCCGGCACTAATGCGGCGGCTAATGGGTTTTACAAACAAAAAGTCCTTTGTGATTTTGATGGTTTTTGCAAAAAGTCGTTGATATATTTGTCTAAACCCTATATAATCTAGCATAAGGCGCTCGGTACTAAAATCTGCAGCGCGTTGGATGTGTAGAATGGATTGTAGTGTTTGATGAGGTTCAAGAAGTACCAAAGGCTCTTTCATCGCTGAAATACTTTTATGAGAAGGCGCCCGAATACGCTGTTATTGCGGGAGGTTCATTGTTAGGAATTGCCTTGCATAAGGGAACGTCTTTCCCCGTTGGCAAGCTTGATTTTTGTCACTTGTACCCCTTGAGTTTCTGCGAGTTTTTGGAAGCTATCGGCGAAGAAAGCCTTGTGGAACTGCTCCGCAAAAGTGATTGGAAGCTGATAGCGGCCTTCAGAACAAAATTTATAGATTTATTGCGGAAATATTACTATGTCGGCGGTATGCCCGAAGCTGCCGCCGAATATGCGGAAACCAGAGACTACGCTAAGGTTCGCAAAATACACGAACAAATTCTATTCACATACGAGCAGGATTTCTCCAAGCACGCCCCGATAAATGTTGTTCCCCGCATCAACAATATCTGGAACAGCGTTCCCGCGCAATTATCAAGGGAAAACAGAAAATTCTCTCCCGGTATTGTAAAAAAGGGTTCACGTCTGAGCGATTATGAGCTTGCGCTGCAATGGCTGCTTGATTGCGGGCTGCTCTACAAGATTAAACAGGTCAGCAAGCCATTCGCCCCGCTTATAAGCTATGAAACCCACATTTTTAAGATTTTTATACACGATGTTGGTTTGCTCAGCACAAAATCTGAACTTGACGTTAAAATTTTGCTGGACGGCAGCCGCATTTTTGAGGAATTTAAAGGAGCATTGACAGAACAATACGTTTTACAGGAAATGGTTGCTAACGGTGTAAAGCCTTTTTATTGGAGCAGCAGTGGTACTGCGGAGGTTGATTTTGTTTTTAAGCATGGATCGGACATATTCCCCTTAGAAGTTAAAGCCGAAGAAAATTTGCAAAGCAAGAGTCTGAAAGTTTACAGCGAAAAGTTTAATCCGCCGATTGCTTTGCGTACTTCGATGAAAGACTATCGCAGAGAAAGCTGGTTGATAAACATCCCGTTATATGCGATCGGCACAGATTTTCTGTTGCATGAAGAGTAATTGACATGTTCCTCCGAGGTATTTATAGATATTACTCTTGAAAGCGTTCATAGCTACCTTCCTTAATCAAATTCCAAAGCTCTCAACACAGCAAGACAGCCTTGCTATAACAATATGGAGTTTCATTGGCGTACCTCCCAATGTCCGTATTTATCAGAGCCTATGCGCACTAAAAGACTTTGTTCGCGCAGTTCTTTAATATGACGCTCTATCGTTCGTGTGGATTTGCCGACGAGCTTTGCGATATCTCCGGCTGATAGCGAGGGTTGTTTTTTTAAAAGCTCAAGAATGTCATTTTTTACACCGACATTTACACCGACAACACTGTCGATTTGATGCGTTTCAATTAAGCCTGACTCGCCGTCTTTCGTTTCAGTCGCAACATCTATAAATTTGTACATTGAGTTTTCGATAATATCAAGCATACAATCTATAAAAGGACGGCAGTCAACTTCGCCTATGTGGCTCTCCGGCAAAGCTCTATAATACAGTGCCTGATTGTAATGTACAAGCGTTTCGACCAAGCAACGCATGTATGCCGCCTATTTTCTCGTGCCAGAGCGGAGATTCGCTGTAAAAATCATTCATGTTTATACTTCCGATTGTATTAAAGATACAAAAGCACAGGCGCCATGGCTCGTGATTCAATGATCTCCACAAGATCCCCGGCTGAGGTTCTCAATTTCTCGGCAAAATTCTCGGCAAATATGCGTTCGGTATGATAATGCCCCGCATCGATCAGACAGAGTCCGCTTTCCGCTGCAAGCAGCGCCTCGTGATGTCTGATGTCGCCTGTTATAAAAAGAGAACATTCGTTCTCTACGGCGTCTTTCAGCATATCGCCCCCGCCGCCGGTGCATAATCCTATTTTCTCAATGAGAGCATTCGGGTCGCCGACCACCGGTATGGGATGATCTATGCCGAGCTTTACCTTGATCAGTTCGCAGACCTCGGCCAGGCGCTTTTGCCCGTTCAGATAGCCCGTTCTAGCATAAGTCTTTTCTTCAGGCGTGTCTTTTACGCTCATTCGCCTGACTTTTTGCAGGCCGAGCAAGGCGGCAAGATAATCGTTGTTGCCACCGTATACCGCATCGAAGCTGAGATGCGCCGCGTATACGACTATCCCTGCCTTGATAAGATCGATAACATATCTGCCGGATGCATCCTTGCGGTTTACAGATTTTATCTTGTTGAACAGCACAGGATGATGGCACAATATAAAATCCGCGTTGAAACGTACCGCTTCTTCTATTACAGCATCCGTCACATCCAGAGCTACGAGCACCCGTTTAATCTCATCCGCCCCTGTGTCTATCTGTATGCCTGTGTTGTCCCAATCCTCCGAAAGCTCCGGAGGGGCTATCTTTTCGATAATTTTAATCAACTTGGATTTACTTATAGCCATTGTCCGTCTTCCCTTCCGCGTCCGTCTTCCATTCCGCGTCCGTCTTCCCTTCCGCTGCACATTCACACGTCCGCCGGACGTTTTGCGTTCGCCGGGCATCAATCCGGCAGGTATTCCCGCGCCAGCTCAGCGACCGCTTTCAGTCCCGTAAGCCGCTTTGACAGCTTCGTACGCTTTATCTCCGCAGCGGCGCCGGCCTTGTTCATACTCTCCGCGATCCTCTCATCAATGTGTATTTTCTTCATTATGAAGGGGTATACAAGCGGATCCCCCTTATAAAGAAGCAACGGACTGATTTCATACTGCAGTCCGTGCTCCGTTAGTACGTTCTCTATATCATTATATGCCGTATCGCCCCGGCTCTTCTGTTCGGCGGCAAACCCCGGCAGCGCGCGTGCAGCCGCAGACGGCGAAGCGCATATTATCTCACAGATAAACCGCCCCTCCCTGGCCAGCTTTTCATCCGTCACACAAAAACCGTTCTCAAAAAGCCAGCGCCGCAAAGCGTCAGAGGCGTTTCTGGGCTGAAATATGTACTTTTTTATGGAAAGCGTCTTTTTCATATCGGCCGAGATGATACTGCGTATCAGGAGTCCTCCCATACCGGCGACGACGACGGCGTCCGCTTCCCCGCATTCTAATATCTCCAGCCCGTCTCCGAGCCGGATATCAAAAGAAACGCCCGGCGCGAGTCTGGCGATATTCGCCCTCGCCTTCTCAAGCGGACCCTGCACAGCGTCGGTCATTATTATAACAGGCGCTAAGCATCGTTCGTAAAGGGCGATGGGTAAAAACCCGTGATCCGTGCCTATATCGGCTACCCTCTCACCCTCTGAGACGCAGGAGCAGATCTTTTCGAGCCTTTCCGTGAGTTTAAGCATCTGTCCGCCGCTTATTCGAGATAGTCTTTGAGTTTACGGCTTCTGCTCGGGTGACGCAGTTTTCTGAGCGCCTTCGCCTCTATCTGACGTATCCTTTCACGGGTTACGTCAAAGCGCTTACCCACTTCTTCAAGCGTTCTGGCTCTCCCGTCGTCCAAACCAAAACGCAGTATCAGCACCTTTTGCTCACGCTCGGTCAATGTATCCAAAACCTCGATCAACTGCTCTTTAAGCATAGAAAACGCCGCGGCGTCCGCAGGCGCCTGAACATCCTCATCCGGAATAAAATCCCCGAGATGGCTGTCTTCTTCTTCCCCGATAGGCGTTTCCAGGGATACAGGTTCCTGAGCTATCTTCAGGATTTCACGAACCTTATCTTCGGATATGTCCATTTCAGCGGCAATCTCCTCGGGCAGCGGTTCCCTACCGTATTCTTGGAGCAACTGCCGGGATATGCGGATAAGCTTATTGATGGTCTCGACCATATGCACGGGGATTCTGATAGTACGCGCCTGATCTGCTATAGACCTGGTTATCGCCTGTCTGATCCACCATGTGGCGTATGTGCTGAACTTATAGCCTTTACGCCAGTCAAACTTGTCTACCGCCTTGATAAGCCCGAAATTGCCTTCCTGTATCAGATCTAAAAACAGCATGCCGCGGCCGACGTATCGCTTGGCTATACTCACAACAAGGCGAAGATTAGCCTCGCAGAGTCGCTGTTTAGCGGAACTGTCTCCGTTCTCCATACGCATTGCAAGCTCAACTTCCTCATCAGCCGTCAAAAGCGGGACTGTGCCGATCTCTTTCAGGTACATCCTGACCGGGTCGTCTACAGCTATACCCTTGGGCAGCGTAGCCTCAAGATCGATCTCTCCCTCTTCGGTAACTGTTTCGGGATCCAGCTCAGGTTCTTCCTCGTCGTCCATGACGAGCAATTCAAATACTTCCGGTTCTTCTACCTCTGTGACCAGTTCTACTCCGGCGCTAAAGAGCTTATCATAAAAATCGTCTATCTGATCCTTGTCTATATCCAAAGTCTCCAACTCATCTGAAATCTCAGTATAAGTCACGCTGCCCTTCTGCTTGGCGCGTTCAAGGAGTTCCTGGATGGCTTCAAACCGCTTTTCATCGTTATCGTCTTCATACCCCATACTAATCACCAACCTTTAACCTCTTTCTTTTTCTTTTGAATTACAAGTAATTCACGCGATAACTGTTCAGCCTTGTCTCTGTTCTCATCTTCGTCCGTCAGGGTAAGCATACGAAGCACCTCGTCTTCCCTCGCCGCAAGCGCCGAAAGTGTCACAGTCCGAGCGCACTCGGCAAATACACTTTCTTCCTTATCGGCAATCTTAATATTCTCTACTATATCTTTAAGCGCCTTCTTGTCATATTCATCAAGGGTATCCGCTAATTTTCTGTAATCTATCTCTTTATCCTCTTCGTAAAGCAGCTTCATGTTGGAATATATCCTATAAGCAGCCGGTGAAGTAAACGCTTCTTCGTATTCCCTCGTCCTTTTTAAATACGAAGCGTCTATAAGGATGAGTCTGATGAAATATTTCTCAACCATTTCAGGCATATCCGAATCAGCTTGCGTTTCACCGCTTCTGACCGGATTTCGGCGGATCGCGATAGTATCCCGTTTTACAGCCAAAGAGCCGCCTTGTACCTCACCGCGTATCGCGCCTTCGGATATGCCCGTCTCATCCGCTGTCTTTTTTATATATACCTCAGCCTCCACAGGGCTTAGAGAACGTATTACCGACGCAGCCGACTTCAGGAATTTCAAACGGCCTTCGGTTGTATCCATATCCACACTTTCGCGCTCAACCATGAGCTTGAAATCGATCATCGGCACGGCTTCGCTCACGAGCTTGAGAAAACTTTCCTTGCCGTAGGCCTTAACAAACTCATCCGGATCCTTTGCGTTTTTCACACGGAGTACTTTCACAGAGCAGCCAGCCCTGCGTAGTATGTCCATGCCGCGCAGCGCCGCCGCCCTGCCGGCAGCGTCTGAATCATAAGCGATAACCACATTATTCGTGTATCTTTTAAGTATACCCGCCTGCCCGTCCGTAAGCGCCGTGCCCAGTGACGCCGTCACATTCTTCACACCGTGCCGGTACAGAGATATTACATCCATGTACCCTTCTACTAATATCGCCTGTTCTTCCTTCGCAATATCCTGACGCGTGATGTTCAACGCGTATAAATTGTCCTTCTTGTGATATATTTTTGAATCCTGGGAGTTGAGATACTTGGGTTCGCCGCTTCCCAGAATTCTGCCTCCGAAACCGATGATCTTCGACCTCGTATTGATGATGGGGAAGATCACCCTTCCCCTGAATTTGTCAAAATGTTTGCCCTTGCCGACAGATATAAGACCCAGTTCCGTCAAAACATCCTCATCCGCGCCATCAGCCTTGAGATAGCTATAAAGACTATCCCAAGCGGCGTCCGCATAACCTACGCCGAACTTCTTGAGCGTCGCGTCGTCGATCCCTCTTCCCGCCATATACGAAAGTGCCGGATTCATATTGCCGCGAAAGGCTCGGTAAAAAAACACCGCCGCCTTTTTATTTACTTCATAATATATTGACCTTTTCTTCTCGTTATCAAATATCCCCGCTCCTGTATCTATGTTGTATTCCTCGGCAAGATTGGATACGGCTTCCATAAATGTAAAATTGTTGATCAGTTCTACGAACTTTATCACGCTGCCCTTGGCGCCGCAACCGAAACATGTAAATATCTGCTTTTCCTCTGATACCACAAAGGAAGGTGTTTTCTCATTGTGAAACGGACACAGCCCTTTGTAATTGCTGCCTGTTTTCTTCAGTTTCACATGGCGGCCTATGACATCCACAATATTGCATTTAGCCTGTATCTCTTCAACGATATTCTCTGTCCTGCTGTTCATCACTTTTGTTTCCAGCCGGTAGGCACAAAAAGCTTTATATATAAGTCAATGGCGAATCTATCGGTCATGCTGGCTATGTGATCCTTCACCGTCTCAGGAAGCCCGTATTCCTCAGTCAAACGCGCGTACTCGCGTGGAAGCTCTCCGGGGCTTTCCATATAATAATCATAAAGCCTGAATATCATGGCGCGCACCTTTTCGAGTTCTTCATCGCCCTTGACGATGCTGCTGTGATAAACGTTGGCAAACATGAAGTCGCGAAGTTTGTTCATATAATAGGCGCACTGCTTGCTCTGGATTATGAAAACCTCCCTGTCGCTGTTTTTAATCAGGTCGTTCACAAGGGTGTTGATGCGCTCCGTAGTTGTAGCGCCGAGTTCCTCGACACAGTCTTTCGGTATGTCTTCTTTGTGTATAACCCCGCTGCGCAATGCATCATCAATATCGTGATTTATGTAAGCGATCCTATCGCTTATCTTCACCACCTGCCCTTCGAGGGTGAACGGCATCGTCTTCCCTGTATGATTCAATATTCCGTCGCGCACTTCTTCCGTCAGATTCATCCCATAGCGCGTCTCGCTGCTTTCGAGCACATCAACAACGCGTAAGCTCTGGACATTGTGCCGGAATCCGCCTTCGTGCTTATCGTTTAGAAAGAGTTCGCCGTTGTGACCAAAGGGCGTATGCCCGAGATCGTGTCCCATGGCGATAGCCTCAGTCAGATCCTCGTTAAGTCTCAATGCCCTTGCAATGGTCTTCGATATCTGCGCCACTTCAAGGGTATGCGTGAGGCGCGTCCTGAAATGATCGCCTTCGGGCGCCAGAAAGACCTGGGTCTTATGCATGAGCCTCCTGAGCGCCTTTGAATATACTATGCGATCCCTGTCCCTCTGAAAGTCGGTGCGTATATCGCATTTTTTTTCATCTTTCAATCTCCCCCTGGATTCTGCGGCTTTCGCGGCATGTTCAGAGAGCATCGTAAACTCACGTTCTTCAGAAGCGACACGTTTAAGCACAAAACATACCCCCTTACCAGAATCAACATTCGCCCACGAATCCGTCGGCCTTACACGCCTATATGCCCGTTACGCATTAAACCTCGCGGCCTTGGGACACCACCCATCGGCCTTACACGCCAGTATGCCCGAATCCGCCCTCGCCGCGCTCTGTCTCCGCGAGCTCGTCCACCGGCGTCCATTCGGCCTTGACATATGCGGATATAACCATCTGGGCGATCCTGTCGCCGTCGTTAATGACGAAATCACTGTCGCCCCAGTTTATCATAGGCGCCTTGATCTCGCCCCGGTAATCACTGTCAATAGTGCCGACGCCGTTGACGAGACCGATGCCGTATTTCACCGCAAGACCGCTGCGCGCCCTTATCTGAGCCTCGAAACCCGGAGGGATCTGCACATAAAGACCTGTGGATATCAAAGCTCGCTCGCCCGGCTTCAAAACAATAGCTTCTGTCAAGCTCGCGCGTATATCCATACCCGCAGCCCCATCTGTCTCATAAACCGGCAGCACGCCGGAATTGCTTTTAATATTTATCTTCATTTGTTTTAGTTTTCATTATATATTATGTCTGCATATATTATGTCTGCACTGCCATTTTATTGCCGCTGCCTATGTTCTGCGTCGTCTAAGCGTTTACCATCTTTCGTATGTCGTGTCTCTCGCGTCCTATAACAACCCCCGAATATGTTTCGGGTCTTGTTATTATCTCGGCCGCTCTATGTATGTCTTCAAGGCTCACCTCGTCGATGAATGCCAGAACCTGTTCGGGTAAAAACACCTTCCCTGTAAGCAAATGGCTTCTGCCCAGCGAAAACATCCTGCCGTTCACGCTTTCAAGGCTGAATATATAACTGCCCTTCATCTGTTCCTTCGCGGTACTCAGTTCATCCTCCGTGACGCCGCCGTCCCTCAGCGTTTTCAGCTCTTGCATGATGGCCTCCACAGCTTTTTTTACATTATCATGGCCTACAGCCGCGTAGATATTAAAATATCCGTCGTCTCTGTATGAACTGGACGAGGAATAAACCGAATACGCAAGTCCTTTCTGTTCGCGGATACTTTGAAATAGCCTGGAATTCATGCTGCCGCCGACAATGTTGTTAAGGAGCATCAAGCTGTAGTAATCCTTGGCAAACAGAGCCAAACCCTTAGTAGCCAAGCAGATATGACTCTGTTCTATGTCCTTTACCTTTGAACGGAACCTGGGCAGTCCCTCTGCCGTGACCTCTCCCCTTTCCGGGGCATTTGACGGAAGTCCGGCGAAATATTTTGTTAAAATCCCGTCCAAACTGTCTTCATCGAAATTCCCCGCCACCGAAATCACGATATTTTCCCTCGTATAAGAATCCGCGAGATATGTGAGTATAGTACTCCGCCTTATCGCTTTGAGCGTAGTCGGCGTACCTACTATGCTATTGGCAAGAGCGGATCCGTGGAATAACTGCGCGCCGATCGTCTCGTGCGCGTCGTCTTCCGGTACGTCCTCGATCATCTTAATCTCTTCACATATGACATCTCTTTCCTTGTCCATCTCTACTTTGTCGAACTTTGAACAAAGCAACATATCGCTGAGTATATCAACGGACTTCTCGAAATTCGAACTCAATGTCTTGATATAGTAACAGGTTGACTCTTTCCCGGTAAACGCGTTGGAAAGCCCCCCGATCTTATCTATATCGTCCGCTATCTGTTTAGCATCCCTTTTATCCGTGCCCTTGAACATCATATGTTCAATATAGTGAGAAATTCCGGCGTTGGCAGCCCGCTCGTAAATCGCACCGGCATGAACCCACACGCCTATAATCACGGACTGCACATGCGGCATTTTTTCCGTCGCTATTCTTATACCGCAGTCCAAAGTTCTGGTTTTAATCATATAATTCTCCCAAACGCTCATTGAAATGTAATTCGCTGAGCAATAGTAAAACCTAAAGTTTATTTTCAATATTTCAACTTTGGATGACGCCAAAATGGGATTTTTTGAGTATCCAAAATTTGATTTTGCGAAGTTCTTTAATACCCGTTTATATGAGATTAAAACATAACACCATTATCTTGTGAGTTTTGTTTTTCCGATTCCGTACTGCCGCTCGGACTCAAATCCTGGTTTGCCGAGCTGCTATTACCTGTATTTACTGGATCTTTTGCAGTGCCCGAGTCCTGTACGCCGCTGTTCGCGCCAGCCTTGCCGTCCGCATTTATGGCGCCGGGACTGGCAGCTTCACGCGGAGTACCGGCGTCATCCGCCTGTGAGCCTGCATTGGACTGTCCGTTTCCGGGTTCGAAAACCGGGTAGCCCTGCAAGGCGTTTTTCAATTCGTAGAACAGCAGGGTTACCTTGGCGGCCTGCGCCCTCGTGGCGTTGCCCTGCGGCTCGAAATTCCCTTCCGGCAGTCCGTTCATGAGACCGGCTCTGACGATCTTATCAACAGCTTCCACCGACCAGCCGCTGATCAGATCGTTATCTATGAAGGCCGGCGGCGATACCGTGCCCGGCAGCGGCGTATGGTTGACAGAAGCGAAATTGTCAAGCATAACCGTCATCTGTTCCCTTGTGATCTCGGCGTCAGGTTCGAAATGTTCTTCATCCACCCCGCGCACTACTCCGGACGCGTAGCCCCAGTTCACATAGTTGTAATACCATTCCTGCATACCGACGTCTGTAAACCCTGCAGGCGTCGCTGTATTTATATTGACATTGTCAAGAGTCTTGGCAAGCATGGCAAGGAACTGCGCTCTCGTTAGAAGATCGTCCGGCGCGAACTGCCTGTCGGCCACGCCGTTCACCAATCCGCGTCCCGCCAACGCTTCGATATACGCCTTCGCCCAATGTTCGCGATTGTTTACGGGATCGAATAAATCGTCAAATGTCACAAGTGAACCCACCTGAACCGGTATGGTCACTGTATCGTTACCGTAGCTGACCCTTATGTTTCCGGTGACTCCCGACCTTTCACCGGCAGTAAAAGCGCCTGATTCGTTTATGACGCCTATACTCTCATCGCATTCCCATGTAAAAATTTGATCGCTATGCGCGATGGCCGAGTAGCCGTAGGTCGCGTTCATGTTCACATCTACGGTTTGTCCGGGTTCGGCGTATATGGATTTATAAGTGGGATTCATGCTTACCTTCGCGTGCACACCGATCTTCACAGCAGCTTCAACACCATCTCCGATAACCTGTATTTTGACGTCGCCTTCTTTCTTGCCCGCTGTAAAACGCCCGTAGCGATCCACCTCGCCGTCTCCTTCGATCACGTTGTAGGTAAGATTGCCGGTGGAAGAGCCTATCCTCTCGAATAAGCCGTTCGTATAGTAAGGCGTTAGCTGCACCTCCGCTCCCGGCATAGCTAGATAGTTATCCTGATAGACGCTTAAATGTCGGCCTCCCTGATTCAAACCGGGCTTGTAGACAAAGAATAAGCCGTTAGTGACCGCTCTCTGTTTCCCGTCCGAAGGGGAATTTTTCGTCACCGCCTTATCATCGCGTCCGGGTTCCCTTACCACCATGGCCGACGAGCCGCCGCCGTCCAAGTTTGCCACCACGACGCAACCCAGTGATATCATATGTTTAGCTACGTCAGTCAGTCCGAGACCTCCGGAGACGCCGTTCTGTCTGCCGTCAAGGACATACATCATTACGGAACCGTCGCGCTTTATGCCGAGACAGGTTCTGGGATTCGCCCGTTCACCCGTAGACACCCATTCGCCGTTATTGTATATGAGATAGTACATACCCAAGCATTCGGACGCTTTTGCAATAAGACCATTGTCAAGATCTGTGGCATAGAGTTCCACCTCCATGCCCGGCGCCATCATTCTAAGAGAGGCGGCGGCGACGGAATCCGCCGCGGTGGATAGGACGAGTTGGTTATCGCCTATAGGCGTGTTAGCGCCGGAGTACTGTATCCATGAGACCTTGGCGCGTATTCCTTTGCCGAAACGAAACTGCGCCGCGTCATACGACTCGGCGTCCAGAACTACTTCAACATTGTCGCCTTTAGTCATAGTGCTCGCTCCATAGAGGCGATTGTACAGATGTAAAGCCTTTGCGGCGCCGTGAGGTACATTGAAAAAGCCGATATTCGCATTGTAAGGCGTCTGTAGATAGCTTCCGTCCTCTTGCGGAACGAAGATCTCTGTGCTTATGCCGTAATTTACATTCGTCCATGACAGCCCGGCTTTACCGTCGCTGTCAAATGTGATCACAAACTGAGGGTCGTAACCCGACGACTGTATAACGCCGTCATGAATCGTAAGCCCTCTGGGACACGCAGAATCTGTGCTGAAGAGATCGCCGTTAACGCCGGCCACTACCTTATATCCTTGAGCTTCCAGAGTGCTCACCATGGTGTCAAGCACATACTTTCCGCTGGATTCCCCCGAAAAAACCACAGGCCGTATAGGCGAATTCGACATGTCGGCGTTCACAATATAAGCCCGTTCAACGCCGTTCGCGTCATTTCCGGCGAGAACCTTAGAAAAAGTCACGCCGTCGAATATCTCCATATCCGCGCTGTAATATACATTCCCTATGCCGTCTACACGTGTAAATCCCGTTAAAATACTAGCAACCGCTATCATCGCCGCCATAAGCAGCGCAATGCTTCCCGTTCCCTTTTTTCTCATCAATCAGCGCCTCCGAACCACGTACACATTTGCGTACAATTAATCTGCTTTATAGGGACTTCTAAAAACCAAAGAGTGCAACAGGGTTTTTAGAAGTTCCCTTATCTATTACCTCATATTGTACCAAATTATTCAGTTTTATTTCAAGTTAAGGTTTCATTTCTGTTTTGTTTCATTCTTAATATTCATGATATAGGCAAGCTCCGGAAACCTGCGTTATGTCATCCGGCGGGGATTTTTTCCGCTGGACTAGGCGGCAGGTTTCCGAAGCTTACCTATTAGATTATATGACGTCCGCCCAAGCGAGCAGCAACATCAGACATGTGATCAGCACTACAGCCACGGGTATCATCGTACTCTTCTTGAAAATGCCCTTTTGACCGCTGACGGCCGCGTTTTGTGCGCCGCCGACGCTGGCAGCGGAGATCAGCCTTGAACGCCTGAGTGCTGTTACCAGGGGCTTATAGAGCAATAAAGTTATCGTAGCGTTTATCGTGCCCTTCAGTAAATTGAACGGCAGGAATATAGGAATGAGCATGCCCATGACCTGGGCGCGGGATATGCTTGGCATATATAGCGGTGTTATGATATAGTTCCACAGCAGCATAATAATCGTCATGGCCACGACTCCCGCCGCCAGAGCAAAGATCGCGTTGTTCATGGTCTTCTTTCTCTTGTAGATGAAGGCCGCGACGCAGGCGAACGACATGGTCGACAAGACGTTCATGAGCAGGCCTATTATGCCGGTATTGCTGATCGTCAGGAACTCCGCGAACGAAACCACTACGGATATAAGCAGAGCCGTCATAGGCCCGAATATCAAGCCTCCGATAACGGTCACAATGTCAGCGGGGTCATAGCGCAAGAAGCCTTCTACTGCCGGGATTGAGTGCGACAGCACCATCAGAATGTAAGCCACGGCGCTGAGCATAGCTATAGTTGTGAGCCGTTTTGTACGCTCCTTTGAGTCCATAACGCGTACCGCCGCCTGATTCCGCTCGTTCGTTTCAAGCGTTTCATTCATTCGGGAACTGTCTTTTTCTTTTCTTACTTCCATACAAATTACCTCCATAAATTCGATAAACGGGGCTTTTTGGAAGTTCCATAAAATCAAAAAACCCCTTGATAATCGCTCCAAGGGGTTTCATAGCACACAAAAAATGTACCTGAATTTGTTTCTTTCATCCGGACTATACCGTCGGTACCGGAATCTAACCGGTTCTGTCAATAACGACGCATCATAAAACAAATGCGTCAAAAGACTCGCGGACTCGTAGCCATGCTGTAGACAACATACTCGTTACCGCCGGTGAGGAATCACACCTCGCCCTGAAACAGATTTCTTATTGTAGGCAAGCTCCGGAAACCTGCGTTATGCTATCCGGCGCTTACCTATACTGTATGCTATCACGAAAACTATCGCGTGTCAATACAAAAAAATTCAAAACTATTCGCATTATTATTGACAATCACGGCGATATAAGCTATTATATGTAAGATGTCTGTCAGATAATGACGTTTGCTAAATTTGCCAAAGAAGTAAAAAATAATATAGAAATCTGGGGGCATAGCTCAGTTGGTTAGAGCGCTTGCGTCACAAGCAAGAGGTCACTGGTTCGAATCCAGTTGTCCCCACCAAAATTATCAAACTCGAACCCGAAAGACCGGATAGTCCCGGGCGGTGACGGATTCGGGTTTTGTGTTTTTTGGAGTGAAATCTACAAACGTATAGGAAATAAACAGGGGATTAAAAGAATTTTTTGAAATAGCTCGCTCTTTATGATATACTTATGGAGTAGATTGTTGTTTAGTAATCTACTCCATATATTTTACATATATTTATGATTTTTTCACCATTTTATTGATGGTGTTTCGATCGTTCAACGACGTACAGCGAAAAAAGGTCGTTCGGAGGCGCGGCGGGATTTCCGGGAGTCGCCTTTAAGGGGTCTTCGAACAGTAGGAGGTTATTCATGTCGGTACGAATCTGTGAAAAATGCGCAGGTGTCATTTCGGAGGGAGATCTGTACTGCGCCGCTTGCGGCGCTGAGGTGAAGCCGAATTTCGCGGGACAGGCGCCGGGCGAGTATCCGGGCGGTGCATATCAATCTGCGGGACATCAACCGGGCGTGTATCCCGGCGATGCGTATCAGCCCGCCGGACAGCAACCCGGTGTGTATCCGGGCGGCGCATATCAACATGCAGGACAGCAACCCGGCGGATCACAAGTCGGCGGCTATCAAGACGTTTATAACTACGGCGCGCCGCAGTGGGTCGAGCCGCAGATGTACACATATGTAGATCCGCCGTTTATCCAGCGGCCTATAAAGGTATCCAGCTATATAGGTCATATATTGCTTTATTGTATAGGCATTATCGGCTTGATTTTTGCGATTATTTTTATGAATGATTCCTCAAAGTCACAGAACTTCAGGAATTTTTCGAAAGCTATGCTATTTATCAGTATAGCGATCGTTGGAATCGGCGTTTTATATACAGTTTTGGTTTTTTGGTTTACTTTTTCAACATTGGATTATTATGGCGCGCTTTTTTAGATGAGACGCGTTAGATTTATTAAGGGGGTTTAAGTATGACACAGCTCATATGTCCTAAATGCGGCGCTGTCGTCTCCGGCGGAGACAAGATCTGTTCCTATTGCGGAACACATGCGGATGAGGCGCCGACACAGCAAGAATCGATTGGGCAGCAGCCCAATCTTGACAAGGAACAGCAGACCTACTCCGGTCAGAGGCAGCAAAGCAACTCCGGCCAGGGGCAGCATCATTACACCGGCCAGGAGCAGCAGGCCTATTCCGGTCAAGGGCAGCAAAATTACTCCGGTCAGGGGCAGCAAGCCTACACCGGCCAAGGGCAGTTTCAGAACGATTTTCAATTCAACCCCGGCGCAGGAGGATATCCGCCTACAGGGAATCAAGGTTTTGGTTATCCCCCACCGCCCCAATACGGCGGCTATTCGCAGCCTTACTATGGCCGCGATAACGGATTCGTTTCAACAGCCTCATACTTAGGGCATTATTTGTTGTACAGCATTCCCATCATAGGGATTATCATAGCCATTGTGCAGATGAATGACGCGTCAAGACCCGTGGATTTCAGAAATTTCGCCAAGGCCATGTTTATATTGTGTATTATAGGTCTTGTGTTAAACATTATCTGTATTTCATTTTTATATAGTACGTTTACTAGTTATTATCGCTACTTGTTTTAGATGACTTCTAATGAATGAAGGGAGTAATAGAATTATGGCATTTTGCAGCAATTGTGGTACGTTTATGCCCGATGGGGAAACAGTATGTAAGTCATGCGGCCGGCAAATCCCGCCGGCGTTTAACAATAATCAAGCCGGTCAAGGCGGAGCCGGGCAGGGCAATATGGGGCAGCCCGGCGGACAGCAGCCTCCTCAAGGGGGGCAGTATTATCAGCAGGGCGGCGCGGCGGGGGCGGCCAATCAAGGGCAAAGTCCAGGCGGACAGTTCGGACAAGGCGGTCAGAATCCGGGCGGGCAGTTCGGGCAAAACCCCAACTGGCAAGCCGGGCAGGGTCAGTTCGGGCAAGCCGGTCAGGGGCAATACGGGCAGCAGAACCAGAATGCAAATCCTTCGGGAGCGCAAGGCTTTGCTCAGGATTTCATAAACAGAGCAAACGATACAGCCGACTATACAAATAACATAGATCCCGGCGATATTAACACTAACAAAATATACGGAGGATTGGCATATATATTATTTTTTCTGCCGCTGATCATCTGCCCCAATTCGAAATACGGCAGATTCCACGCGAATCAAAGTCTGCTGCTGGTGATATTATCCATTGCATTCAACATATTTTCCGGGATAATTCGCAATATTTTCGGTTTTCTGTCGCCGCTCTTCTTCATCGGTTCATTAGTTACCGCAGCGCTCTGGCTTTTGACGCTTGCGCTGTTTGTTATGGGATTGGTGAATGGATTCAGCGGCAACGCCAGGGAACTCCCCATAATAGGGAAATACAGAATCATAAAGTGATTTAGACTGAGTTTCAGTATTAATATAAAAGCCCCATGATCGTTTCTCAAGTTCGCATATATAATATACATCGTACAGGAGGGATTCATGACGGGACGGATATGCAAAAGCTGCGGCGCTGATCTTCATGAAGGCGCCGAAGCTTGCCCTGTTTGCGGAACAAGCGCCATCGGCTTATACGCTGCAGAGGCCTATGAAGATCAGGCTTCATCTCAAAATAGAAGACGCGGCGGTGAAACGCAAAAACGTGATCACCGCGATAAACGCGCCGATTTACCACGGGACATATATGATGAGTCGCTCTATCAGGATCATCGGCTTGTCCCGGTCAGCGCCTCATCATTCATCGGGTATTATCTGCTGTTCTTCATCCCGATCATCGGTTTCATCGCGGCAATAATCTGGTCTGTCAGTAAAAATGGACCTATCAATAGGCGCAATTTTGCAAGAGCCACACTCGTTCTCATGCTATTCAGTTCCATTATCATTGCCATTGCAGGCTATGTCATACTTATTGTATTAAAAGACTTAGGCTTGTATTTATTCTGACCGTTGCTATGATATTCACGGGCTTGCCTGCAGTCGTCGTCTATCTGTGCGGCAAGCTCGTCAAGACTTGCGAACTTTTTCTCATCTCGGGTCTTTTTCAGAAACTCTATCTTTATAATGCTGCCATAAAGCTCTTCATTGAAATCGAACACATGTGTCTCTATGCTCTTTTTATCGTCGCCTACTGTCGGCCTGACGCCTACATTTGTCACACCTGCGTAGATGTGATCACCCAGATAGCAGTTTGTTATATATACTCCGTGAGGCGGCAAAACCATATCATCGTCCATCAGGATGTTGAGGGTTGGAAAGCCCAGCTTTCTTCCTATGCGGTTGCCTACCACTACCTCCCCGCCTACTGAGTAATTTCTTCCAAGAAGCATGGCGCATTCTTCCATCATGCCTTCGGAAATATACCGGCGGATCAAGGAACTGCTGACTACGGCATCCTCAACTTTTTCAGGTCTGAGAACACTTACCTCAAAGCCCAAATCCTTTCCGAATCTCACAAGAGCCTCTGCGTCCCCGCCCGCGCGAAAACCAAAATGATGATTAAAACCGCAGTATACGTGAGCCGCGTTAAATTTCTGTACCAACAACTTATTCGCAAACTCTAAGGGTTGCATGAACTGAATACTCTTATCGAATGGGATTGAGAACAAATAATCTATGCCCATAGCAGCGATTGCTTCCGCCTTGTCTCCCGTGCGCATTATATTCTTGATAATACTCACACCCTCTATGACGCTCTTCGGGTGATTCGAGAAAGTGAATACCGCACTTTTCAAGCCTTTTTCTTTGGCGCCGTCTGAGGCCAGTTCCAGGAGGCGGCGATGACCCAGATGCAAACCGTCGAAATTACCCATTGCCAGGGCGGTTTTTCCTATATTATCTATTTCTTCTAAATTATTGAATATTATCATATTGTGCTACCAATAAACACCTTATCTGCGTGTAATTTCCCTTCTTCTATACGACCGACGCCAAGGAAGGCGCGTTCTATGCCGCGGAAAGAGCCATAAACCCTATAATAATCGCGGAACTTTTTATCCGCCGCCGTATTAGTCGTGTCCGCCGTTTCGCTGAACCTGAGTATCTCGGTGTTCATAGCGAGTCCGTTCACAAACTTCCTGCAATCATCTTCGCTGTCTATTTCGACAGGAATGAATCTCGAAAGAGGTCGATCGATCGGCGTGAGAAGCTCTGCGCCGCGCCCTTCCGCAACTGCATGTTCAAGCTCATCCGCTGTAAAAGAATCCTCTATAGCAAAAGCGCCGCTATTCAAACGCACCAAGCCGCTCATAACCGCGCCGCAACCGAGTTTATCACCTATATCCCTGCAAATAGAACGAATATAAGCGCCTTTCGAACACTCCACATCAAAGATGAGAGATAAATCGCAGAGATTGACTTTCTTTACAATAATACTTTTTATGTAAACGTCTCTTGGGGGCGCCTCTATAGACGCGCCTTTGCGAGCATATTCGTAAAGTTTCTTTCCTCCGATTTTAACTGCCGAATACATCGGCGGTATCTGCTGTAAAGCGCCTGTAAATGAGCACACTGCGTCTATTATAGCGCTCTCTGACAGGGCGGCGGCTATATCGCCGCGTCCGCCTGTCTTGACGCCCCAGACGTCCAAGGTATCAGTCGTCAAGCCCAATCTCAGTTCACACCGATATCTCTTATTATCTTCAATAAGGTATTCGACTATTCTTGTACCTCTGCCGACGCACAGCGGCAACACGCCCGCCGCCATAGGATCGAGCGTGCCTGTATGTCCAATTTTCTTGATTTTCAAAAGTCTGCGCATATATCCGACTGCGTCATGGGATGTCATACCGGATGGCTTGAGAAAATTTATCACACCGTCAACATTCATCTGCTGCTTTATACCCCGCGTCTGATACTGAACTTCGTTTGAGCAAGCCCTCAAGTTCAACCGCGAGCGAGGTCTTTACCTCATCAACGGTGGAATCAGCTGTATAACCGGCCGCCCTTATATGACCGCCTCCGCCGCGCGGCTCTGAAAACGCGGCGACGTTCGCGTATTGCTTTGAACGAAGGCTCACCTTTATCCGGCCATCGCGTCTCTCTCTCACCAAGGCGGCGATCTCTACACCTTTGATGCCTCGCAGCCTCTCCACTACGCCGTCCGTATCGTCCGGCTTAGCTCCCGAGTTATTCAGCATTTCCTGCGTCATATAGGCGATTGCCACCTTGCCCTCCGCGAAAAGCTCTATCGTAGAGATTATATTCGCTTCGAGAATCATCTTCTCCCGGCTCACGCTTTGATAGATCTTGATCGCTGTTTCGCTGGAATTCAAACCGCAGTCATAAAGCCCCGCAGTTATGAGATGCGTCTTTTTCGTAGTATTTGAATACTGAAACAAGCCCGTATCCGTCACTATTCCGGTATATATCGCCTCGCTGATATCCTTATCTATTTCAAGTCCCAGTATGGTAATTATCTCATATGCGATCTCGGCTGTAGCCGCCGCCGCGGGATCTATATAATTCCATTCAAGAAACGGAGTCGTCGAAATATGATGATCTATGCACATCTTAGTTCTCCCCGATTCGAAAAGCTCACGACGCCGGTTAAGCCTGCTTAGTTCCCCGCAGTCTACACATACGCACAGATCCGGCTTATCCACTATCTTCAAGCTGTCCGTACAGCAATCACAGTCGAGAAAGCTTATCATATCGGGAATTTCATCTTCTATTATCACGAATGAAAGCTTCCCCTTCGTTCTCAAGGCGCGGCACAGAGCCACCGAAGAACCAAGGGTATCGCCGTCCATCGAATGATGAGGAAAGAATAAGATAGACTCCGCCGCCGACAAAGCGGCGGCAATTTCCTCTAATGTGTTATTTTTGATTTGTATTATCTCCATTATTCTTTCACATCCGGAGTGGCCGCCATGCTCTCGGAAAACCGGCAACCACGCAAAATCCTTATTCTTTCACATCCTGGGCGCCCGCGGCAATGCTGTTGAATATGTCTTCAATATGTCTGCCGTACTCCGCCGATGTGTCGATTTTAAATATCAATTCCGGGGTGTGTTTGATCTGAAGCCTCGCTCCGATTTCCCTTCTGAGCAAACCCTTAGCCCTGTTAAAGCCGCCCAAAACCTTTTGTTTTTCATCATCGGTCGCGGCAAGCCCGGTCTTACTTCCCGGAACGATTATATATATCGTTGCGTAACTGCCATCGGGCGTCACATCCACATCCGATATGCTGACCAATCCGCTCAGCCCCGGATCTTTAAGCTCTCTAAGCAAAAGCTCACTGATAATGCGCCTGATTTCTCCGCCCATCCTGTCTTGTCTGTAAGATTTCTTCATGTTCTAAATCCTCCGCAGCAGGTTTCGATACTGACTCAGCATTATATGATGAATCCCGCCGGTCAATCTCTCTTCACTTCCTCCATGACGAATGCTTCTATTTCGTCACCTTCCTTGATGTCGTTATAACCGTCTAAACCGATACCGCACTCGTAACCCTGCGCGACCTCCTTGACGTCGTCCTTGAAGCGTTTCAAAGAGGATATTTTCCCCTCGTGAATGACGATTCCGTCGCGCACCAGCCTGACGTCGGCGTTCCGCTGAACCTTGCCGTCCGTAATATAGGAACCGGCTATCTGTCCCACACCCGGAACCTTGAAGGTATTGCGTATTACCGCTCTTCCCAGCAAGGCTTCCTTGAATACCGGGTCTAACATGCCCTTCATGGCGGCTTCGACCTCATCAATAACCTCGTAAATTATGCGGTATGCCCGGATCTCTACTTCCTCTCGCTCCGCAAGGCTGATTACAGTCGAGTTCGGCCTTACGTTGAAGGCTATTATGATCGCGCCGGCTGTGCTTGCAAGCATGACATCCGATTCTGTCACCGTGCCTACGCCGGTATGTACTATTCTGACAGAAACATTCTCATTCTTGAGCTTTTCAAGGGACTGAGTCAATGCGCCTACAGAACCTTGTACATCGCCCTTGATAATAAGCGGTAATTCCTTAGTCTCGCCTTCTTGTATCTGACTGAACAGTTTCTCAAGGGTCGTGCTGGCGTTCTTTACCATTACCTCTTCTCTGAGCCGTACACGTCTGTTTTCAGCTATCTCACGAGCCACCTTGTCCTCTTTAACGGCGTTGAATTCATCGCCTGCTTCGGGCACATCCGTAAGACCGAGGATTTCAACGGCAGTCGCCGGTCCTGCGGTTCTGATGATATTGCCCTGGAAGTCAGTCATTGCTCTTACTCTGCCGCTGCTGGTTCCTGCCACCACACTCATACCCGACTCCAATGTTCCGTTGAGCACAAGTAATGTAGCGACAGGTCCTTTGGCCTTATCAAGTCTGGCCTCTATAACCGTGCCCATAGCGAGCCTGTTGGGGTTCGCTCTGAGTTCAAGCATCTCCGCCTGCAGCAATATCATTTCAAGCAGTCCCACAATCCCCTCACCTGTCTTGGCGGATACGGGGGTGCAGATCGTCTGGCCTCCCCACTCTTCAACGAGCAGGCCGTTATCCGCAAGATCCTGTTTTACCTTGTCCAGATTGGCGCCGGGTTTGTCGATTTTGTTGATCGCCACCAATACAGGGACACCGGCGGCCTTTGCGTGGCTTATTGATTCTATGGTTTGAGGTTTCACACTGTCGTCAGCGGCCACAACTAAGACCGCTATATCCGTGACGTGCGCGCCCCGCGCCCTCATTGCGGTGAACGCTTCATGACCGGGAGTGTCGAGGAACACTATCCTCGATCCGTTTACCGTCACTTCCGAAGCACCTATGTGCTGCGTGATTCCGCCCGCTTCTCCTTGAGTTACATTCGTCTTTCTGATAGCGTCAAGGAGAGAAGTCTTACCGTGATCAACATGTCCCATAACGGTAATGATGGGCGGCCTCGACCTAAGGTCTTCCTCTTTATCATCAAACAGCTCTAAACCCGCTTCTTGAATATCCGTTTCGACGCTGCCGATCACCACCTGAAGTCCCAGCTCTTCGGCAAGCACCAGTACGGTGTCTTCGTCTATATTCTGATTTATATTCGCCATCACGCCCAGCCTCATGAGCCTCATAATAACGTCGGAAGTGGTTCTTTCAACCTGCTCCGCAAAGCCGGCGACAGTGATGGGAACATTTATTACCAATGTGCCTGGCGCAAGTTCAACGACCGGCGCCTTCTCTACAGTCTCTTGTCTTGATATGGGTCTAGGTCTGCTCTTGCTTCTTATCGGCTTCTTCTCAAGGGATCTTTCAGGATATACTTCCTTACGCTTGGAAGGCGCGTTCTTATCCCTATCGCCGCCCTTTTTAAACTCGTGCTTTGTATCTTTCTTCTTAGAGTCCTTAACGCCCGGCTTGTTATCCTTGAAAGCGCTGTCACCGGGGCGCTGGGGTCTGCCGTCGCCGGGACGCGGCGGTCTGCCGTCGCCCGGGCGCTGGGGTCTGCCGTCGCCGGGACGCTGGGGTCTGCCGTCGCCGGGACGCGGCGGTCTGCCGACGCCCTGACGCTGGGGTCTGCCGTCGCCGGGACGCGACGGTCTGCCGTCGCCCTGACGCTGGGGTCTGA
>JAISED010000042.1 GCA_031264295.1 Eubacteriales Family XIII. Incertae Sedis bacterium | reverse complement strand
GCACCCATTGGGACGGACTTGACAAAAGCGGCGGCGCAGACGACGCAGTTGACGACAAGGAGTTTGAGGGCGACATCATTTCGCAGCTTATGAGCAGCCATGATTTTGTCAAAATGAATTCCAGGGTGCGGTGGAAAAAGATGTCCGATCACAGGGTCAACAAACCGGACTATGCCGACAGGGCAGTTTTTGAAATCCTTGCGAAAGGCGTTGTTGCACAGGGATTACAGTGTTATCGGCAGCGAGGTTCACATTGATATGTTTGATGACCGTCTGGAGATTTACTCTCCCGGCGGGATGCCGGACGGTACGCTGATTCAGGAGCGCGACATTGAGAAAGTGGCGTCTACGCGCCGCAATCCTATTATTTCTGAGATCTTCCATCGTCTGGACTTTGTAGAACGACGCGGCAGCGGTCTCAAGAAAATTCTGAACGAAACCGCGAATTTATATGGTTACACAGATGAGTTCGCGCCGACGTTCAAATCGACGCGGACGGCATTTCATGTCATTTTGAAAAACATGAACTATGGCTTGAACAGCAGCACAGCGCAAGTCACAGCGCAAGATACAGCGCAAGTCACAGCGCAAGCTGTCGCACAGGATGAAAGAATGGAACAGCTTCTCATATTTTGTGCTGAACCCAAAACAAGAGATGAGATGCAAGAATTTATCGGAATGGCGAGTCGTGAGCATTTTCGTAAAGCAATTCTAAGACCTTTGCTTGCATCAGGGAAGTTGCTAATGACCATCCCAGACAAGCCGAACAGTCGCAACCAGAGGTATGTGAGAAAACTTGGCAGCGGAAGCTTGACAAGATATGCAGCAAAATAAAATGGGTGTCGAGAATGTCTGCTCAACAATGAACAAAATGGAGTTCAACAGAACCGACACAAATGTCAGAACGGTCGCCGATATTTTAAGCTGACGGCGAACTAATCATGTACGGTAGCATCGTTTACTACGAGGACGTAGGTGTTCGTCCTGCCTTATGGTTGAATCTAGAAACGGTGTTTGGAAAACTCGTATTGCCAATGTGAGAGATAAGAGTGGATGAGACAAATTGGTAATAAGACGCGAATCGAAAAACTCGCACTGCCGGTGCGAGAAATTAGCCGGACTAACAAGTGTAATAATCTACAGCAAAATAAGTGTGGCAATCTACAGCAAAATATGATAAACTGCTTTCATCTTATTTGAAGGGATAATAAGCATGAAGCTTAAGGATTATATTGATGAGACACCGGCGGTGGTCAAGCGTAAACGAGGCAGGCCGCGGAAGGATGCTACGGCCGGCGTGAAACCTGCGGCTCCGGCCGCCGGCACAAACGTTGGCGCTACCGTCGGCGGAAAAACTACCGTCCCAGCCGTCGCGTCAAAAACTGCAGATGAGAACGTCGGCGCGCGGAACATGGGTAAGACCGAGCTGGCGGCGATCTGCACAGCCGCGGGGTTTACGCTGGATGAAATGCGCTCGGATTCGAAAAAGACTTATCACAATGACGAACTGCTTATTGAATTTAAAAAGTCGCCGTACAAGGCTCTGCTGTATTTCGGTTTTGCGGATAAAGACTCCGATATGACAGTTTCGCTTTCCTTCATACATGATATCTGTGAACGCTTCATATTTGAACTCAGTCATAACAATGAAATAGAATTTACAAGGAAGTCAAAGCCGCCGGGCGATGAGATGATCAGCGGCGTTCTTGAAAATGTTCCATTTATGACGGGCGCCGAGTTCGTGGACGACGACTGGATTCGCGCGTTCTGGACGGGATTGTCGGATGCGTTTGAGCTTGAAATCGAAGCGTGGGGCGGTACGGTCGAGGACTTCCTCAAGAGTCATAAAGCCGGTCTTAATGTGGCGGGCAGGGTGTTTTTCCACCTTGTCGAGAACAAGTCTGAAACCTATCCTTTCGCTTTTATGGCGACCTACTCGACGGGCGATAAGAACTCCAGAAAAGCGAATCACATGCCTCTGAAGAACGCGCTCAACGAATATAAGGACGATCATAAAACCCTGCTGCGATTGCTTTCTACTGTTTCAAAAGCGACGGATAAAAGCGAATTTATATCATCATTGGCGGAGAGCGGGGAACTGTTTTCTCCATTGCGTTTTACGATCGACGAGGCGTATATATTCTTAAAGGAAACGCCTATTTATGAAGAATGCGGTATATTATGCCGTATTCCGAACTGGTGGAAGAAACGTGGAAATAGCATAAGGGTTTCGGTGTCTTTCGGGGCAAAGCGGTCTTCAAAACTGGGACTCGACGCGATTGTGGAGTGCAGTCCTTCTCTGTACTTCGGCGACGACGAGATCACATTGGAAGAACTCACAGAGTTGCTGCGTCAATCGGCAGGGCTTTCGTTCCTTAAAGGCAAATGGGTGGAGGTGGATCTTGAAAGAATACGCGCCGCTTTGGATGCGTATGAAAGGGCACTCGCCTTCGGCGATATGACAATAGCAGACGCTATGCGGCTGGAACTGGGGATTGGCGGTCTGTCGGCGGCGGGCGAAGACGCGGATATTATCCAGTTTACAAACAAGATGTGGCGTGAGAATATTCGAGCGAGAACCGAGGCTGTCAGAATCGGCAGTGCGGCGCCGCACGATGGGATGGATGAGATAAGCCTTGGAGCGTCATTTAAAGCAAGACTGCGGCAGTATCAGGAGAAGGGCTTCTTGTGGCTTACGGCTATGAAGTCAATGGGGCTTGGCGCTTTGCTCGCGGACGATATGGGGCTGGGCAAGACCGTGCAGATATTGGCATTGCTAGAATATATGCGGCAAAACGGCGGATTCAAGGCATTGCTCATTTTGCCCGCATCATTGATGGGAAATTGGCAAAAGGAAATAGAGCGGTTTGCGCCCGAACTCAGATATGCCGTACTGCATTCGGCAAACAGGGAGATAGACGAGGATAATGCCGAGCTTTTCATCACCACTTACGGTATGGCGCTCCGGCTTTCGGACTTGAGCGAGACGAAATGGGACTTGATCATACTGGATGAAGCGCAGGCCATAAAGAATCCCGCCGCCAAGCAGACAAAGGCTATCAAGCAGATCAAATCATCGTTCCGGGTAGCTATGACTGGCACTCCGGTTGAGAATAGACTGTCTGATCTATGGTCAATATTCGATTTTCTGAATGCTGGATTTCTGGGTTCTGCGAAGGAGTTTTCCGCATATATCAGCGATATCAAAGATGCGGGAAGCTACGCGAAGCTCAAGGAAGCGGTCAGTCCTTTTATAATGCGCAGGTTGAAGACGGATAAATCCATCATCAGCGACTTGCCCGATAAGATTGAAATCAAGGAATACGCCGGTTTAACGAAGAAACAGCGGGCGCTTTATACCGAACTTCTCGAAAATATAAAGACGCAGTTGGAGGGACTGGACGACCGGGATGATCAGGTGAGTCAGTATGGTCAGAATGATCGGTGTGACAGGGATGATCAGGACGAACAGATGAGTAGTTATGAACAGGAACGCCGGGATGGTCAGAATGTTCAAGATGGTCGGAATGTTCAAGATGGTCAGAATGTTCAAGATGGTCAGAATGTTCAAGATGGTCGGAAAGGGCAGAGCGGAATAGAACGAAAAGGCATGGTATTAGCCGCGATAATGAAATTCAAGCAGATATGCAATCACCCCGACCAATACCTAGGTCAAAGCGAATATAAAGAAGCCCACAGCGGCAAATTCGAGATACTCAGGGAGATCTGTGAAACGGTGTACGAGAAGCATGAGAAGATTCTCGTATTCACACAATTTAAAGAGATAACAGGATATCTCGCAGAGTACCTGGCGCATATTTTCAATAGGGACGGTCTGGTGATACACGGCGGCATAAGCTTAAAGAAGAGGACGGAATATGTGGATATGTTTAATAGTGAAGAATATTTTCCGTTCATGGTGCTGTCCTTAAAGGCGGGGGGCGTGGGACTCAACCTCACCGCAGCGAATCACGTGGTGCATTTTGACAGATGGTGGAACCCTGCTGTTGAAAATCAGGCGACGGACAGGGCGTTCCGCATAGGGCAGACGAAGAATGTTATGGTGCACAAGTTTGTTACAAAGGGTACTGTTGAAGAGAAGATAGACGAGATGATCGAGGAGAAGATCGGACTTGCGAACGCGCTTATTGAGTCCACCGGAGAAAAGTGGGTAACGGAGATGAGTAACGCGGAGCTGCTCAAGCTGTTTTCGCTTAACTGAGCAGGCTAGCGTAATGGAGCAGGCTAGCGTAATGGAGCAGGTTAGCGTAATGGAGCCGGATGATGTGGAGAAATAGTTACGGGTACGGATATACGTCAGTCGCCGAGAAAAAGGCCAAGGCGCAAAAACAATTTGAAAAGTTGAAGAAGAAAAACCCCGACATGAAGCCGGTAGTTGTTGAAGGGCGGCGGATCGCAAAGACATGGTGGGGCAAGGCTTGGGTGGACAACCTGAAGAGCTACGCTGATTATTCGAACCGTATCGGGCGGGGGAGTGCATATGTGACGAACGGCATGGTGCTCGACTTACAGATATCAACCGGGCGCATAGACGCTGTTGTTGCGGGTTCGGGCAGTAAGCCTTACAATGTTTCGGTGGTGATTGAGGGTGTAGATAAGCGGAATTGGAAGGCGATCACCACGGTTTGCGGCAAGAGCATCGCGAATATTGACATGCTTGCGGAAGGGAAGTTCCCGAAAGCTATGGAAACGCTGTTCACCCAAAAGGGCAAGGGACTGTTCCCCTCGCCGGACGAGATCAGGTTCAGCTGCAGCTGCCCCGATTGGGCGTATATGTGCAAGCATGTTGCGGCTGTTATGTACGCGACGGCGGCGCGGCTTGATGAAGAACCGCTCTTGTTCTTCACATTACGGAATGTTGATTTTACAGACCTGCTAAAGAGGTCGGTAGAGGAGAAGATGGATAATATGCTCAAGAATGCCGACAAAAAGACCTCCCGCATGATGGGAGACGCGGATGCAAAGGAATTGTTCGGCATATAAGAGGCGGTATGCGAATGAAAAGGCGGACTTGACAGGACAACAGGAGACGTGGCGGGACAGGCGGACGTAAAAGCATCGGTTGGTATATGAAAGCGTTAAGATGAAGGAGGATGGAATAAAATGGAAATAAGAAACGCGACTATGGAGGATTTCGATCTGGCTTTTGATTACATTGAAAAATTGTGGACATACAATACTTATGACAGGGCGGAGATCAAGGCGGTCTACAAAGGGGTTCTGGAAAATCCAAACGACTTTGCATTCTTCCTATTTGACGAGGGGAAACCGATGGGATTTTGTCACGGGACTTTCTTTAATACATTTTGGCTCTCCGGGCAGACCTGTTACCTGTCAAGCATCATAAGTAATGAAGAGGTAAGGGGTAAGGGCTATGGCGTACGCTTGATGGATCACGCCAAACAGCTGGCGGAAGCGCGGGGTTGCAGGGGTATTGTTCTGGATTCGGGTATGCCAAGGGTGGGCGCCCATCGGTTTTATGAGATCTACGGATTCGAGAAATGCGCCTACTGCTTTGAGCTTAAATTGCGCGAATAGTTCGCGCAGCGCCGAACAAAAGCGATTAAGAACGCTTAAAACCCTGCTGAAAAATCTCGGAAAAATCTTGCAAGATCTTATCATAATATGCTTGACAGCTTTTGAAAATATGTTACAATGTAAAAGTTGGATTAAGGTTTTGACTGTTTCAGTCGCGGAATATCCATGCAAACAGCGGTGAATGTGCCGCAGGTATGGATCGAGTATGCTTGATACAGGGGTATAGCTCAGTTGGTAGAGCGATAGTCTCCAAAACTATGCGCCGTGGGTTCAAGTCCTACTACCCCTGCCATTTTCCAAACAAAGGTTTTACCGCAGGCATTGCGGGGTGTAGCGCAGTTTGGTAGCGCAACTGGTTTGGGACCAGTGGGTCGCGGGTTCAAATCCTGCCACCCCGACCAACAGAAGGACTGTGCTGAGATTAGGATTTGCCGGTGAACACTAATTCGGGTTCATGCGGCGCCGGGTCTCACAGCGCTAAGAAAAGGTATAAACCAAATATCCGATTTCGGGGTATAAACGCCCCTCTCGTGGGCCCTTAGCTCAGTTGGTTAGAGCATCCGGCTCATAACCGGACGGTCCCGGGTTCAAGTCCCTGAGGGCCCACCATGAGAACTAATACTGAACTTCAGTATTAGAGCAGAGAACGACATCCGCTCGGCATGACCGCAGCTGTTGTCGGCGCTCTCCTCGCAGAACCCATGCCGGCGGCATCCACATGCGGCATGTCTGCGATAAGCCCAGATAGCTCAGTTGGTAGAGCAGTAGACTGAAAATCTACGTGTCCTTGGTTCGATTCCGAGTCTGGGCACCATGAGAAACCACTGTAAACGCAAAGTTTACAGTGGTTTTGACATTGTGGGGATGTAAAACGGTGGCTGGAAAAAAATTACATAAAAAAATAAAAAATTAACTGTTGACAAGCGCCTCAGATGATGGTATTCTATTAAAGTTGCGCTGCGGAGGTACAGAGAAATCCGCGACTGTAGAGGCGACACGGAGATATCCAAGGTGCGGTAGTGCCGGAAGAGAGTCCGACGCTGACAGTGCGAATGGCTGGTGAGTGAAAGAAAATAAATTTACAAATCAGCAAAAATAAGTATTGACAAGAGCGCGACAAAGATATATAATAAAAACGTTCCGCCAAAAAAGCGGACGGCCGGCGGGAAGCGAAAAGAAACGCGAAGAAGCCGGTATGAACCTTGAAAACTTCATAGTGTAGAGATTTAGCCGAAGGATTCTAA
>JAISED010000081.1 GCA_031264295.1 Eubacteriales Family XIII. Incertae Sedis bacterium | reverse complement strand
CCGTGAACGAATTGACAGTGCTGTCTAATCTGGAAACTCACAACGCCGAACTTATCAAAGAGAGTAGACCGAAGGCGGAACGGTTCAGGATTTTATACGAAATCGCCAAATACCAGATATCCATTCTTGATGAAGCGGAAAGAATGAAATCGAATCGTCAACGGTTGGGAATAGCTAAGGCGGGGAGCAATGAGTGTTGAACGAATATCGATCCGAATACGATTCTATCGGCAACTTCTTCTCCGAGCGTATTTTACCGCAAGTATTACGACATGGATAAGACATTAGAATCGGCCTTGGAACTGGCGGATAAAGTCATCTAATACCGCCTGACGACAGGGCGACTGAGCTGGGCAACTGAAGCCCGCCGACCCCTAAGAAGATTTGAATTTTTCTATTGCAATCGTGATCGAAAAGGTGTACAGTACTGATTAAGATACTTGACATCAAAGAGCACATTGTTACGATGGACGCGGGCGGCACATACTATAAGCATAAGCCAATACGAGCATACACGTAGAAAGGATGATCATGGCTACTAACATTAACGCCATGGAACTCGAACAAATTCTAAAATTTACACCAGGTCATCATAATATCATGCTGGTCGGCAGACATGGGATCGGCAAATCGCGTATCGTTGAGGATTACTTCACTTCCGAGAATAAAAAGGTTGTTACCTTGTTCTTGGGGCAAATGAGCGACCCCGGAGATATCATCGGTCTGCCGTCGTTGGATCAAAGTGCAGCCAAGACTGTTTTCAGATTGCCGTGGTGGTTTCCGGAGGACGGAGAGCCGATTGTCTTGTTCTTTGATGAGCTTAACCGCGCCAGACCTGAAATCCTGCAATGTGTTATGGATTTGACTCTCAACAAAACGATTGTCGGACGGAAACTGCCTGCCGGTTCGCAGATCATCTCAGCGGTTAATGAGGGAGACGAGTATCAGTTGACAGACCTTGACCCTGCGCTTGTTTCTCGCTTTAATATCTATCATTTCACTCCGACTGTGGAGGAGTGGTTGCTGTGGGCTCAGAAGAATAAGCTCGATGAGCGCGTAATCGGCTTTATCGGAGATTTCCCGCACCTTTTGGACGGAGAGCCGGGCGACATGGGACTTGAAAAATCACCGGACAGGCGAGCGTGGGAACGAGTCTCCGAACTGGTAGAGGGCGCCGAATTTCCGGACGACGTGACGACGAAAGCCGCAGCCGGGATAGTCGGCGTCGGTGCGGCGCTGCAATTCGCGCAGTATTGCAGAACCGGCTTAGGATTCTCCGCGACTCCGTTCCTTACGGATTTCAATGCCGCCTCTCAAAAACTGACGAAATCCCGCGCCCACGAATTAACCGCGCTGACGGAGACGTGTTTCAGGCAGACCGAGACTGTAAACGATGAACGCCGCAAACTCTACGCTTCAAACTTGGCCTTATACGCCGAATGGCTGCATAAGCACAAGAAAAACGAGGTTCTCGCACACTTTACCACGCTGTACACCTCGGCGGCTTACCCTAAAACCAAATACGAACTTCTCATGAACCCGCATGATATTATGAAATATATAGAGAAATTCATCGGAGACATCCAGTTATGAGCAAAGCCGAATCCGCCCGGCGAGGGGTGCCAAGCATCGCCGATAGGTTCGGCAGGATAAAGGAACGCTGGTTTATAAATGAACCTGCGCTCCTGCTTATCGTAAGCACTCACGAGATAACGCCGAATATCAAAATCAGAGGCTTCCGTTGCGGAATGGGACGCATTGAGTACAATCCGGCAGACGCGCAGGCCTTGTCCGGCGTCGAACTTGAAACCGCGCTGAAAGCTGAGACTATACGCATAATGTTCCGCCACCCGTACAGATACCCGCCAAGGAATGCTTCTGTCTCATATATTGCGAGCAATATCACAATAAACGAGATGTATGACGACTTGACTCTTCCGCATAAAGCCGGTGACTATTGGAGCGACCGGAAGTACAAAGGACAGTTTTTTGAGTTTTACTACAAGGCGCTGTGCGAACTTTTTAATTGTGAATCAGCCGGCGGTTCCAACCAATCAAACGCAAACGCGGCGTCACAGGCAGATGAGGATATCAGTCAGGCAGATGAGGATATCAGCCAGGCAGGCGAGAAAGCGGAGCTTTGGGCGACAGACGAATATTTCGATGAAAAAATCAAAGAACAGCTCCAAATTATACTCGGAAACCCCAAACAATGGGGGACTCTGTCCGGCCAACTGATCTCCCGGCTGACAGCCGATATGAAGCCCGTAATGAACTACAAAAAGGTTCTTAGCGGATTCAGAGCCTCGGTGCTGTCCGACAACCGAATTTTGACTCGGTTCAAACCCAGCAGGCGATACGGGAATCTGACTATGGGCAAACGCCCGGAGTTTACGACAAGCCTTCTGGTGGGTGTAGATGTCAGTGCTTCGGTTACCGACAGGGAACTCAAAGAGTTCTTTTCCGCAGTAAACGCTTTTTTTAAGTACGGAATCAAAAATGTTGACGTGCAAATGTTTGACAGCGAACTGAAGGGGCGGCCCATTGCCATGAAAAAAGCCCGCAAAACGGTGATTATCGTCGGTCGCGGAGGTACAAGTTTTCAGCCTATATTGAATTTCTTCAAGGAAAACACAAAGACATATGACGGGCTGATTATCTTTACGGACGGATATGCTCCGGAGCCGGATGTTGACGCCGGGATCAAACGATGTATCGTTTGGGTATGCACCAACAAAGAGTCATACGAGACTCACAAAGATTGGATGAACAGTCGTGGGCGCTGCTGCTATATCAATTAACAAGGAACCGGTATTTCTTAACCGTTCATAAACTCGGAGGTTTTATCGTGAGCCAATCTATTTCCGGATATTCATGGGCTGTCAGCCAAGGAGTGCAATCCGCGCTCCGGCGCGAACTGCAAAAGATCGAAAAGGCTGTCCAGCCAAACAACCGAACCTGCACTCGCTCAGAGTTTCGTGCTTTGATTGCTGAGGAACTCGCTGCCCGCCCGGAGTGGTCGCTTACGACAAAGTTCGGGGATATTAGCGATTACATAATCGACTCTTACAAAATGACTCGCAAAGCGACGGGTGAGTCCGGTAAATACTCATCAAACAACGATGTTTCTATTTCAGTTGCCATCCATGAATACACGTCGGAGTATATGCAAAAATGGAATCATGGCTCGACACCCGCGATTGCGACTTATATCCGTGTTTCTGCGGGAGAGTTTACGGATTATGGGAATTCCGGCTCAGATCGTGACAAATATTCTGAATATGTTAATCTTACTTACATATTGCTTTGTCTCGATGAGGCGGCATCCATCGCTGATAGAATACCCCAAATGATCGAGCATCAAGAGCAGTTGCAAGTGAATGCCAAAGCAAGAAAGGTTAAGCACCAAAAAATTCACGAAATTCGCGAGGAGAATGTGATGACCGTGCTGGAACGAATCTGCTCCGAGCTGAAAATGCCGTATGCCTTCAAGAAGCTGAGGAAACGCATCGACCTGAAGATACAACTCCCCAACCATACCCATATAAAGATAGAAATCCCACTTAACAAATGTCAGGAGATTCTCCCCACCTTGGACGAAATTATTCAAAGTTACATGTCTGCTATCGCTCATAGCAAAGCGAAGGTTCTGATACTGAATGACGACACGAAGACTCTCTGGCATGTCAACGAGGGACAATGAGTGTCCGTTGCCTCAATTCGAAATGAGGATCAATGCGGGTCTTTCCGAAGCGCTCTGATCTCCCGGAGCTTGGCGCGGTAGCGGTATCTGGCCAGCTGCCGCTCGTCCTCGATCTCCAGATCCTTTTCACCCGCGAGGGATTCCAGATGGTGCGTAAATTCATGGCGCAGCGTTTTACGCAGCTGCGCCATCAGTTCATCCTTGGGAAGATGACCGAAAATGGCGTCGAATGAACCATAATATATGACGATGTATCTGCCCATACTGTGACTGTGATGATACTCTCCCAGTGTAAACAGGTCGTCCGCAAGAGCCTCAGGACTGAGTCTTCTGTCAGGCATAAGCAATATGCCGCCGTTCAGCTCCTCATAGAACTTGTCGGGGAGTTCGTCAGCCAGCTCGTCCAGCATATCCTGCATTTCTTCTATATCAACCAAGTAATTCTCCTTTTGTATCAATGTCCATAGGCGTATAGCACATTTCATAGACCATTATCGCATATTCATAGCTGAATTTCAACGAAAATTTATCGCCGCTGTAGAAGCGCGGCCAACCTAAAGCCTAACCACTCCCGAAAAATACCGTTAAATACTCGTAAATACTTTAAATATTGGGGAAAAGCCGTTTGACAATTACTCACTCCATGATGTATAATAGGCATTGTGCACGGCGGGCTTGCCCTTCCGCGCAGTCTGCGCCCGTAGCTCAACGGATAGAGTAACTGACTACGAATCAGCAGGTTGGACGTTCGAATCGTCTCGGGCGCGCCACTATTAAAAGACCTCTCTGAGTTATCAGAGGGGTCTTTTTCGCACACGGGTGGGGAATTTTCGGAATTTTCTCATTAAACCCTCAAAAATGGTAAGTTGATCAAATCTATTGCTTATTCTTACATTGATGTGATAGAATGTTGAAGCGATGTTGCAAAAGGAGACTAGATGGGTCTCCTATAGTTGAAAGGGGCGTTAATGCGGAGTTCGGCATAAAAGCCCCCTATGGCTTATTATGAGGAGGAAATGAAGAAGATGATGAGAAAGTTAACAGCTATAGTTATGACGGTTGCCATGATTACCGCTATGTTTTCTCTAACAGCTGCGGCGGCAGACGCAGCAGGAGAGAAGGTTACCGTTAATGCAGTTTCAGAAAAGAATATTGTCATAAGTTCTGACGCAGCGGGCAGTGAGGAATTGCCGGACGCCGATGATCCGGAGCTTAAGTTTCAAGTTTGGAAGGATGAGGCGAACCTTCTTGTAGAAGACATAATGTATCTTGAAGATTATGTACAGCTGACATATAAAGGTACGGAATATTCGCTATTTTCTTATTGGGATGATATAAGCTTAGAGAAGGCATCTACCGAAACCGATGTGTTAGAGGAGTATTTAGGCGGCCTTATTTATATAGCGCAAAATCAGGGAACAGTTAAATTTACATTGACATTAGAGGGAAAAACGGCGAGCATTGACGTGATAGTTAAAAGCTTCGAAGAGGCTGATGGATTAACTGCGACATTCGATCATAAGCTGGATGAGAACGCGTATTCCTGGCTGCTTCAATACGATCCATCTGTCGGCGAGGGCAAGTCAGCTCTTTCGTGGGTATCCCACGAGGTTAAGGAATTGGATGATCCTAATAAAATAAAACTAATATTTAATGACTTCATGGATTTAGATAGATACACGTATATATGGAGGATTGTTGAATTTAATACTGTGTATCTTGTTGATAATGTAGAAAAAGGCAGCATTAGCTTTTCAGAGGACGCAAATAGAACGGTGACTGTTTCGGGGAATGTTGATCTTGATGAACAGATTGCGTGTTTGGCGTTTGAACCGGAGGGTATGGGCGGCAATGGCTTCAACATGAATCTGATATTTGACGCAAATAAGATCAATATCAATGACGAACATGCCGGCGGCGGCTCTTATTTTTTAAAGTTTCCGTTTGAATATGAGGAAGAACTTTATGCTTGCGCTGAAATGCTTGATTTGAGAGGATTCAATTTTGCAATAGACCTGACAGGTAAAATAGATAAATACAGAAGCCTGAAAATCGACTGGGATTCGGCATACGACCAGGGGAACTATGCGATGATTGCAGCAGGGCAACAGTTAGAAACTGTGATTAATAGAGCTGAAAACGGCGAAAAAATATATTTTTTAAGAGATGGTATTTATGACGCCTATGAGTCTTTCGATATTTCTTCTTACCTGACGTCGCAGGGGGTGGAATACTGTATTGAAAGCAGTGTAAATACGGATAACGACAGTGAGATAAAGATCGGCAGCGAATTTAACGGGAAGCTGTATCTTGACTCTTCAGAAACGGTGTTTGCACCTAAAAGCTATATGCAGGCTTATATATCGGCATGTTTCGATAAAAATGATAACGAGCTTATAAGAGCCGTTGCACTTGATGGAGACAAGTCTATAGCAGGCGAGATCATACTGACAGACGTTAAGAACAGCAGCAATGTTATACGAATTCCTGTTAGCTTCCGAACGACAGATTCGATTGCATTCTACTTGCCTGACACTACCGGTGAGTACAGTGTAAGGCTCGCGATCAATGAACCGGTCGTTGCGGCGCCGGAGGCGCCGACGGCGTCAAAGGCAGCGGGTTCATATTCGGGTTCGCAGTCTGTGAGCTTGAGTACGGCAACCGCGGGCGCGAAGATTTACTACACCACCGACGGCAATACACCCATCGTAAATAATCAGAGTCAGTTATACACATCTGCGATAACGGTGAATAAAAACATGACCATAAAAGCGATAGCCGAAAAAGACGGTGCCGTAAGTCCTGTTTCAAGTTTTATCTATACTATCAGTGCAAGCGTCAGCACAGGCGGAGGCGGATTCGGCGGTGTCAGCGCATCTAACCAGCCGCAGGTGGTCAAGAATGTAGGCGGCGCCGTAACAGCGTCGTCCGACGGCAAGTCTGTAACCATCACGCCCGACAGCGGATATCATGTAAAAGACGTGATCGTCAATGGTCAGAGCGTTGGCGCGGTCACAAGCTATACATTCGAAAAAGCTCAGACGTCAAACAAGATCGAAGTAGTGTTTGAAAAGACGGAAGCGACGACATCAGCGGCAATAAGCGGGGCAGCCATTACAGAAGGCGAAGCGCCACTTGGTTTTACCGATATAGAAGCCGGATCGTGGTATCAGGAAGCTGTGGCCTTTGTATTGGAAAAGGGCATAGCGCAAGGAACGTCCGATACCAAGTTTAGTCCCCAGGGACTTGTTACCAGAGCTCAGTTCATAACCATGCTGTGCAGAGCCTACGGCATAGAAGAAAGGACAGGCGACAATTTCGCGGATGCGGGCAGCACATGGTATTCGGGATATCTCGCGGCGGCGAAGCAGCTTGGCATTTCAGCGGGTATAGGCGACAATTTGTTCGCTCCTGAGCAGGAGGTCACGAGAGAGCAGATGATGGTGCTCCTTTACAACTACTTTAAATCTGTTACTCCTGAGATAAATGTACCGGAGAACGCTACGTTGCCATACGCAGACGCTGACGGGATTTCCGCATGGGCGGTAGACGGCGTAACATACGGCACATTAGAGCAGTGGGTGAAGGGGAAGGACGGCAACCGCTTTGATCCCAAGGGCGTCGCCACAAGAGCCGAACTCGCGCAGATCTTTTACAATATACTATCTGTCGCGGAGTAAGGCGCAGATATAAGAAGTACTATATAAAATCGCAGGGCGGCAGTCAGATGATAATGACTGCCGCCCTTGACATTAATAATGCTTATACACAAGCCCTGAACGCTACCTCTTTAGATATTCTGCCGCCTGCGCCACACGGCAGTTATAGGACAGATCGAATAAGTTTTTTCTCAAAACAGCCTGCACGCCTTGTATAATCGCCGCTATGGTGTATAATTGTTATATAGGGCAAACCTTTACACAAGTTTCTGTGCGCATATCAACGGTGTTCTTGCCGATGAGCGGCTAAGTGGGGCTTCTAAAAATCAAAGATGGGCGGCAGGAGTTTTTAGTAGTTTCCAAAATGAATTTCAGGGGGTCTAAACGTGGATTTATTGATTGTGCCTGTTCCCTTGTTCAATGACGAAAACGAGGTTGAGGCATACTTGTTCCAGTATCGCAAGGGGAACGACTTGTTATCGGCTGCAACTGACAATATCCACCTTGATGGTGCGATGAAATCACCTATAATGGAGATGCTCAGCGTTGTAGGACTCGAAGCGCTCACAATGGGGAAACCCATATTCGTGCCGATAAACAAGTATATGCTGATGGCAAATGTTGAAAAAGCCTGTTCGGAACCGGCGGATAAGATCATCTTCCTTCTGAACGGCGGCGTAAAAGGGGATACGTCAAATGTAAATAAGTTAAAGAAGCTCAAAGAAGCGGGATATCGTTTCGGTATTCGGGATATTGAGAATGTCGCGGCATACATGCCCATTCTCAATCTTTGCGACTATATATTTTATGATCAAAGGAAATTCAGCGAACCGAATATCGTGAGGCTGCGCGGCGCGGTGACGGATAAATTCGGGCATTTGAAGTGCGTGTACACAAATGTAGACTCTATGGAGATTTTCCAGAGCGCTAGAAAGAACTATAAGGGTCTGTATGAGGGGAGATTCTACAGGATGCCTTTTACAGAAGGCGACAATAAAGTCTCACCATTGCAGATAAATATGATAAACCTGCTTAACAAGGTGCGATCCGACAATTTCGACTTCGATGCGGTGGCTAAAATAATCCAGCGAGATCCGGCCTTGACGATCTCCTTACTGCGCATGGTGAACATGGTCAGGCGCGGCTCGAAAAATGAGATCAAGACGATAAACGGCGCTGTTGTAATGCTCGGGCAGGAGGAGGTAAAGAAGTGGATTACCGCTGCGGCCGCCAACAAACTCGGCTCTGAAAAGCCTAACGAGATTACTAAGCTTTCGCTGATACGCGCCAGATTTGCGGAAGCGCTGGCGGTGAAGTTCAACCTGTACGCTGATGGGCAAAGCCTTTTCCTGATGGGCGTCTTTTCGGTACTGGACGCCATGCTTGAAATGCCTATGGAAGAGGCCTTAAAACTGGTTCTGGTGTCGGGAGATATAAAGGAAGCCCTTGTTTCCCATACAGGCAAATACGGCGATGTATACAAGTTCATCATTGGTTATGAGTCTGCGGAATGGAGTCATGTATCGCGTATGCTCATACTCTACGATCTTTCCACGGAGGATATTTACTCCGCCTATGTCGAAGCGCTTTGCTGGTACAGGGACATGCTGAGAGGCGATGAGGACGAGGATGATAGTGACAGCGAGAAGGCGGCCGATAGCGAAAACGAAAATATGGGCGCAGATGTGAGCGGCGAATGACGGCGCAGGCAATGCGGTTAGTAGGCCGAACGGCGAATGACGACGTGGCTCGGATCGAGCTTTCGGCGTGGTAGGCGAATGACAATGTTGGTCGGCGAATGACAATGCGGTTAGTAGACCGAACGGCGGATGACGACGTGAGCTGCAAATGGCGACATGGATGGCGCCGGTCGGTAGTATGAAAGGAGTGAATGATGTTCAGGGAATTGCGACGGAAGGATAAACAGCTGCCCGCCGAAGAAGCGGCGGATATATTGAGAAACGGATTATATGCTGTTCTGGCTCTGAACGGAGACGATGCTTATCCGTATGCCGTGCCGGTCAACTACGTATATGACGGCGGTAAGGTGTATTTTCATTCTGCGACTGCGGGACACAAGTTGGATGCCATAGCAAAAAACGGCAAGACTTCTCTCTGCGTGGTGGAGAAGGCGGATCTTTCGCCTGCGACCTTTAACTGCTTTTTCAGGAGCGTGATTGTATTCGGAACAGCGCGGATCCTGGACGACGATGAAGAGAAGCGTAAGGCTCTCGAACTTCTGATCAAGAAGTATTCGCCTGACTATATTGACAAAGGCGGCAAATATATCGACGCGCATTGGGTCAAAGCTTTGGTAGTCGAAATAGATATAGAACACATTACAGGTAAAGCCGCCGGTTGAGTGGCAAACTAACGGAGAGCGGCAAACTAACGGAGAGTGATAAACTAACGGAGAGTGATAAATCAATAGGGAGGAATTTGTGGCTAAAAAATTCTATTCAGGAATAAGAGTGATCTATGCGGATACGGACGCGATGGGTATCGCATATCACGGGAATTACGCAAAATGGTTTGAAATAGGTAGAACTGAGTTTTTGAGGCAGATCGGCTATCCATATGCTACGCTTGAGAAAGAGGGCATTTGGCTTCCGGTGGTAGAGCTTGTCATTAAATATAAGCAGCCGGCTCTGTACGACGACATACTCAGTATCGCCTGTTGGGCTGACGACTTGCGGGGCGCCAGCGTCATAATGAGATACGAAGTGAAGAGGAAGGTTTCGGGTGAGCTGCTTGTAGACGGCTATACAAAACACGCTATAACGGATCCGGATTTAAAGCCCATGCTGCTTAAACGGACGAAGCCGGAGTTTTACAACGACGTAGCGGCTACGATAGAAGATGAATAATAGTCGGCGAGTAAGAGACCGTGATGAATAGTGGTAGACGAATAAATGAATGCGGAAATAGGCATGGCCTTTATTGTGGAAGTGTCGGATATAGGCCGGGATGGTCACGGCATAGGTAAAGCAGACGGACTCACGGTCTTTGTCGAGGGTCTGATTCCGGGAGATAAGGCGCGGGTCACAGTTACGAATATGAAAAAGAACCTGGCGTTCGCGGCGACGGATAAAATAATCGAACCGTCGCCTTTTCGCATTGCGCCAAAATGTCATTACGCCGACGCCTGCGGGGGCTGCGCCCTCATGTCTATGGAGTACAGTGCTCAAACGAGAATGAAAGAACTCCATGTTAGAGAAGCCTTGAGCCGTATCGGTGGGATTCAGAATCCCAATGTGAGACCGATAATATCCATGAACGATCCTTGGGGATACCGCAATAAGGCAGTATATGCAGTGCGCGGAGGCAAGGTGGGTTTCTATGATCACGGGAGCCATAATATTACGGACATACCGTATTGCCTGATCCAAACGCCCGCCGCCAATGCCGTCGCCGCTGCGCTGCGAAGCTTTTTGGCGGTAAACTCCAGCCAGCTAAAGCTGGGGAGTTCTCGCGCGAGACCTTCCGCCGACCAAAGAACGGTCGGGGATAGGGCTGCAGCAACGGACGGGAACGATATTCGCAGCTTGACTGTGAAGACCGCCGAGGGTTCCGGTGAGGTGATGGTCGTACTCGGCTTTGAGAGGAAACTGCATTACGGTTTAGATGAGCTTATTCTGATGATGGATGAGGCCGTGAATGAACTCTCTGATACGGCAGCAGGTGGGGCGCATAGTTACAGCCTAGAGAGCGCGGCTATTACATTCGAGGTAAAACAGCGCGGAGCGAAGGCGGCGGAGAGGTGCGAGATCATAGCAGGCAAGAGAACGATCACGGAAAGTACAGCACAGGCGCGATTCGAGATATCCCCCCAGTCTTTTTTTCAGGTGAATCCCGCGGGCGCGCGGGCGCTGGAATCCATCATACTTGAGTACGCAAAGCTCTCAGGCAGCGAGACCGTGCTCGACCTTTACTGCGGGGTAGGCGTTTTGGGGCTTATCTGCGCGCCATACGCCGGAAGTGTCGTGGGCATAGAAGTTGTAAAGCAAGCTGTTATTGACGCAAACCGTAACGCGGTGATCAACGGCATCGTGAACGCAAGCTTCATCTGCGGCAAAGCTGAAGAGGAGCTTCAGAAGCTTTATGGCGGCAATGCTGAAGAGCATCGGCCGTCTTGCGGCGCTGAGGTTGAAACAGAATCTCAGATACTTTGTGGCGCTAAGGCAGATGTGATCATCATCGATCCGCCGCGCGCAGGCTGTGATGTTCAGTTGCTCAAAGCGATGGCGGAACTTAAGCCGAAAAAGATAATATACGTATCCTGTGACCCGGCGACCCTCGCTAGGGATGTTAAAATATTAACAAGGCTAGGCTATGAGTTTATTGAGGCGACGCCTGTTGATATGTTTCCTCATACTGTGCATGTTGAGTGCGTAGTAATGATGACGAATAGTCTGGGAAGACATTGGAATCCTTTCCCGTAGCGTTCTTCCAGTGACAAAGTAGACGTCACGCCTTTCAATATTTCCGGAATAAGCCAGATCACCTCTTCGTAAGACGGCGGCTCGGACTCATCAACAGGCAAAGGACTATCAATCTGAGAAATCTCAATGAAATTCTTCATAGCTTTGATGTTCCGGCTGATGGTGCTTTTGTTAAACGCGTCGATTCCGAACAGTCTTCCGGTCACGGCAGCTGCCAGGCTGAGACT
>JAISED010000073.1 GCA_031264295.1 Eubacteriales Family XIII. Incertae Sedis bacterium | reverse complement strand
TTCTTATCGTTATACTTATAGCCCTTGACGCTGTTATCGGGATTTATGACGCGTGTGACATTACCGTTTTCGTCCCTCTCGTAGCTTGTGGTACTACCGTATTTGTCGGTGAAGGTATGAACCTCGCCGTAGCGGTTTACCGCACCGTCTTTGTAGTATTCCGTATGCGTCTCGCGCCCCTCGGCGTCCTTTGTGTGAACGGGATATATGGCTCTGTCATACCATGTACTGCTTTCATTGCCGTTTTGATCCGTCTCCTTCACCATTCCTGTAGCATTATCATAGCTGTAAGTCGCTATTCTCCCATTTATATCCTTTATGCTTTTCACCATGGGGACTTTCTTACCCGTCGGCATTTCGTAGCTTATAGCTTCTATGGTTATGCCTGTAGTGTCTGTCACTGCGGATAGATAGCCGCCTATAGCGTCGTCATAGTGATAGTATCTATGATAGCTGGTAGTCGGGCCTACTGTTCTTATGAGCTGTCCCGCGTCGTTATAGGTATATATGATCTGCCTGCCTGCGGGATCGTATATAGAGCTTATCCTGCCCATGCTGTTATAGTGTATCTCGCTGACTCTCCCTACTTGATCTGTCACCCCGCTCACCCTTCCAAGCGTATCTATCGTTAGTGTTATTGCATTGCCATATGGATCCTTCATCCTAAAGAGCTTCCCTTTATTGTTGAATTCATATGTGTACTGGTCGGGCGAGGTCATTATGTGGTTATCGCCGTCTTTCACAAGCGTCATCCTTGAGTCTTTGGCTGTGTATTCGCCTGTTACGGTGTCTTGGGCGAATATGTATCCGCTGCCGTTTGGCACGCGTACTACGGCGTCGTTTCCGCTCACGTCTATGCTGCCCTGGAAGCTGAACGACCAGCCCATGCCTATCACGTTGCCCTCGCTCGTGCCGCGGCCGTCGTGGGAGTTATATGTCCTGCCGAATACTACGTTGAAGCCCGGCGCTTTGTACTCCATATCTACGTAGTTTCTCGCGAAGTTGCCGGAGAGGTTGACGGTTTCGTCGCCCAGGTGCAGGTAGCTTTCTGTGAAGCTGTCTATGGGCGCGTATTCCGCCTGGCTGAAATATTCGCTCATATTCTGTCCGCCGAATACGAAGAGATTGCCGTCCGTTATGACAGCAGCGTTTAGATATGATGTGATCTTAGGCCCGTCCCAGGTGAACCATTTATTAAGGGTAGGGCTGTACTCATGCACAAGAGCTATCTCATTTGTTCCATCCGTGCCTCCTGCCATATAGAGATTGGTTTCTGAAACACTCCCCGCGAAGCCTAAGGGGCTGGGCATAGCCTGCTTTGTGCTGTCCCATGTATTATTCACAGGGTCGTAGACATAGAGAATCTTCGAGGCCGTTTTTGGCTCTGTGTCGTCGCCCGCTGTAAAGCCGCCCGCTACATAGATCTTATCCCCTATAGTCCCCGCGCCGGCGCCGTAGAGAGCCTTGGGCATGCTGGCCTTGGTAGTCCAGATATTTGTGGTAGGGTTATACATCCTCACCGTACTAAGAGCCGTTTTACTCGCGTCGTTTCCGCCGAATATGTATATATTTCCGTTATAGACGGCTGAGGCCATATTCGCCGTAGCCGCAGGGATGGCCGCTCTATTCTGCCAGGTATTTGTCGCCGGGTTATATTCCTCCACATATGTGAGCGCCCGCGCGCCGGCGTTCTTGCCGCCTATGGCGTAGATCTTACTACCTGCCGCAAGCAGTGCGAGGTTGCTTCTGGCGTTAGCCATGCTCGCCCTAGCCGTGCTGCCCGTCTCACCGGGTGAAAACCTGTCCATCGTGCTATAGTAGCCGCCGCTTTCACTGTAGCCGCCTGCCGCATAGATATATCCGCCAAGAAATGCGCTTCCCGGTGCGGACTTCGCCGCGCTTAGCTGACTGAAATCCTGCCATATGCCCTCAGGCGGCGTATATACCGTGAAATGGGTCGCGTACTCGCCCGAATCCGCGTTTACGAACATAAAGGCCTTGTTGTTCCACGCGGCGGCATTTATTATCTTCTTGTAATCATAGAATGTGCACTTCGTTGCGTTCATACCTTCCGCAATGGAATATTTATAGTATAGGTCTCTTGCACTAAGCGCGCGGTCGGGAAAGCTATAGAGGCTGCCGCCTAAGAGTACAGTAGATGGGTATGACTGTAGATCCCATGTACCTGCGCTCCAGCTGTCCGTTCCCCCTGTGTTCGTGCATTTGAGATAGGTATTCGTCTTTGTGGACATGAGATAAAGCTCGCCGCCGTAGACTATAGCGTTCGCTTTGTATGTGCTAGAACGGCTCAGCGTGATATTAGGTTTTGATACTACCTGCTCTGTAATAGGGTCATATGTGACCACTGTCCTAAGAGTCGATGAGTAGGCTGTGATCATGTATATGCGCTCATTCCAGAAGACGGCCTCAGTCACGCCGCTTTTTACCGTATCAATGCTAGCGGCCAGTGTCCACTGATTCCGCCCCGGACTATACTCATAGAGGCTTTTCGTAGTCGACGAGGCGGAGGGGCTTCCAATGAGGTATATCTTCCCGTAGGCCGCTGCCGCTGATATATAGTAAAAGTCGGCGGGTAGCTGCGCCTTACTTGAGATGGCCTTAGTCACAGGGTCGTAGGCGTACACCGCCCTTGAACTTACCGCTGCGCCGCCTGAGAGCTTCTTGCCCCCTATGATGTAGAGCTTCCCTGCGAGCATTACGGACTCGAAGTCCTTTAGCGGTACGGGAAGCTCTATCTTATCATCCCAGCCGGGATCCAGCATTTCAACCAGATCCGTTACGCCGTCCCCCGTTGCGCCTCCGAATATGTAGACCTTGCCGCCAAACTCCGTAGCGCTCGCTCTAGAACGCGCTACGGACATGCGCACTGCTATGATTTAAGATAGGGGCAATCAAGCTGGGTTTCTCAGACCATGCCGCCGCCTTAGTCTCCGCCGCGGTATCGAACTCGAACACTCTGTTGCCTCTACCGAGTAAATATATCTTACTTGTGCCCGGTATGACGGTAAGTGTTAGATTCTTAAAGGCTATAGGTCCGACATACGTGCTTGACGTAGACCATGTGTCCGTATCGGGGTCATAGACTTCGCCCCAGGTTTCACCCGGAGAGCTATTTGCACCGAATACATATATCTTACCGTTGCACACTGCCGCGGCGGAATCCGTCCTATGGTAGACCGTAGTTGCGCCCATAGACCAAGAATCCGCCTCGGGATCATAGATTTGCACTGTATTAGTCGTCATACCACCGGCGTTCTTGCCGCCTATTACATATATCTTACCGTTAAGCTCTACACTCTGATGCCCGAATCTCGGATATGGCATAGCGGCCTTTATAACTAAGCTGTTCTCCGCGTTTTCCAGCGTATATTCCTCATCATCGGGATCAGAATCCGGTTCTATAACAGGCATAGGCGTGTCATGCACATCTATCACCGTTCTCTCAGGACTTGTCATAGTCAGAGCCGACATGTTAGCGGTGAGTAAGTCTCCCTGCGTCATACTCACCGCAAGCAGCGACTTATACGCGTTAAGCTTGCTGCCGTCCTTTACCTTATCTAAAAGTCCCGTCACTATATCCGAATAGCCGCATACCACCTCCTTGAGCCCGGCGGCGTCCATCTCCCCTGACGCGTCCAGAGACTTGACAAGGGCGCACACCCCAGATACATAAGCCGTAGCCATAGACGTGCCGCTAAGATACATATATTCACCGTCAATCCAGGTACTGTAGATATCCACGCCGGGCGCTGCTATATCCACACTCAGCTCACCATAGTTCGAAGAGCGGCTCATCCTGCCGTCCTTTCCTATCGACGATACCGCTATAATATTCGGAAGATCAAAAGACGCCGGGTAATGCGGGTAATCATCTATATTTATCCCGCCATTACCTGCGGCGCACACGAACAGCATTTTGCTGTTTTCTATCGCCTCTTTAAGCGCCGGATTCTCGAATCTCGACGTGAAACTGCAGTTCGCGATATCCGCCCCGTTTGCCTCTGCGTACTCTATCGCCGCGATTATATCGCTGGTATATGCCTTGCCGCCCTCGAACACCTTTAGAGGCATCACCTGCGCCTCCGGCGCTGCACCGACCATACCGCCGCCATCATCATCGTTACCCGCGCCGGCTGTGCCGTTTCCGCCATTGTTACCCGCGCCGGTCGTGCCGCTTCCGCCATCGTTAGCCGCGCCAGCTGTGCCGTTTCCGCCGTTCATCGCGTCGGCAGTGTCATCGCCGTCATCGTTCGCCGCGCTGACAGTGCCGCTTCCGTCATCGTCACCCGCGCTGACAGTGCCGACACCATCCTCATTAGCAGCGATAGTACCGGCCACATGCGTTCCGTGCCACTGGTCGAATCTATACTCGTAGTCGTTTACATTACCGTCCTTATTTACAAAGTCCCAGCCATCTATGAGCCTTCCTGCAAGCTCAGGATGTGTGGTTTCAACGCCCGTATCTAAAACAGCCACTGTCACGCCCGCGCCCTTGCCAAAGAGCCAGCCGCTTTTCACCCCTGCGTCCATGCGGTACTCGTCGCCGTTCTCATCCTTCGCGTAGTTAAAATGCCCCCAGAGCTTTGATATCTCGTCCGTTATATCAGCAGCTCCGCCGTTCGTAACATTTACGGATTCGTATGATGTCACATCCGTAGATTCGCCGCCCGCTCCTGCTGCTGCTGCTGCGCTTGTCACCGCAGAAAAGCCGCCTGCCGCCCCTGCGCCTGTCACTACGGAGAAGCCGCCGCCTGTGTTCATTGTCACGTCAGCGGATTCGCTGCCTGCGCCCGCTGCTGCGCCTGTCACCCCTACGCCTGTCACTACGGAAAATCCGCTCGTCATCCCTGCGCTCACTTCTTCTGAGGTTCCGGCGGCAGTAACGACGGCGGAAGCCTCCATAGGATAATCCGGCTGCACGTACAGAATCTCCTTGGCCTCTTCTTCATCTATACTCTGAACGAACTCGTCCAGAGTCATTTCCCTGCCTGCGTCCACAAGGGCTATATCCTTTTCCTCGTTAACGCTTCTTACTTTCAGCTTGCTGTCGCCCAGCGAAAGCCTGAGTTCCGTCTGTAGCTTCAGCTGCGCTTCCCCTAGCAGTTCCTTCTTAATCGCTAGTGCTTCATCCTCGATCTTAAGATCGCTTACTATGACCACTCCGGTTATGTCCGTAAGCTTTTTCACGCCCTTGCCGACGCCTGCGGATGTCACGCCATCGCTTTCACCTAGGCTTGCAGCGGTGCCGCCAGTCGCGCTCGTTCCGGTAGTCGCCGCAAGATCGGCAGTTGCTCTTGTGGCGGTAGTAATCATTGCTACGCCATCGGTTGCGCTGTCTGTGACTCTTGCGGCGGTGTTGGCACTGCTTACGTCTAGGCTTGCGTCAGCGACGCTGACAGTAGCATTTGAAGCAACCAAGTTCGAACTTGCGCTGATATCTCCGTCGGTCGCTGTTGCATAAAGTGACGCACTTAATAATGAATTCACGCTGTTCATGAAACCTATGGCAGTATTCATACCGCCGAGGATATTCGCCGCAGTCGTCCATGTATCGCTCGTTTCTCCAAGAATACTGTCACTATTGAAAGCGCCCGTTCCAAAGTCGGAATACGCTTCATTATCAGAGATCTCTGCGCCGTCAGAATCCGAACCGTCGCTAAAGCCGCCTTCGCCACTTCCGGTAGCATCAGTTCCAAGGCCAGCGCTATCCCAGCCGTCTACATCTTCAAAAGCCCCCGCATTTCCTGTGCTGATTTCCTCGTCAGCCGCGTCAGATTCGCCTGTGTCCCCGGATGCCTCACTTCCGCCTATGTCGTCAAGTGCAGCACCTTCCGAAACGCCGACGCCGCGCACCACGGATTTTTCCAGCCTTTTCGCGTCCGACTCTATCTTCGTGTAATTATATTTAATGATGAACCTACTCGTCTCAATATTTTCAGATTCATCATAGATTGCAAGAAACTCATCCGTCTCATAAAACGGTACAGTATAAAGTTCCGCATCTTCTTCAAACTCTTCAAACTCACCTTCATCTGCAAGTTCGTCAAAGCCCGCGCCTAAATCACCGGTATCCACAGCTTCGCCTGTACTGACGCCGCCTATACTGACGCCGAAATCGAAGCCGCCGTTATTTCTACCGGGAAATTTTTCAATCCCACCGCCGGAGATGTCAGCAAATCCGCCTCCGGAAACTGCGTCGGTGTTGCTGTCGCCGCCTGTGATACTTTCGCCGCCAGATACAACGCCGGCGTTGCCGTTCCCGGAGTTTCCGCCGCCTGTAACACTTCCGCTGCCGCCGGAACCATCGCTTACATCGCCCCAGCCGCTTCCATCAAGGCCTTCTCCCTCATCATACAGTCCTGTACTGCCGTCCACGCTGTCCATCTCAGTCAACGTCTCACCGTTCATGCTGTTCGTCCCAGTTGCCATCTCACCGCTCATGCCGTCCATCCCAGTCGACGTCTCACCGTCCACGCTGCCCATCTTGGTCAGCGTCTCGCTGCTTAGTACATCCCCATTCAGTACTTCTTCCATACGCGCCTGAACGTTCAGGTATTCATTGAAGTCGTCTAAACCTGAAGCGAAGGCGCCAAGTGGCATCTGGCTTACCGCAAACCAAACCGCCAGTGTGATAGCAGCTATCCTTTGAAACCCAGTCCTCTTTACACTAATCTTCATTTCATTCCCTCCAAAATATGCTTGATAATAACTTATTAATATATTTTGAAGAAATGGTTGCAGATGTGTAAATTATCGCTTGCTTTTACGTTAAAAATGAGCGAATATCATGGAATAATCTAGAAATTATGGATTAATATAAATTGGTAACATCCCTGTCAGTCCGGTATGACATTAGATTTACACGCGACAAAACCTTCACGAACAGGCATTATCTCCCACTGCCAAGCCTGACAAAAAATCTCGCCGGAAATGGTAGGGGCACACCCATGTAATCAAAAGTCGAAAACCTGTCTGTGTCTTTTTTCGTATTTATACCGGAAGGAAAATTGCGGAGTTTTCTTGTAATTCTTTCAAAATAAGCGTACAATAGTATTATTCCGTTCATTGAATATTTGTGGGCGGAAGCACAAAAAATAAAGCGTGGGTTTAAAACCTACGTCTATGGAGGTGATTCAAAAATGCGAAACTTTGATTATTGCGCCCCGACGCGCTTTATCTTCGGCAGGGGTGTGGAAAAGGAGGCGGGCGCTGTTCTCAAGCCCTACGCGAAAAAGATTCTCTTGCATTTCGGGGGTCAAAACATCAAGAGAAGCGGTTTATATGATGATATTACCGCCTCACTCAAAGCGGCGGGCTTGGATTTTGTAGAGCTTGGAGGCGTCGCGCCGAATCCGCGCGTCAGTCTGGTGCGCAAGGGCATTGAGTTATGCAAGTCGGAGGGAGTGGATCTGATTCTGGCCGTCGGAGGCGGCAGCGTCATAGATTCTTCGAAGGCGATAGCGATGGGCTGCCTTTATGAAGGGGATATTTGGGAGGTATATGAAGAGAGCAAACCTGTAAGCAAGGCGCTGCCTGTGGCTACGGTACTCACGATCCCCGCCGCTGGCAGCGAGGCCAGCGGCGCCAGTGTCATTACAAATGAAGAAAAATCCATGAAGCTCGGATACACGAGTCAGGCTCTGCGTCCCTTGGTGAGCTTTGTCGACCCTGAATTGTTCTTTACATTACCGAAAAACCAGATCGCCAATGGCGTTACGGATATGATGAGCCACGTCTTCGAGCGGTATTTCACAAACACCGTGCATACGGACTTGACCGACGGTCTATGTGAAGCCGTATTGAAGACAATAATGAAGAACGCCCTGATATTGGCGGGGGATCCTCACAACTATGACGCTTGGTGCGAAATCGGATACAGCGGCACAGTGGCGCATATTGACATGCTGGGCATGGGCAGAGAAGAGGATTGGGCCTGTCACGGCATGGAGCATGAACTTTCCGCCATATATGACGTCGCTCACGGGGCGGGTCTGGCCGTATTGACGCCGGGGTGGATGCGTTACGTTTATAAGGACAACATCAATATGTTCGTGCAGTTTGCGGTCAATATCATGGGTGTTAGCGGCAGCTTCCGAGACCCTGACGCTATAGTTCTGGAGGGGATCACGCGCCTTGAAGATTTCTTTAGCAAGATGGGCTTGGCGGCCTCATTGTCAGAACTCGGTATTGGCGAGGAAACATTTGAACAGATGGCGAAAAAGGCTACAGGCGTCGCGTATGGTATGGAAGAACAAGCGCTCGGAGGTCTTAAGAAATTATACTGGCAGGACGTGTTGGCGATTTATAAACTTGTTAAATAAATGTGCCGGAGATATATGCGTCAGGCTATGCGTCAGACCGCTGAGTAACATATGTTTGTACAAACAAGAGGAAGGCAAGGGGTGAAATTATGCGTACAATATCGGCTAATGGACTTATACTTCCGGTTATAGGGCAGGGTGGCTGGAGAATAGGGGAAGATTCGGACAATGAACAGAACGAGATTGCAGCGCTGCGGCGCGGGCTTGAACTCGGCATGAATCTCATTGATACTGCGGAGATGTATGGCGAGGGCATGTCGGAAATACTGATAAGCAAGGCGCTTAAAGGTATAGCCAGGGAAGAATATTTGCTTGTATCCAAGGTGTATCCGCACAATGCCGGAGCTCCGGACATATTTATAAGCTGTGATAATTCCATGCGAAGGCTTAAGACGGATTACCTAGATCTGTATCTCTTGCATTGGCGCGGGGATGTACCGCTGGAGGAAACTGTCGAATGTATGGAACGGCTTGTAAGCACCGGGAAGATCAGACGATGGGGCGTTTCGAATTTTGACGTCGCCGATATGGAGGAGTTGACAGCGATTCCGGGCGGAGAACACTGCGCTGTGGATCAGGTGCTGTATAATCTGGATACGCGGGGCATAGAGTTCGACCTGATCCCATGGCTGGAGAAGCGCGGGATGGGCGTGATCGCTTATTGTCCGCTTGCCCAGGCGGGAACATTGAAGAGGATGCATAAAGGAATTCTCACGGATGAGGTGCTTTCATCCGTCGCGAAGAAGTACGAAATAAGCGTGATTCAGCTGATGCTCGCCTTTACGCTGAAGAATACAAGACTGACGGCCATACCAAAGGCGGGAACGCCGCAGCATACGGAGGCGAACGCTGCCGCCGCAGATATCCAAATCGCAGTAGAAGATTGGGATAAGATAGACGAGATATTCTGGCCGCCTACGGTCAAGATGCGCCTTGATATGGAGTGAGGGCTGGAATAAGCGCCGGAATGAGCTATGCTTGACTATTTTTAACGATCAATTCCGGAGGAAGCCACTTGAGGACGGTTTCAGCCAGCGCGGCGCTGTCTATCGGCTTTGAAAGAAAATCATTGAAGCCGTTTGCCAAGAACATTTCTACAGCGCCGCTGGCTGCATTGGCGGTAAGCGCGATAATGGGGGTTTTCAAGGCTTCGCCCCCCATTGCGCGTATTTTTTCCGTTGTTTCTATGCCGTCCATATCCGGCATCATATGATCCATGAATATGAGATCATAGTGGTTTTGTGAAGCCAATTCAATGGCTCTTTGCCCGCTTTCGGCCAAATCGGGATGTATGGCGAAGTTCCCGAGTATAAATTCGGCTATCTGGAGATTTATAGCGATATCGTCCACAAGCATCACGCGGGCATCAGGCGCAGAAAAGCCCGACGTCAAAATATCGGCGTCCCTGGCCTTTTTGTCGCCTCCGGGTTCCAACGGCAATTTAATTATAAACGTAGAACCCTTTCCGAATGTGCTCTTTACTTCGATGGAGCCATACATCATTTCGCATAGCTTGCGGGTTATGGCGAGTCCGAGTCCGGTTCCGGCGATTTTCTTATTTCTTACGAGATCGAGTTGTTCAAATGGCATGAACAAACGCTGCATAGCTTCGCGCTTGATTCCGACGCCCGTATCCTCTACGGAAAAGCATACGGTGTCCCTGCCAATATTGTAGACGTCGAATACGATTTTGCCTTTTTCGGTGTATTTTAACGCATTATTCAGGATATTGACCAGAATCTGACGTATCCTTCTGTCGTCGCCTATGACGACGTCGGGTATATCGCTGCGGAAACGACATATGAATTCAAGCCCTTTATGGATGAACAAGGGATTGAACATGGATTGAATATGCTTTAAAAGGTCTTTCAGATTGAAATAACTTGTGATCAGTTCAAGCTTTCCCGCTTCTATCTTAGAAAAGTCGAGGATGTCATTGATCAGATCTAAGAGCACATGAGATGAATTTTCTATGCCGCTGAGATAAGCGTGCTGCACTTCACTGAGTTCGGTAACTTTCAGCATATGCGCAAGCCCGATTATCGCATTCATGGGAGTACGTATTTCATGGGATACTGTCGCGAGGAAATCCGACTTGGCTTCACCGGCCTTCTCCGCGTCCTTCTTCGCACGGGACAACTCAGTCACATCCTTGAAGTAGGCCATCACGCCCTCAAGCTCTCCCTCGCCGTCAAGCAAAGGGGTGATGGTGATCTGATAGTTGCGCGATCTTGCATTAGCGCCGAAATCTATCACGGCTTCTATCTCTTTGGAATATTTATCGTCTGACAGATGCTCGAATATGTCCCTGAAATGCGATAAAAAAGCAGTATCAGTATAGGGCTCGAGCAATTCTGTATATGTAGAATCCTTTATAAGCGTGAAGTCGGAGATGCGGCAAAGACTTAGTAAGGTATCTGTGCAATAGAGCACGCGCCCGTTCGTATCCATAATGATGATTATTTCGGGGAAATTATCAAGCAATAGACGTATGTATGCCTCAGTGGCGTCGTTTTCGTAGTATTTGACATTTTTGGGCGTTTCACCGCCGCTCATAGCCCCAAATTGTTTTTTTAGCCGTTCTATTTCAAGATTGGCTTTAGAAAGCTCAGATTGCAAAGTCTTGATTTGATTGCTTTCTTGATCGTAAAACATAGCACGCCCCACCCGTCTTGATTGCAACGCGCCCTTATGCTCCGGCAAAAACCAAATATGCTGTCATAAATTGTTTGGTTGCTTGGTTTTGAAGGCGCTGTTGTCATAGTACAAGTAATTCCGATAGTCAATATCCAGTTCGTAGTATTATTATACAATTCGTAAAGTGTAAAAACAAGTATATTTTACATATTTTCCATTTAAGTATAAGGGGCTTATGAATTAATGCAAAAGGCACAATCTGTTGAATGAAAATCATAAAGCCCATGTGGATTTCCATTGTACTAATTTCATAATAAGCCTTTACCAAACTTTCGGCAACTTTTTTGAATGAATTTTTTAAAATTATATTGAAGTTCCTCTAAAGGTAAATTATAATAGGGGAAGACATTGGAAGCGCACCGTATGTACCGGTTCAGGGATTGAAAATAGCAATGGAGGATAGTGATATGACATTTGCAAAAATTAAGGAAATTATAATAGACCAGCTGCAAGCGGATGAAGCATCAATAACACTTGAAACGCATTTGATGAAGGATCTTGAGGCTGATTCGCTGGATGCGGTGGAGATCATTATGGCCATCGAAGATGAGTTTGAGATCGAAGTGCCCGATGAAGAGGCTGAGAAGTTCCAGACGGTCGGGGATATTGTACGTTTTGTTGATGAGCAGTTACAGTAGCGGTGTAACAGGCGCGTAGCCTTGAAACGGCGCATAAAGACAGCGCTTCCGGATGAAAAGTTTCATCAGAATTGACGATTCTAAATTAAATGTCAGTCTGTTATCGCAAGTGAATACTCGATACCGCGGCGGTTTTTTATGCTTTTCGATGCGCGGCTGTTTGAAACCCGGTTTTTCACCGGGTTTTTGTTGAGGTGGACAATGAAGGGAAATGAAAGAATTTCAGGCACTGTAATCAAACGCCTGCCGAGATATAGACGGTATCTTGAGGAACTCATGCATAAGAAGACGGGCAGGATTTCTTCGGGTGAACTGAGCAGGCTTATCGGATGTACGGCATCGCAGATTCGCCAGGATTTCAATAACTTCGGCGGCTTCGGGCAACAAGGATATGGATATAACATCGAAAGTCTGTACCAACAGATCAACGGCATTCTCGGGCTTGTAAGGGAATATAAGACCGTGGTAATAGGAGCAGGGAATCTGGGATTGGCCGTCGCCAATTACATTTATACATATGAGGACGGGTTCACTGTGGCCGGCATGTTCGACGTCAGACCGGAGATCATAAATACGAGCGCCAACGGCGTGCGCATAAGAGGGGTATCGGAAATCGATGATTTTCTCGCAGAGAAGCAGATCGACATAGGAATAATAACCACGCCGAGCGCCAATGCGCAGCAAGCGGCGGACAGGCTTGTAAAGGGCGGCGTCAAGGGCATATGGAATTTCGCGCCTGTCGATCTTGAAATCCCTGAGGATGTAGCGGTGGAGAACGTTCATATAAGCGACAGCCTGCTTTCACTGGCATATTATGTAAATAAAACTCAGTCGCAACAGGACGCGGAGGAGTGAGGCGGTACGCGGAAGCAAATCGGTACGCGGAAGTAAATCAATACGCGGAAGCAAGCCGGTACGCAGAAGTAAGCCGGTACGCGGAAGTAAGCCGGTACGCAGAAATAAATCGGTACGCGGAAGCAAATCGGTACGCGGAAGCAAGCCGATAAAAAATAATAACCGCTTCGTCAGAAACGGTTATTATCGGTATCGTATCTTAGGCCTTAGAAGTCTCCCAAAGCCATTGCCGCAGTTATCCTTCCGCAGGCGCGTCCACGGGACATGCGCTTGCACAAGCGCCGCAATCAATGCAGGTGTCTGCGTCGATGGTGTAGATATCACCTTCGGAAATCGCTTCGGTCGGGCACTCAGGTACGCATGCTCCGCACGCAATACAAGCATCGCTTATAACATAAGACATTTCAAATACCTCCTTTAATGAAATTAAATAAAACACACACACAACTTATTATAGCAGAGTGAAATTGGTAAGTAAAGATGAAAGTTTTTGGGTTAATAGGTAAGAGCGGAAGCGGTAAGAGCTACCAGGCGATCAACCTCTGCCGCAGACTGGGCGCGGAGAGCATATTGGACGACGGACTCTTTATTATGAGAAACAGCGCTGTCGCAGGTAAATCGGCTAAGAGACAGGATACGAAGATCAGAGCCATAAAGACGGCGCTCTTTTCAGAGGATGAACACAGAAATGCCGTTGTTCAGAAAATAAAAGAGCTTGAACCCGCGTCTATGCTGGTGATAGGGACATCAGAAAAGATGGTTGAACGTATAGTAGCAAGGCTGGGATTGCCCGAGCCTGAAGAACTCATTGATATAGAGTCGATAACCACCGCAAAGGAACGAAATATAGCTGAAAAACAGCGGCATGAACTCGGCAAGCACGTCATACCGGTGCCGTCATTTCAGCTGAAAAAGGATTTTTCAGGCTATTTTGTGCATCCATTGCGGATAATACTGGATATCAGGGGCAGGCGCGCCAGGATATCGGACAGGTCGGTTGTAAGACCCGCGTTCAGCTATCAGGGGAAGTACACGATATCAGCGAGAGCGGTTTACGATATAGCGATAATAAGCGGCGGGACGGTTGAAGGTGTGGAGTCGGTACAGCGTGTAAACACCGACAATGGAGAATCCGGGATTACGGTGAACATATCGGTGAATCTGCGATACGGTGTGAAGGTGTTCAGCGTGGCGGAGGCGCTGCAAAAGCGCGTCGCCGAACAGGTGGGGAAGATGACCGCCTACAATGTAAGAGCCGTTAATGTAGACGTGAAGGGCTTGCGATGAAGTAAAGTGCTACAAAGTACAGTGCTACAAAGTACAGTGTGATAAAGTACAGTGCTACAAAGTACAGTGTGATAAAGTACAGTGCGATAAAGTACAGTGTGATAAAGTACAGTGCGATAAAGTACGGGGAGTGTAAATTGACAGAGATAATTTTCGAACATGTGAAGGATTTCAGCCTTGAGCATATATTCGAATGCGGCCAAGCGTTCAGGTGGGAAAAGACAGACGACGGAAGCTATTCGGGCGTCGTAAGCGGAGCGCTCGCGAATATCAGCTTTTCGCCGGATGCCGGACAGGAATATGCAGGCAGGCTGGTCGTCAGAGTCTGCGGGACGACGAGTCCCGGCTCGTTAAAATCGCCAAAATCGGCGGAGTTCTGGACGGATTATCTTGATCTGTCCAGAGATTACGGTGAAATTAAGCGGAAACTCACGGACGGCGACGAGGTGATGATACGCGCCGCCGCCTGCGGCGCAGGCATAAGGATTTTAAACCAAGACCCCTGGGAGACATTGATATCTTTTATTATCTCCCAGAACAATCACATACCTCGAATCAAGGGATGTGTGGAAAGTCTGTGCAGGCACTTCGGAGAACGCTTTGTGATGAACGGCGGCGGGGAGTATTTCGCCTTTCCTGATATAGAAAGGCTTGCTGAGAGATTGTCCGATTACGGCGTGCAGGCATTGGAACCATGCAGGCTGGGATACCGGGCGCGCTACATCGAAGAGGCTGTAAAGCAGGTATCCGCAAGGGGCGGCGCGGACTATCTCGAAAGTCTCAAACAACTGAGTTTCGAACAGGCGTGTAAGGAAGTGTCTTCGATACACGGCGTGGGTCCCAAGGTGGCGTCCTGCGTCCTGCTGTTCGGTTTAGGCAAAAGGGAGGGCTTCCCGGTGGACGTATGGATAGCCAGAGCGATGAGCGAGTTTTACGGACTCGAAGAGGACGACAAGGCGGCGGCAAAAGCCTACGCGGAGCGGCGCTTCGGGGAACACGCGGGTATCGCGCAGCAGTATCTGTTCTACTACGCGCGATCGCAGAAATAATGCGAAGCGCAGAAGCAGCACAGGGCGCGATCGCAGAAATAATGCGGATTTCTTCATTATATACGGCGCTTACGATTCTTCCGGCATGCAGTGTCGTCCCGGCGCTTACGATTCTTCCGGAACAACAGTGCCGTCCCAGCGGCATTTTTCCATATCGACTCTACCGTCAAGCGTAAATTCAACATCCTCTTCTTCAAGACGGGCACGGCGTATGATCGCCCATTCGCCGCCGGTGATAGAACCGTCGGCCATGACGACGCGCTGCCAGGGGAGGTCTTCCGGACAGAATCGCATAGCCCTTCCTACCTCTCGCGCCGCCCTGGGACGGCCGAGCATGCGCGCGATCTGTCCATAGGATACCACCTGCCCATACGGGATTTTGCCTACGATTTCATATACCATATTAAAAAACATAAGCTATCCTCCCGGTCAATCCCGCTTACCATCCGCTTTCATAAATGCGGACTGAACAAGAAGCTGAACGACTAGCGCCGCTACGAGCGCCAGCCAGGAGAACTTAAATCCTACTGTAATTGTCAACAGGACGAATCCGGCAATGCCGGCGATCCACAAGGCGCCGCAGATGAGTCCGAAACGCTCCTCGCGTCCGGGACTTCCAAAGGGATGCATGGCTGATTTGACGGCTTCTCTTCGCAGTTCTGCCACCCAAGGCTTGCTTCTGTCCTTTTCGGTAAGAATGAGAAAGACGCCGAGAGACATGCCGGGCAGGAAAAACGGGATCAATGAGGCTATCGCAACGGGCAAACCCGCGCCTTTCGTGAAATAGGCGTTCACGAAGACAAAGACGCCGAATATAAGCGCACCCACAGACAAGACATACCAGAGGGCGCGTTTCCATGACATAGCTTCATTTGCCGACGTTTCCTGCGTCAGGCCGAGAAATACGACGACTAAGACGCCGGAACCGCAGAAAATCAGCGCTGTGCCCAAGAAGGCATCGAGTACGGAAGAAAAAAGCCAAGCCGCAACGCCGGTGATCAAACCGAATCCTATAAGCGCGCCGCATATAACGTAAAGCGCCATGCGCACGGGGCTGATATAATTTCTGGTTTTCATATACATCTCTGAAAACACATCCTGCTTCCTTTTCAGACTCAAGTCGTCCGCTAGACTTGAAATATCGCCAAGTTCCGCTAAGGCCTTGTCAAACGCCTCTTGTTCGCCCATGCCTTTTTGTTTCAAAGAAGCTATCCTGTCATTCAGATTGCTTTCAAGCTCCTCCATGAAATCGGAAAGACCTGCCGTCTTTTCATAGCCTGAAAATAACGAGTCAATCTGCTGTCTGGTATTCATCGCTCATCCTCCTTCAATAGTTCATTTATGATTTTTTGTGTAAATTCAAGGTCTATTTTGTTCTGCAGGTATTGTTCGCGCCCCTTGTCCGTGATACGGTAATACCGGCGCCGTGCCCCCTGTGTCTCATCCCCCCAATACGAAATGATGTATCCGTCCCGCTCAAGCCGCTTGTAGCTGGAATATAGAGTAGTTTCCTTCAACTCATATCGTTCGCCCGTGCGTTCTAAAATCCGGTTGTAGATTTCAAAACCGTAGCGATCCTGCCCCAGCAGACTGCCGAGCACAATCGTGTCAGTATGTCCCCGGAGTAAATCCGAAGATAATTTTGGTTCCATAACACTGCTCCTTTCATATAGGCGCCCGGCGATATCCGGAAGCCCAGAAAATAGGCGCCGCATCGGCGTATATACGCCTGACAATGATAACTATATATCATATTAGTACGACTGTCAAGTATATTTCTGAAATTATTGCAATTTCACCGCAAACATGCTATATTACTCAATAAGATGAGCGTTCTCGAAATGCTGCTGACTAACAGGCAAATGCCCATAATCACAGCGGATACGGAGGAAGAGATGAAAGATTTTATTTTTAAAATGCCTACAAGGGTTTACTTCGGCAACGGTTCTGTGAAGAAACTGCCGGAGATTTGTAAGGAGCTGGGCGGGAGCAAATTATTCGTCGTCACCGGGCCGAATGTGGCGAAGTCGTCGGCAATGGCGGCTGTTAGGGAGACGCTGGACAGTGCGGGCGTTGAATATGTGGTGTTTCCGGATTCCGTGCCCGACCCTCCTATAGAAAAAGTGGATATGACAGCAAAGCTTTTCGCGGAGAGCGGGGCGGATATGGTAGTTGCGCTCGGCGGCGGGAGTCCGATAGACCTCGCCAAGGCGGTTGCGATGCTGCGAACAAACGAAGGTTCGGTAGCGGATTACCTCTTCGGCGGCTCGAAGACAGTAGCGAACCCGTCGGTTCCGCTTATTGCCATACCGACGACTGCGGGAACGGGCAGCGAAGTAACCGCTGCTTCGGTGATAAGCGACACGAAGAATAAGATAAAACTTTCAGTAACGCATGACTATATAATACCCAGAGCAGCGCTGATCGATCCGCAGATTCAGCTAGGAACCCCGGCGCTTGTAACCGCGTCAACCGGAATGGACGCGCTGACTCACGCGATAGAATCATATGTGTCCTTAAACGCGAGTCCCATGAGCGACGCGATGGGGATGTACGCCATGAAGATGATAGGGGAAAACCTTCGCGTGGCGGCGGCGGACGGCAGCAATATCGAAGCGCGCGCGAATATGGCGGTTGCGAGCCTGATCGCGGGGATCGCCTTCATGAACGGAGGACTCGGGGTAGTTCATGGAATAGCGCAGGCTATGGGCGGCATACATCACACGCCGCACGGCATAGCAAACGGATTGATACTGCCATATGCGATGGAACGAAACCTGCCGGGGAATCTGAAAAAATTCGGAGATATAGCCGTCGCTCTGGGCATGAACGTCGAAGGACTCACGGCGAGGGAAGCGGCGTACGCGGCAGTGGAGGCCGTCTTTGACCTGCGGGAGGACATAAATGTTCCAAAGACGCTCAAGGACATAAATATAGAAGAGAAAGACTTCCAAGGGATTATTGACGCGACGATGCCGTTCAGACTGCTCGCGATCAACCCCTGCAGGCTCGTCGAGAACGATATAAGGGGAATTCTGGAACGAGCCTACGCAGGATGAAGGCCTTCATTCAAAAACATCGCCATATACAGCGGGTAAATCTCCACGTTACCCGCTGTACCGACATTTCCGGAGGATAGTTTAATTCCGCGCTTCACGCCATGATATTGTATAACCGCGTTCAGGGATTTCGATTTTCTGTTGTCAGCCGATTTTACCTCAACGGCGGTTGCGGTTTTATTACGGCGGATAAAAAAATCGATCTCCAACTGGTTGTTTTTTTCATAATAGTATAGTTTTTTACCGGACTTGGTGAAGATGTCGGCTATGATGTTCTCATAGATCGCGCCCTTATAGATGCCGAGGTTCCCGTCAATGATATCCTCCTGCGAACCGTTGTCAAGCATAGCCATCAGTAAGCCCGTATCGCGCATATATACCTTGAAGGCGTCGCTCTGCGCGTTGCCTTCAAGCGGAAGTTCAGGCGCCCTGAGATTATAACAGAAGTTGATAATTCCGGCATCATATAGCCACATCAGACTGCCGCCGAATTTTCGGGCGTTGCCATTTTTCTCCACAAGACTGTATTGAAATTTCTTGTAGTCTTTTGATAAGTGCTTAGGGATCGATAAAAAGCAAGCTCTTGCCTTTGTTTTCTCCGTGCCCTCAGCGTATTTGCCGATGTCGTCGGCGTAATCGCTGATGATGCCCTTCTGCAGGCGGATGGCATTGGCGAAGTTGTGGGTGTTTACAAACTCCTGCACCACACGGGGCATGCCGCCTATGACAATATATTCCTTGAACAGTTCCATCATGCGTTCATGCATGGCAGTAGGAACAGGTTCAAGGCGTTCAAAATATCCACGGATGTCCGCAATAGATCCCGGGCGCACTCCCTTCGCCCAGAGGAATTCCTCAAAGTCGAGGGAGTGCATTTCGAGATGGTCTACATATCCAACAGGATAAGACGCTACATCTTTGTAATTGATCCCGAGCATAGAGCCGGAAGCTATGATATCAAAACGTTTGTCGGACGCCAAAAACTTTAGAGCCGTTCGCGCCCGAGGGCAAAGTTGTATCTCATCAAGGAAGATCAGCGTCTTGCCGGGGACTAATTCCGCATTCGGCACACGAAGGGAAATCTGCTTGATGAGCATTTCCGTGTTCAGATCTCCGTCAAATATAGCTTGATAAGCCGGATTCTCAATAAAGTTAAGCTCCACGAAATGCTTGTAGTTTTCTTCCGCGAACAGCCTGATGATAAATGTTTTCCCTACTTGACGCGCCCCTTTAACCAGCAGGCACATTCTATTTTCACTTTGTTTCCAAGCCAGAAGCTCGTTTGAAATTTTGCGCTTCAGCAACTGCACCGCCTCCCATCCAAAAGCCCTTGTCCGGTTTTAATATAACACATAGCAAAATAAAAATCAAGAGTCGGCACATATTTTATAGGCGAATAATATAGATTGAAAGCGTATTTTTCGGTTGAATAATGCGTATAAAAGCATATTTTATAGGGGAATACCGCGGCGAGCCGTGCCGATAATGGTCTTTGAACCGGCTGTGTTCATACTGCGGCATCATTCGGAGGCGCTGATCTCGCGGACCTTCTCGAAAAACGGCGAATGTAAAACCTCTAAAATAGACTGGGTTTTCAGGTTCATGGCCGAATACGGGGAAAATGGGCACGGTTCGGCGCCGCCGCAGCCTGTCTTGGCCGACGATTCGACCCCGATCCAGTTGGTCTTGACCGGCGATTTTCTTAATTCCATTGTCCATAAGGACGTTCAAGTTCAACATAATGTGTATCCCTTCTTGGCTAATATAATAGGTAGCCTCGGAAATTCTCGTTTAGAGTTTGCTCAATAAAAGCCTGTTCGCTGATATTTTTAGGCAAGTCGCCCTTGCCGTAGATGATCAGAATAATGATTTTGTTGACTGAATTGTCTAAGAACGCAATACATCTATTGCCGGATGATTTGGTCGATTCCTTTGTTTGAGCAACTCTAAAATCATACTTAAAAATCCAGTAATTATCTTTTTGCCATAATTCATCCACTTGCTGTGTTTTTTGAAGATCACTATCACCTGTTTTAATACGCGCCATGTCCTGTAAAATTGACTCGACGGTGATATCCCATTGTTTGCCACGATACTCTTTCTCGAATCTTTTTAGGTAGTGACGCCTGGCATAGTCGCTGAACTTCACCGTAAAAAGATTTTTATCATTAAATATCCGGTGCGTAAACATGATTAGGGTCTTCCTGTATTATTAAGCTATAGGGGATGTATTCTCCGTCCCGGCACATTTTCCATGGTTTTTGCTCATGAGTAAAATTAACGATTTCACTGGTGCGTCTATCCTTCCAGAAATGGCAGATCTTATCCAAGAGTTCCTTTTCCTCATCCGAGAGCAAGCCATTCTCTTGTTCTATAGTAGTCGGATTGATCATTAGCGCATAATCAAGGGGTTTGATGTTGACTTTCCCCTTATCATACAAATCATCGGTCAATTCGAAAAAGATATCGGCTACCGGGCCATATTCACGGCGAACATAACGTACCCCGCTCATCGGTATTAGATTATCATAAAAATAGCTGAAATCCGCAAGATAGAGCAATTTTGCCAGCTTTGTCTTGGGAATGCCATCCCTAAAATATCGAAGGATGTAGAAGTACATCTGCTTAAACTTTTCGTTATTACGTGGTTGATCGAAAAATTCAGCAATAGGCACGTTGAAATATGCCGACAGTTTTTTGAGCTCGCCCGTCGTCAGATCGCGCTTGCCTTTTGCCGCGTTGATATATGTGGCACGGCTTACATCAAGAATATCGGCGGCTTGTTCCTGTGTAAGGCCGTGCGAAGAACGGATTCTTTCAACATTATTCATCACTTCGCTCATTGTTATAGCGCCTCCCTCATTAATGATTATCATGATAGCATGTATGACAGTAAATGTCAATGTTAAGACGGATATTTGTCAATTATTTTGAACTAAAACGTTAATTGTGTAGAATATGCAGATCGATAAATTATAAAAATACAGGAAGGATTGGTTGGTAATTGTAAGAATTGAATGAATAGTTGGACATAACTATTTACTTATTCATTTGAAGGTGGTAAAATTAATGTCAAGTGGATATGTCTAAAGGGGGTAAGGACAAATATGATGTCAGACTTTGGGGTTGATCGTTCGATTGAGCCTTTAATGGCAATACCCGTTGCCGCATGGAAGCTGGACAATGACATTGCGACTAGAAAAGGAGAACTGCGGGTCAGGGTAAAGATCATTAAACTTGAGCAGGCCAGTTTCAGGCAGCTCTGTTCGGAGTGCGGCTATGATGAGTTGAAAATCAAAGCGAAGATTTTCGATATTATTAAAAGAAGAGGAAAGCTCCATAATCCCACTACAGGGAGCGGAGGGATTTTTTACGGTATTGCGGATGAAGCCGGGGAAGGCTACAAAAATAGGGATTTGTATAAACCTGGCGACAAGGTGATCTGCATTACCTCATTGACAGCTGTACCGATTCGACTAAATAGGATAGATGCTATAGATTTTAACTATGGACAGATAAGCGTTGAGGGTTACGCCATACTCGCAAACACCTATCCTTTGATTCATTTGCCGGAGGGACTGCCGGTATGTTACACGATGGCGGCTTTTGAAGAGGCTTGTTCGCTTCATCGTGTCTTTCAACTTGCGTCAGGAACAACAGACGGTCGTTTTCTTTTGATTTCAAGCGATCTCTTATCGGCGACGCTCTATGCGGCGGTGTTTCGGAAGGCTGCAGGGGAGAGCTGTCGTATAGTTGCAGTGCTTGATCGAAAAAGCATGGAACGCATTCCCGACAGTGATATCAAACATATTCTTTCGGGCTTTGTCGATGAAATCTACATCGTCGACATACTCGCCCCCTTAAAGAGCTTCAAGGCAATAAACGAAAAAGAGAAAAAGCTGTTCGATATATGCGTCAACTGTGCGGATTTGATGGGCGCCGAGGCGGTAAGCGTGTTGCTTACGGAGAAAAACGGCACGGTCGTGTTTACGAGTTTCATAAATAATCACGGTCTTGCTCTTCTTTTTGCCGAATCGCTGGGGAAAGAGATCAACACCCATGCCCTCGACTCTTATACCGATGATTATGAAAAATTCACTGTTAATCTGATAAAAGATACGAAAAACGAACTTGATCGGCTGCACAAGCTGTATGTAAAGTACAAGGACATCAGGAAGCATTTGTCTGATGGGGAGACGGATAGTGATTTCCCGGAAGAGAGCAGGCTAAGCGGCTTTGTGTTTGCCAGCGAGAATATGCGTAATGTCAAGGACGAAGCATTGAATATCGCCAAGTATGACTGCAATGTAGTGATCCTCGGCGAGACAGGGGTGGGCAAGGAAAAGGTGCTCAGCATTATACACAATAATAGCAACAGGAAGCTTAACGCGTGTATCAGGATAAACTGCGCGGCTATTCCGGAGACCCTCGCGGAATCCGAATTTTTTGGCTACGAGGCCGGCGCCTTTACGGGCGCGGCGTCTAACGGAAAGGCGGGTTATTTCGAACTGGCGAATAACGGGATATTGTTTCTGGATGAAGTGGGACTGCTGCCCGCAGCAATACAGGTAAAGCTGCTCAGAGTGCTGCAGGAAAATCAATTCTTTAGGATTGGCGGGATGAAGCAGATCGACGTTAATGTACGTATCGTATCGGCCAGCAATATCAGTCTTAAAGAACTGGTCAGGGAAGGGAAATTCAGGGAAGACCTCTATTACAGGTTGAATATATGCGAGATCAATATACCGCCTCTCAGGGAGAGGGCGGCTGATATTACATGCCTCGCGAAATACTTCTTGGCAAGCTATAATGAGAACTATAATATTGACAAGCAGTTTGAGGCGCGGGCGCTGGACGCCATGCTTGCGTATGAGTGGCCGGGAAATGTCAGGGAGCTTGAAAATACAGTACACAGAATCGTAGTAAGCAGCAGAGGGGATAAGATTAGGGAAGAGGACGTCTACAGGGCGTTGAGCCAAAGCCCGCATGGCGTGAGCTTGACGCCGGGTAAGATCGAGGATGAAGAGGGCAAATACGGCCTAGAGCATCTGATGATGGACTATGAGCGCAGATTTATTGAAGATGCGCTTAATAGATGGAAGAATACGAGAAAGGCGGCGGCTCACCTGGGGATAAGCCAGTCACAGTTAATGCGAAAAAAGCAGAAATATAATATAGGCTCGGAGAAATCAGAGTAAGATATTTCGGCTCACAGACGCATGAGTGAACAAAGACAGCTTGTAAGAACCGGAAGCAGGGAACAATTCAGAGACCCGCAGCGAACCGCAAGCGGTTCAAATGCACCCAAAAGTGAATCGCCCGGCGCCGATAATTTTGATTGAGCTTCATATTTAATACTTTTGTTATGGTGAAATACCTTTGTCGTCCTGTTCATTGATTCACCTTTTCCCCCACCGTAATGTTATGGCATGATAGTTGCTTTAATAGCAGTTCATGAAGCGCTTTGTTTATAGAAGCGCGATTATTAGTTATCGGTATTTTTGCTGCGGCTGTTCCTGCCGCAAAAGTTAGCTTCGACTCAATAGGGAGTTAAAAGAGGGAGGTATCGTTTTTATGAATGCTAATTCAGAAGAGGGCGGTCTTAAGCGGGGTCTAAAGGTAAGGCACGTGAATATGATCGCCATAGGAGGCGCTATAGGCACCGGCTTGTTCGTTGCCGTCGGCGGTTCTTTGCACGAGGCTGGACCCGGCGGCGCGCTCCTGGCCTACGGCGTAATCGGTATTATGGTTTTTTTCCTTATGACAAGCTTGGGTGAAATGTCTACGTACATGCCTGTTACCGGATCTTTTCAGACCTATGCGACTAAATTCGTAGATCCGGCTCTTGGGTTTGCGCTGGGATGGAATTATTGGTACAACTGGGCTATCACGGTAGCTGCCGAGCTTGAAGCCGGTGTTCTGGTTATAGGATTCTGGCGTCCCAATATGAGTATGCCTGAAGAGTTCCTTTGGAGCGGCGGCTTTCTGCTGATCCTATTCCTTTTGAACTATTTTTCGGTAGGCGCTTATGGCGAGAGCGAGTTCTGGTTCGCGGGCATAAAGGTTATCACTATTATTATCTTCCTTATTCTCGGAATCTTGATGATATTTGGGATTATGGGAGGAGAGTCACCCGGATTTTCGAACTGGACGATAGAAGACGCGCCGTTCCCCGGAGGTTTTGCCGCTATTATAAGTATTTTCATGATTGCGGGATTCTCGTTTCAAGGGACTGAGCTTATCGGCGTTGCGGCCGGTGAGGTTGAGCATCCTGAGAAGAGTATACCCAAGGCCATCAGAACAGTGTTTGTTCGTATCATGCTGTTCTATATAGGCGGAATAATCGTCATCGGTTTCCTGCTTCCGTATACGCATCCGGCTCTTCTTCAAACAGGCGCTGAGAATGTGGCTATGAGTCCGTTCACGCTGATCTTCGAGCGGGCGGGTATCGCTTTTGCCGCTTCGGCGATGAACGCGGTAATACTTACGTCCATCCTTTCCTGTGCGAACTCCGGTATGTACGCTTCAACGAGGATGCTATATTCACTCGCTATGGAGGGTAAGGCGCCGGCAGTCTTCAAAAAGGTAAATAAGCGCGGCGTGCCAATCCTGGCGCTCTGCCTTACAACTGCAATAGGTATGTTGGTGTTTTTGGGTTCCTTCGCGGGAACAGGCACTGTATATCTCTGGCTTGTTAACGCTTCAGGCGTGGCGGGCTTCATCGCGTGGCTCGGAATCGCTATCAGCCATTACAAGTTCAGGAAGGCGTTCTTGGCGCAAGGTCATACCCTGAATGAACTGAAGTATAAGGCCATGCTCTTCCCCTTCGGACCGGTGCTGGCAATGGCTCTCTGTCTGATCGTGGTATTCGGACAGTTCTATGCGAATAAGGATTTCACATTCATGGGCTTCATGGTCGCTTATGTAGGCGCTATCTTGTTTGTAGCGATCTATCTGATCTACAAGATCGTGAAAAAGACAAAGATCGTCAGGCCGGAAGAGGCGGATCTGTCACAGGGATTCGCGCATAAGTAGGCGGCGCTGCATATTAATAATTAGTCATTAGTAATTCAACTAAGAAACCATCCGCTTGGAGCAGTACAGCGCCGACGGATGGTTTCGCTATTAAAATTGAAGTTTTTGCCGTCGAAGCCGAAAAAGAAGGCGTTTCTCTCAAGCATTGGGCTTTGACAATAACGCAAAAAGATGATATTCTTAAATTATAGTACAAAATCAATCCAAAGTATCATAATATTGTCTTAGACTTGTTGTGGAAATAATAGTGTTCTAAGGGAGGGGTAAAAGGAGGTAATTAAGTACTTTTATGGAGATTAATACCTTATTGAAGTTGTCGGGGATTAAAAGGTATTTGCAGGGGCAGGTGATAGCCAGGGAGGACGACGCCTCTAACGAGGGGATGTACATTGTGCTTCAGGGTAGTGCGGGCGCGTTTAAGAATTATCAGATGCTCAATGAGAAGCAGACGACGTCTTATGAGGCTGGAAGCTTCTTCGGCGAAATGAGTTTGTTTATCGGCCAGAAGAGGGATTTTACGGTTGTTGCGCTTACGGAGATGGTCGTGATTGAAGTCACGCGCATGAACGCTTATGAGTTGTTCATGACCCAGCCTGAGATAACGTTTTCGTTATTCAAGGGTTTGTGCCAGAAACTGAATTCAGTTGCGTCGTCATATCTTACGCTCCATGCGGAAACGCGAAAGGAGACGTCCGCGCTCGGCTTGGCGGTATCGGGCAGCAGTCCGATATTTCCGGAGGAGCACGGCAACTACATACTGCCGATCGACAATGGGCTTTCGGACTATTTGTTTGCGGATACTGTCAAATGCCCCATGTGCGGTAATGTTTTTAAGAATTTAAGTGTTTTGGAATCTAAGCTTATTCAGGAATCGAAAGACGACGATATGCGCATTCGTTACAAGGGGATAGAACCCATGTATTATGAGGTGATAACATGCCCTGTATGTCTGTACAGCGCTATATCCGATCTGTTTAAGGAGATTGAAGTCACGAAGAGGATGGTGGAGGCGCTCAATGATGTAATGACGCCTTACCGCGGGGATATTGAGATAAAGGCAGGCGCGGAGAGGGACACATTCACGGTTTTCGCGAGTTACTACCTTGCGATACTCAGCGCGCCGGTTTGTTTCTATGAGCATCAGAGGATAACCGCCAGACTTTGGCGGAATCTGAGCCGTATATATGACGACTGCAGTGATGAAAATATGCAGGCTTATGCGCTTAAACGCTCACTGGACGAGTACAATTACTCTTACACGCATTTTGACATCGGAGGGAAGAACCTTCAGCAGTTGTGTTATGTGATCGGCGAGCTGTATTTTAAGTTGGGAGACTATGAGCAGGCGCGCCGCTTCCTCTATGCGGCGTTTACAAATAAAGAAGGATCGCCGGTTATCAAACGGCAGGCGGAAGATCGGCTGGATGAAGCCAAAGCACTCATGCAAGAACTCCAACCTTAAGCGGGGGAGTTCTTGCATGAGACCTTCCGCCGATCGGTATTTATATATGGCGTGCTACTTCGAAACGTTCAACGCGGTAGTTTTCGTCCGGATCGATATCGGCTTTTTTGAGTGCGATTGATACTTGCTGTTCTACTGAGTCTATGCCGTCGAGTAAGGGCAGAAGCAGCCCCCGTTTGGCGCCGTGGGTGACGATTACACCGTAACGCCGCGGATCTAATTCACGTATGGAATTCACAAGTTCCGGAGGCGTTAGTATGTCGACGCTGTAGATCAGATCGTCGATCTCTGATTTAGCGACGGGATCGAAGCGGGAATCGCACAATGCGGCGTCAAGGGTATTATGCATTATCTCTTCGGCGATGTTATCTGTAACCGGAGAGACTGTACCGATACAGCCACGCATTGTCCCGTGTTTTTTCAAGGAAACGAATACGCCCGCGCGGTTTTCAAGCATCTCCTTGGGCACGATCTGAGGGAGAGAAGGGCGTTTGTGGGTAAGCATCCATGTCTCCAGCGCGTAACGGGCAAGGCGCGTGTATTCATCTTCGTTATTCTTTATCTTTTGCATCTTCATTTTTTCGTTCATAAAGTGGCTTTCCAGATATCTGCGGGAATTGTCGCCGCCTTCAGGTATAAAGGAGGCTGCGGCGTAGCCCACGCCGAAAGGCCCTTCGTAGGAAAGCAGCTTTGCGTTTACCGCCTTGGCATCAAGGCTCCCCGCCATGACGATAAATGACCGGAGTCCGCATTCGGCGGCCTTTTCAGCCAATGCGGGTTCTATAGACATAAGTTCAAGGAAATCCCCATTCGATATCGCCGCGGTTGCGCGTTTATCAAATTCCGCGCCTTCGGGCGCAAAGCCGTAAGGACCGTCATGCCGGAGTTTGTGCGACAGATCGCCGCTGGCTATGATTACCGCTTGTCTGCCGAGATCGCGGCAGGTTTTTTCTATAGACATACCCAACCGGTAATGATCGGCATACGGCAGACATGAAAGACCTATACGAACCAGCCGATAATCGGTGTAGCATTTGTTTATGAAGAACAAAGGGATCGTAACCCCGTAGTCAAGACCCGGATCCTTCTCACCGAGCGAGCCGGCGTTCAGACCTTCTTTAGAAGCTCTATCGGCGAGCGCGGCGGCAAAAACCGGATCGTAGTCCGCTGAAATTCTGATATTGCCCGCGCCGAAACGCCGGAAATCACCGTGAGCTTGCTGCCCCGGCGATATATGAAAGTAATCCGAGTATAGCGCGCTGTGCGGAGAAATGATTATGATAGTGTCGGGCGCAAGCCCGCTTATCTGCTCCGCTGTGTACATGAAAGAATTTGTAGTATTCTTTATCGTTTGCTCCTGACCCTTGCCCACGTCGGGAATGATCAGAGGCGGATGAGGCAAGATAAAAGCTCCCTTTATGGCCATATTGTTCCCCTCCCCCAATTTCTTATACAAATCTGTCGACCCACAGGATAGATTATCCAAAATACCATAAAAATGGCAGTGATTAAACTTGCGGGCGAACATAGTGCGGTGAAAAATAAAAAAATCAGCAAGTAATCATAAAACTAGTTGCAAAACCCAATATAAATGTTATATATTATTATCTAAGTCCTAATACATATTATTAACCTAAATGACATGAAAGTCAAGGTTTTGAATGATAGTATTTTTCTAGTCGAATATACTATCCGGATTTATTAGGCAGTTTCGACGTAAATAGTAATAAGCTTTATAATTGTGCCAATGCGTTGTTGCGGCATCAAAGGGAGGATGAAGCATTATGGGAATTGACTTGGCTATGCGCGAACGTTATGATGCAGAGGATGATACAGATCTCGAATTGAATAGTTTGTGCGGCCCGCAGATCGGCATCGGCGGATGCGATAAGATTGAGCCGCACAAGCATCCGTTCTATCAGATTATATATGTAGAAAAGATGAGAGGCAAGCATGTGATCGACCTTACGCCATATGAAGACGTTGAGGATATGATATTTGTTGTGAATCCCAGCCAGGTGCATTATTGGGAAAATGTCTCTGAGATTTCAGGGGTTGAGATCTGTTTTGGGGAGAAGTTCTTCTGCGGACAAGACTTTATAGTCGGGGCACTGCAGGAGTTGAATATAATCAGGGGATTTTCAGGAATGGGGTTAAAGATTGAAGGGGAATCGAAAGCTGTTGTACACAGGCTCATAAATATGATTGACACTGAGATTATGTGGAAGAAAACGAACTGGCGTCAGGTGGCGCGGGCATGTGTAAGCGCGATGGTTAAGATGTTGATGAGGGCTGAAATGGGTGACGACAAAAGCGTTACGGTGAAAAAAAGTTCGGATCTATATGAAGAGTTTCAACAGTTGATCATTAAACATGGCGGAGGGGTCATGTCAGTGCGTGATTGTGCCGAGAAAATGCAAATATCTTTGGGTTATCTTAATGAGCAAGTGAGGCGTAACGCCGGAATGACTCCCGGTAAAATGATAAGGAAGACGATCGTCGACGAGGCGTGCAGACTTATCGCTAATACGGATCTTGCCATAGGAGAAGTGGCTAAAGCGCTGGGCTTCCGAGATGGAGCATACTTTTCCAGGATTTTCAAGAAGCAAACGGGGATTGCGCCGCTGAAGTTCAAGCAGAAGATCGGCGGGACGCGTAAAGCGCCTAAGCAAGCGGGTATGACGGATAAGCTTAACGACGAGACACCGGAGTGGTTAGATGATGCCGGCGAGACGCAGGAATGGCTAGACGAAGGAATCGCGGAGTAGCATAGCGGCAGGACGGCGGGCGGGTCATAAGCCCGCTCCCGGCGAGCGGTTGAACAAAATAGAAAGGCCGCATAGCCGCAGCCAACATATGAATAATTACTCACATGAACATATTTATGTTTGAAGCTCGCAAAGGTGGGCATATATAAAACATATGAACGATTGCTCATATGTTTATTTATTTAATTTGGATATGGTTTAGACTAGGTTTAGCATTGTTATGAACTGCGCCGCACGCATTGGCATTGGCATTGGCATGGGCGCCGGAGTGGAGGATATGATGGATTTAGATGAAATAATCTTGGCAGAAGAAAGAGAACTATCGACGGAGGGCGACAAGTGCGAGTGCAATATAATACACGCGGATACGGTCATGAAGGTCAGGGCTGCTATGCCCGGCGCGCGCGACTTGTACAGCCTTTCCGAACTATATAAGAGTTTGGGGGATCCGACGCGGCTTGGCATTCTATTCGCGCTTTCACAAGATACTATGTGCGTATGCGATATAGCCGCCCTGTTAAAGCTAACGCAGTCGGCAGTGTCGCATCAGCTCAGGGTTCTACGCAATGTGAGGCTTGTCAAATTTGAAAAGAGAGGCAAGTCGGTATATTACAGTTTGGACGATGATCATGTTAAGAAGATATTCGAACAGGGTCTCGAGCATGTAGGGCACACGAAGTGAGCCGAAGGCGGCCGCGTTTGCGTATAAAAGCGAGAAGTAAGGCGAGAAATAAAGGCGAGAAATAAGGCGGGACGTGGAAGTCCTCATAAGATAACTGTTTGAAATTTGGAGGTAATGGTGATGTCGTTGGTTATGAAGTCATTGGACAGTGAACATAGTGAAGCGGAGAGTTGCGGGTGTGCGCTGAAGCATGGAGAAGCCGCAGCGGATAAACATTCCGGACATAAAGAACACGCAGTAGATAAGCATTCCGGGCATGAAGAGCACGCTTGCTCGTGCGGATGCAGCGGTGAACACGCGGAAGAGGAAAAGAGCTGGTTGCAAAAGACCTTGACTATTGTCGGGATCGTACTGTTCGCGGCGGGGGTCTTCCTCACATACAGTTCGTTCGGACTACGGCTTGCGCCGCCGATAACGCCTGTATTGTTTGCGGCGGCGTATTTACTCGTCGCGAGGGATGTGCTGATGTCAGCCGGGAAAAACATAGCAAGCGGAAGGATATTCGACGAGAATTTCCTCATGGCGGTGGCTAGTATTGGGGCTTTTGTGATAGGGGAATATCCCGAGGCGGTAGCGGTAATTCTGTTTTATAATGTGGGCGAGTATCTGCAGGGACGAGCTGTACGTCACTCGAAAAAGTCAATATCCGCGCTTATGGATATAAGGCCGGATTCGGCGAATGTTATCAGAGAGGACGGGAGTTTCGATGAAGTTGCGGCTGAGAATGTCCAGGTGAATGCCTTGATTCTCATAAAGCCGGGCGAGCGCGTACCGCTAGACGGTGTTGTTGAGGACGGCGTGTCCGCAATGGATACGAAGGCGCTGACAGGCGAATCGCTGCCATGTGATGTGAAGAAAGGGGATCGGGTTCTGTCGGGCTTTGTTAACGGACAGGGCTTGCTCAGGGTGAGGGTCGCAAAGGCGTTTTCCGAATCCACAGCGTCGCGTATAATAGAAATGGTTGAGTCCGCAGGCGGGCGGAAGGCCAAAACAGAGAACTTTATCACGACATTCGCGCGTTATTATACGCCGGCTGTCGTTGGGGTGGCCGTTTTACTGGCTATAGTGCCGCCGCTTGCCGGGGCGGGCAGCTTTGCCGACTGGATATACAGGGCGCTTGTATTCCTGGTGGTATCGTGCCCCTGCGCCCTTGTAATATCAATTCCGCTGAGCTTCTTCGGCGGTATCGGGGCTGCCTCGTCAAGAGGGGTGCTTGTAAAGGGCGGAAACTTCCTTGAGGCTTTGAACCGGGTGGATACTGTAGTGTTCGACAAGACCGGAACCCTCACGGAAGGTGAATTTAATGTAGTGGAGATATTACCGGCGGACGGCAGAAGCAGAGAAGATGTGCTTAGACTCGGCGCACTTGCCGAGCGCCATTCAACCCATCCTATAGCCGTATCCATCTGCGAGACATATGACGCCGCAGCAAACGGGACGGAGAACCCGGCAGACGGGCTTGAGATCGAAGAGATCGCGGGGCGCGGGGCGCGTGTGTCAGCGAACGGGACGGAGAACCCGGCAGGCGGGCTTGAGATCGAAGAGATCGCGGGGCGCGGGGCGCGTGTGTCAGCGAACGGGACGGAGAACCCGGCAGGCGGACTTGAGATCGAAGAGATCGCGGGGCGCGGGGTTCGAGCGTCGTCGAACGGGAAGGTGATACTTGCTGGGAGCGGAGCCTTGCTCAAGGCGGACGGCGTGCAGGCGCCTGAACTTGAATGCGCGGGAACGGTCGTGTATATAGCCGAGAACGGGGAATACTGCGGAGCTATAATCATAGCGGACAGGGTGAAAAGGGACAGTGCAGCGGCAATAAATGAGCTGCGAAAGCGCAGAGTGGATAAGATAATAATGCTGACAGGCGACAATAGACGTATAGCCGGAAGCGTAGCCGAGAGCCTCGGCATAGACAGAGTAGAAGCGGAATTGCTGCCAAATGAGAAGCTTGATATAATAGAAGAGATTATATCCGCTAAGGAGACGCTTGATAGGCCGAAGAATCGCAAGAAGGTGTTGTTCGCCGGGGACGGAATCAATGATGCACCTGTGCTTGCCAGAGCGGATATAGGTGTTGCGATGGGCGGAGTGGGTTCTGACGCCGCTATCGAGGCCGCCGACGTGGTGATAATGAACGATGAACCGTCGAAGCTGGCTGTGGCGATAGATATCGCCAGGAATACGCACCGTATCGTATGGCAGAACATATTTTTCGCGCTCGGTGTAAAGGGACTTGTGCTGCTGTTGGCGGCAGCGGGCTTCGCAACAATGTGGGAGGCCGTGTTTGCGGACGTCGGTGTGGCGCTTATCGCGACATTGAACGCGGTACGCGCGGGACACGGTGTGCGCCGATAGGCATAAGGGGTGAAAAAGAACGCTCAGGCGTAAACAAAAAGTAAACAAAAATGTAAATAAAAATCGACAAATATTAATATAGTACTAGAAAATTTCACAAATTATGATATAATTACGTTTAAGGGGAAGTTTATTTTGACATTATTTTCACAAAAGGGGGGATTAGTTATGCGATATTTTTTGTCAGTTGCGGCAATCGTCTTGATTGCCATGTCTCTTGGCGCTTGCGGAGCGGATACGGAAAGCGATACGCTTGATGGCTGGGCAGCGGGAAGTAAGATTCTTCGTGTTGCTCTGCCGGGTTCTTTATCTACGCTTGACGTTAATCAGGAAGCGGGTGTTTTCAACTATTATGTGGCCTCAATCGTTCAAGAAGGTCTTGTTTCGATCTCCGACGACGGTTCTATCGAACCGGCTTTGGCGGAATCTTGGGAGGACGAGGATGCAACAGTGTGGAGGTTTAAGATACGTGAAGACGCTAAATTTCAGGACGGAACTCCTGTCACTGCCGACGATGTTGTTTACTGTGTCCAAAGAGCGAGCGATCCGATACTATCGCCTGCAACTTCTGTTTATTTCCCAAGCTATTTGAATGATGTAGAAAAAACCGGAGAATATGAAGTTACTATCACACTTGATGGCGCGCACACGGGATTTCTATGGTCGGTTTCCAATACGGGCGGGCTTTTTGTTACATCCAGGGCATTCACAGAGAGCGCGGAGACTGTGGGTTCGCCGCAGGATCTCATACTCGGCTCCGGTCCCTATCGGGTGGTGGAGTTCGAAGCAGGCTCTCATGTAATATTCAAGCGCGTGGATACATGGTGGGGCGGGATACCGGGAATAGGTACTGTTCGTGTTGACTTTTTTGAGGACGACGGCGCGCGGTTTTCGGCGTTTCAGAGGGGCGAGACGGATTTTACAATTAATGTGCCGATGGAAGACGCCGAACAATGGGCTGCGGTGGAAGGCGCCGCACTGAAATTCTTGCCCGATCGTTCATATCATGGCATAACCTTTGATACGTCTATCGAGCCTTTTGACGACATACATGTTCGCCGGGCGATCGCGTACGCCGTTGACAGGGAAACGGTAGTAAACGACTTGCTGGGAGGTCACGGACAGGTCGCCACCGCGATATCATCGCCTGAGCAGTTCTCCGCGCTTCTCGACAGTGAGACGGCTGCGGAAAGACTCAGTGAGGTATTTCATCACGATTACGACATGGCAAAGGCGAAAGAAGAATTAGCGCTGTCAAAGGTTCCCGACGGATTTTCTGCGACGATTACCTATCCCAACAGCTATAAGAATGTAGGCAAGGTGTCTCGCCATATTGCCGGGGAGCTTAGTGAACTGGGCATAGACCTTGAGGTCAAGGAGATATCGCTTGTACAGTGGCTGAGCGAGGTGGGCGACGGAAATCAGGGTATGGCCTGGATGATCTACGTACCCACATCGGCGGAACCGGCGGAAATAACCAGTTGGCTGCTTGACGCCAGGGGTATGAGTACAAACCCTGCTAACTGGTACAACGGCAAGGTGGCGGAGATAACGGCGAGGGTGAATGAAACATCGTCGCTTTCGGAGCAGATAGATCTGATAATAGAGTCAAACTCGATCGCGCAGGAAGAGGTGATATACATTCCGGTGTACTGGGGGCATGCCGCCATCGCCTTCGGCAAGGGCGTATCCGCTGAAGAATACAATTCATACACATTGCTGACAAAGTGGCCGCTGGTTTTTGACGTCCCTGAGAACGAGTAGTAGGCGCTGCGCTGACGGCTACTATTTTGGTGTTGTTGACGATGAAGGAACTGTGATAATCGCCCCTACGAGAGGTAGTATCTATGTCGGCAATGATAATGGATATATTATAACCAATAAAGCCGGAAGACAGGGCGCCGGGGACTTCGATTTGCAGCGTGCGGGTAAGTCTGAAATTATTGACGCATCAGGCAAGGTTATGCTGTCGGTTGATATGTACTTGTGCTATTATGACGGCTTTTGCCGAGTGTTGAATGATGAGCAAAAGTATGGTTTTTTTGATACGAGCGGACGCAACGTAACGGGCTTCGTCTTCGAC